>NZ_JAMFTP010000019.1:0-47460 GCF_024586525.1 Corynebacterium sp. BF-R-2 | reverse complement strand
CGCGCCGACACAAGTTGTGCCAACGCCACCTATACAATGACCGAAAACAGAGAGCCCTACCACCTATCCGGAAAACCCCGACCAACTACGCGGATTGCCCCTACCAACTACGCCGAAACGGCAGGCGATAACGACGCCAAAGAAGGACAGCGCCATGGACCACCCCTCCATCGACCCACACCTTCCCAACGACCCACAGCAGCCCGCCGACCCCGACGCACCTCAAGAGTCCCAGGAAACGGAACTTCCCCCGCGCCGCGACTTCAAAAGATTCCTTAACGAGAACCTCGCACTGAGGGGCTCCGCAATTCTTCTGGGTGGGTGGGCGCTGGGGTTACTCTCCTTGATCTTTGCAGACAGCGTTGCATCGGGCGGCGATGATGCCGCGTCCTACTTCTTCGGCTTCCTCGGCATATTCATCCTTATCGGGATGAGTTTTGCAGCGCCTTTTCTCGCACCACTCTTTGCCTTCATCGCCATCGCGTCGCTCAACACTGACGCGCCTAAAAGCAAACGAAAAGCCATCATCGCAATCGTGCTTTCGGTAGCGTCGTTGATTCCCGTTGTCGCGTACTTCGGGCTGGACCTTTTGTCTTAGGTCCCAACGCTCGGCGCCAACTCCATAGCTCTGCCTACCACGCTGTGCTTGGCGACGCCCCACCCAAGCTTGCGGACTCAGTTCATCCAGGAATTCAGGGCAGGATGCGCCACAGCCACGAATACCGTGGCTCAGCTTATTGCATCGCTATTCAGAACCCAGCCCATCCACAATCC
Organism: Corynebacterium sp. BF-R-2; assembly: GCF_024586525.1. NCBI lineage: Bacteria > Bacillati > Actinomycetota > Actinomycetes > Mycobacteriales > Corynebacteriaceae > Corynebacterium > Corynebacterium sp. BF-R-2. The sequence goes on along the minus strand of NZ_JAMFTP010000019.1, from coordinate 46,686 downwards.
GTACCGTCTCCATCGCCACGCGCACCACTTTCCCAATGAGGTCCACGATGTAGCGCGGGTTGCCCACCTCGTCAGCCCAATCATTCGGGTCGTTGACGATGCCAGAGGCCTTATCTTTCTTGACCTGGTAACGGTCAATCAGCCAAGCGACAGCTGAGCGCGAACCCAGCATGTACTCATCCGCCTCGGCCGGAATGCCAGCAATGGTCACGCGCTTGTTGTAGATCAGCTTGGTCACGTCATTGACGTTCTTTCCCGTCTCCGGGTCCTTGCGCTTGGCCCACTTCATTTTGAGCACACGCCACGTCTCTCGGTCGGACTCATCACCCTTGACCTGAATGTCTAGTGACCACGGCTCCACGGATTCATAGCCCACGTGCAGGTCCATCAGTTCTTTACCAGCAGCGGCAAACTTGTCGAACTCCCCACGTGACGTTGGCGTCTCAATATGCGGCAGCATCTTCTTTAAGTCAGCCGCGTACTTCGTGCGGTAGACGGGGTCATGCAGCTTGCCGTAGACAAAGTGGAAGATGTCATCACCCGTGATGTCAGCACCCAGCGCATCGCGGTAGAGAGCCTTAATCTCATCAGTGATGTTGTCCACGCGCACGTACCCATCAACAACCTCACCAATCGAACCGTAGATGCTGGCTTCGCCCTGCTTGGCGACGCTCCCCTCACCAAACAACCCACCATCGTCGGCCGAAACGGCTGCCCAGGTGAAGCGGGGGAAGTATTGGCCCGGAACACCCCAGAAGTTCAGATCAATCAAATTTTCAGATGACAGCACTGCAAACTTTGCCCTATCAGCAGCAGCTGTTCCTATGATTCCTATATTCCGATGTTCCGGGGTTGGATACATCGAAGGGAGTTGATACGTCATATCGTTAAGTGACTGTTCGAAGTAGACCCGCTGCTCCATAAATGGGCGATAGAGCGAACGATATACCCGACTACGGCGTACCGGAATCTCCGTGTCCTTAGCTGCAAGGTTCTTCAGCGTCCGATTCCAGGAAACTTTAGTAGTGTCTGCAAAATGCTGATGCGTCTGTAGGAATGCAGTCACGTCCCTTTCCCGGGGTTTTGAGATTCCTTGTTCAGTGAGCCAATTGTGCAGCGCCGCGGTTGCTTCGGCATAAGTACCGGCCAGAACTCCGAGATTCGATAGCAGCCTGTTTTCTGTCTGAGCATACGCCCATGTGTCTCGTCCAGTCTTTAAACCCGCTGAAAACTGCTCAAAAAACGTTGTCGATGTGCCTCTTTTCTCGCCTATGACTGGCCAGGTCGAGAATTCCTCAGAGCGCTGGTTTAACCAGTCGCCGTCCCTATTCGGCGTGAGTTCTTGCCATTTCATGTGTTTAACAGTTGATCTTTCAACTATCTCAAGCTTCTCGTCACGCGTTGCACCATCAGGAGTTTGTATATAGTGCAAGCTGAAATTGGTCTTGTTCGGGTCCTTTACTCCGATGAACACTGCAATAGTGGTCTGCGATCCTGCACCGAAAATCTGACCTCCTTCCGCTCGCCAGTTGGAGTTACGCATATTGCCGCGAAGGTTGAACACATAGAGATCCGTGAAATCCTCAGCCATCGACAGACGTACTCCATCTCCGGTATTGCCGTCGATCCAGCCGCCGTTTGAGACGAACGCGACCACGCCTTGGTCGCCGATACGGTCAGTGGCCCAGCGGAAAGCTCTTAGGTAGGAGTCGTACAGCGAGTTCTTATTGGTCGCAGTGGACTTTGCGGCGTACGTTTCCGCAATGCGCTTATCCAAGCTCGGATACTTCAGATTAGCGTTGAGGTCGTTCGCGGACTTCTGCCCTGCTGAGTACGGCGGGTTACCAATCACCACGTTGATGGGCGCCTTCTTCTGACGCTCGATGGTCTCATTGTTCTCGCGGAAGATGTTGAGATCCGGGATGTCGCCTTCCTCGTGGATTTGGAAGGTATCCGCTAACGCGATGTTGGTGAATGGGACGTACTCGGGTGCGGGCTCGCCATTGCGGAGAGCTGCTTCTTCGCGCAGGGCGTTGAAAGTGGTCTCGATGTTCACCGCTGAGACGTAGTACGCAAGCAGCATGATCTCGGTGGCGAAGAGTTCGTTGGCGTACTTGCGGGCGAGGTCTTCCGGTTTGATGAGGCCGGACTGCAGGAGGCGAACCGTGAAGGTGGAGGTACCGGCGAAGGGGTCGAGGATGCACACGCCTTCGTCGGTAAGCCCCTTACTGAAGTGCTTCTTGGATACGTCGTCAGCAGCGCGCAGGATGAAGTCGACGATTTCGACTGGGGTGTAGACGATGCCAAGGGCTTCTGATTGCTTCTTGAAGGCCTTGCGGAAGAAGCGCTCGTACAGTTCCTTGATGACCTGCTGCTTACCGGAGGCAGAGTTCACCTCAGAGGCGCGAACACGAACGGACTCGTAGAACTTCTCCAGGGACTCGGTTTCGGTATCGAGGTTCGCCTTGGACAAAGCCTTAACCATCTTCTCCATGACTTGCGCCACCGGGTTGTGGGTGATGAAGTCATGGTTTTCAAAGAGCGCGTTAAAGACCGGTGCCGTAATGAGGTGCTGCGAGAGCATCGAGATGGCATCTTCGTCACTGATGCCATCGTTGAGGTTATTGCGCAGGCCTTCGACGAAGCTGTCGAACTCGGTGCGCAGGGTTCCATCGGCGCCGTCGAGAAGCGCCTTAATGCGGGTGATTTGGTTCTCCGCGATGGTGGCGACGTCGTCTGCCCAGTCCTCCCAGTAGGTGCGGGTGCCGACTTTGTCCACCAGCTTGGTGTAGATGGCTTCTTGCCACTGCTCCAGTGAGAACAAGGCAATCTGCTGGGTCACGGTTGAGTTATCAGCCAGTGCTTCTGGGGTTTTGGTTTCATCCGCTTCCCTGAGCTTCTCAGCGTCGCTTTTCTCGTCGTCCCCTGGGACGTGAACGACGTCAATCGGCAAGTCTTCCTGTCCGGCCGTGCCGTTGAGGGCGATGGAGTTAATCTTCGCGTTGAAGCGATCATCGTGAGCGCGCAGCGCGTTGAGGATCTGCCAGACAACCTTGAAGCGTTGGTTGTCGTTGAGTGCTTCAGCTGGGGAGACGTTGCTGGCCACAGCCACGGGCAGGATAATGTAGCCGTAGTCCTTGCCTTCAGACTTACGCATGACGCGGCCGACGGACTGGACCACGTCCACCATGGAATTGCGGGGGTTGAAGAAGATAACAGCGTCTAGCGCGGGGACGTCGACGCCTTCGGACAGGCAGCGCGCGTTGGTGAGCATGCGGGACTCGTGCTCCCCTGCTGGGGATTCCAGCCAGGACAGCCTTGTGCCGCGCTCCATGGCGTTCATGCCACCGTCGACGTGCTGGGCGGCGACGTTGAGGTCGATATTGGTCAGGGAGACGTCGTTCAGCACTGCCTTTTCTTTGAGCAGTTCCTGGTGGGTACCGATGAGTGAAGGATAGGTCTCCGCAATGAGTTGGGAGGTCTTGATGTCCTTGGCAAAGGCCACCGCGCGCTGCATGGGCTGGGCGTCCTCGTCGAAACCGCCCTTCTTGCCTTGCAATTCGCCGGAGCGCTTGGCCAAACCATTCCAGGCGCCAATCATGGCAGAAGCTAGGGAAAGGTTGACCTGGTTGTTCTCACTCTGTGCCATGGCTTGGGCAGCCACGGATTCATCCACGGTCATGACAAGCACCTTGTAGTCCGTCAGCAGACCCTTGTCCACGGCCTCACCGAAGCCAAGGCGGTAGAACTCCGGGCCGTAGATGGCTTCATCATCCATAGAAGCCAGCTCCGCCGAGTGTTCCTTGGCCTTGCCCTTGACGGCTTCGTCATAAAGGCGCGGGGTGGCTGTCATGTAGAGGCGCTTGGCGGTCTTGATGTAGTCGGCATCGTGAACGCGGACGAAGTTGCTGGCGTCCTCACCGGCAAGAGTAATACCGGTGGTGCGGTGTGCCTCGTCGCAGATGACAAGATCAAAATCATCGAGGCCAACCTGCTGAGCCTCATGCACTGCCTGGATGGACTGGTAGGTGGAGAAGACGATGTTAAGGCCCTTGGCACGCTTGCCGGATTCAAAGCGTGTGGTGATGTCCCTGCCCTCGGTAGAAACGGGAACCTCAAGGTCATAGACGGCGATGTCCTCAGCCTTCTTGGAGACCTTGCTATCGGAGCACACCGCGAAGGCGCGCATGTCGAGGCGGCCCTGAGCAGTCCACTCCTTCAGGGTTTGGGAGAGCAAGGAAATAGACGGCACGAGGAAGAGGATGCGGGCTTTACCGCCGTTGTCCTCAGCGACGCGCTCCGCTAGGCGCAGGGCGGTAAAGGTTTTGCCGGTACCGCACGCCATGATGAGCTTGCCGCGGTCATGGGTTGTGAATCCTTCGATGGCTTTGTCGATCGCCGCCTGCTGGTGCGGACGGGGCTCAAAAGTCTCGCGCTGGGAAAGGTTGATCTGGATAGTCTTATCCCGCACCTCCGAGCCAGGGAACGCCACGTCCCAGTTGATGGGTGACTCCGCAATGGCGGAGATGCCAATGCGGCTGGTCGGAATAATCTGGTTGGCCAGGGCATCCTCCGCGTGGGAGGACCAGTGATCCGTCGTCGAAATGATCAAGCGGCTGCCAAAGTGCTGGCGGCCTTCTTCAGTGTCAAAAGAATGTCCGGAAGCCTCGAAGAAGGAATCCAGGTGGGACTTCTGGATGCGCGCCTTGGAGTCGTAGAACTTGCACTGAATGGCAGTCCACGTGCCATCATCCACGCGGCGAGCTACCAGGTCAATGCCGGTATCTGACTTGCCTCCGTTGTAGCGCCAATCCGTCCAGCGGCAGACTTCATCGAATTGGTTCTTCAAGGTCGGGTCGGTCTTGAAATAGTTGACCATCAGCTTCTCAAAGGCGATGCCATACTTTGCCTTTGGTTGGTTTTCACGCAGCTGTTCTAGGACCTCAGAGAACTTCGACATGACAACATTGTGCCTGACGGACCCTAGCCGCTGTGGCGCAACACCGAAGCAATTCTTGCCAGCTGCATTCCCCGCTAGGTCAGAGCTTCACCACCGTATCGGCATTTTCAGCAATATACGCAGAGTGCGTGGCCACGACAACCACGGCACCATTCTGCGCGAACTGACGCAGTTTCATGAGGACGAGGTGCGAATTCTCCTCATCAAGAGCGCCCGTGGGTTCATCAGCCAGGACAATCTTCGGCTCTGCGAGAATCAATCTGGCTAAAGCAATGCGTTGTTGCTCACCGCCCGACAGTTCACTGACCGTTCGCTTTTCTGTTCCACCAAGCCCAACATCAGCCAATACTGCGCCTACTGCTTCGCTGGAGACACGGGGAACAGCAATCTTGATGTTGTCCTCCACCGTCAGGTCTGAGACCAATCCATAGTCCTGAAACAGATATCCAACATTCGCCCGACGAAACTTACGGCGTTCACGCGAACTCATCGCCGCAAGGTCCTGGCCTTCGAACTCAATACTTCCTGAATCCGGAACTATAAGTCCGCCCAGCATATTGAGAAGAGTAGTCTTGCCGCTACCCGAGGCACCCGTCAGCGCGCTCAGTCGCCCCGCGTCAAAGTGTGCAGTGAAGTCCTGGATAATCGCTCGAGCTCCAAAAGCACACGATAGGTTTCGTACATAAATCGTCATTGCGGTTGTGTTCCTTCCCGTGCATCCCACCGCGATGCTGCCCGAAGCGTCAACAGCACGGAAGTTGCCAGCCATACTGAACCGAAACCGACAACCGCTGCGATAGTCAACGATGACCATTGATTCTCAAATCCGATATTCCATGTCGATGGCACGCGCAACTCGGCTTGCTGCTTGTGCTCGCGGATCTTGAATAACAGCCAGCCGATCGTCGCCACGAAAAAGGCTATCTCCATGGCTACCACCTGCTTCGACACCCACCAGGGGCTTCGACCGCAGATATATGCCACATGAATCTTGCGCCGATAGGCTATGCAAAACGTCATCACGGTGGCACCGACCAAGATTGTCACCAGCAGTACTGCGACCAAGGTATTCAATCCCCACAAAACCACGTTGTGTTCGGCCTTGCGAACGCTAGCCTGCCACGAGTCCTCGCGCGGTCTAGAAAAAGACAGCGTCGTGCCCGCACTCCCCGTCAAAAGTTGCTCTGGGACTTCAGCAGACGACGATAAGAGGACTTGTTGAGAAACCTTGGACATCAGATTATGGTCCCCCAACGGCGCTAAGCCGGGAGGGAGAATGACGAGAATCGGGTCATCGACCACTGGGCGCAGCTCCACATCGTAGGTGAACGCTGTTCCTACGCTACAAGGAGCATGCCACTCGATAGCGGGGGCAGAATTTTCGGTGTAGCTAGCCTCAAAGTCCAGCGTGTCCTCGATAGTTCTCATGGAACTCTGCGACAGTTCTTTCGGTGAGCAGACTGTTACGTTTGTGCCGTTGAGCTCGGTGACCCCGGCCCGCCGCGCGTATTCTTGGTTTACCAGCAGAACGGGTGCTTCTAATTCGATGGGCCACGTCAACCAAAAAGGGTCTACGAGTAGTAGCTTTCCTGACTCGTCGGCGGCTCGGAACGGTGCCGCAGTGTCAGAACTCGCCCATTCTTCGAAAGCAGTATTCGTATTCAACGCGAACTCTTGCGGACCGCGATGGTGATCCCAGGCCTCCTGCAAGCGGTGGCGCTCGTCGATTTCCGCGGCGAACCCCACCAACGTCGCAACTGCGCTCAAAGCTGCAATAAGGGTTATACACCGGACGGCTAACAAGGAATAAAGAATTGGCCTCGCATGGATTCTTCCCTTAATTGATTGGGGAATGGAGGTCAGGCGAACGAGGAGTTGGCCGCCGAGGTATCCAGAGAGCAGAACGACGAACAGTGTGAGGCAGACGAGGCAAAAAATACCCCAGAAGACTCCGGCCATTGCCCAACCGTTATATGCGTAGAGCAACCCAGCGGCGACCAACGGGCCACAGAGAAATGCCTTTAAAAGAACTCCTTTCTGGCGCTGAGCTTCAATGCCAACTGTTCTCAAGAGGCTCAGCCCCAGCAAGCGGTGAATACCGATCTCCCGGGATCGGGACAGAGCGTGGCCTGCTCCAAGAACGAGACACAAAAGCATGGCCAAGATAATGAGCACGGGAATTGTTGACGAAGCGAATATCTGAACCATCCGATTCTTTAGTGGAACTACGTCAAGTCCCTGGGATTCTAGCCACCGTATCAGCGCTTCTTCGTCCGCGGCAGAACCCTTGATAAAGATGTTTTGCCGTGGATCACGGTGGGGGAAGTCTTCAAGCGGATAAACCACGTCAACGCCTCCGCGCTCGAAACGCGGTCGTTCCAGCCGTTCGCTGTCTGGAGAAAGTGTGGACGAATAAACCCGGTACTCTCCACCGGAAACGGCCAGAGAGGAATAGTTTATGGCAACCTCAAAACCATTCTCGCGGGCAAAAGCACCCAAATCTCTAAAGAAATCTTCACGTCCTGTAGCGCGACTATCGGATTCGACTTCAACCCCGTATCCACCTAGGTGACCGTCGACCGAAGAGTACAGCGTTGCTGCAAGAAAAGCCACGACGGCAGCCATAATAACCGTGGTATAAACGCCCACGGCGACCAAGCCCGTGCCCAACCTACGCATGTGCTAGGCCGGTGTGATTTGTCTAACAAACTGCAACATGTCTGCTAAGAGTACACCGAAACTTCCGATGCGGTTACGTGAAAGCCGTATAGCCCCTACACCGACCGCGCGCGGCGGATAATCTCCGGAAGTTCGTTGATAACCACGTCGATGTCCTCTTCAGTGGTCATTCGTCCCAAGCTGAAGCGCAGGCTGCCGCGGCCGTGTTCCTCGTCGATGCCCATGGCTTCGAGTACATGGGACATGCGGTTAACGCCCGCGTGGCAGGCGGAGCCGGCGGAGGCTTCGATGCCGGCGGCGTCGAGAAGCATGATGAGGCTGTCGCCGTCCGTGCCAGGGAAGGACACGTGCAGGTGGGAAGCCAAGGTGGGCTCGGCGGAATTGATGATGACGTTCTCAATGCTGGATTCAATGCCAGCCTTGAGCTTGTCGCGCAGAGCGCTCAGACGTGCAGTCTCCTGCTCCATCTCATCGACGGATTCGCGCAGGGCTGCAGCAAGTGCGCTCGCGCTGGCCACATCAACGGTGCCGGGACGGATGCCGCGCTCTTGGCCGCCGCCGAAGGCCAGTGGCAGTGGCGCCGGGGTACGGCGTGCTAGCAGCAGGCCGATACCGCGCGGGCCGCCGAACTTGTGGGCGCTGGCCGCGAGTGTGGTGGCACCCAGCTCGTGGAAGTTGATGGGCAGCTTGCCGGCGACCTGCACGGCGTCGATGTGAACCGGGGTGTTCTGCGCAGCGGCGCGCTGGGTGATGTCCGCGACCGGCTGAATGGCACCGGTCTCATTGTTGGCCCACATGCAGGTAGCCAGGGCAGCCGGGGTATCCAGGGCGCTTAAGTCGCTGACGTGGCCGGTGGAATCGACCGGCAGGAGCTCCACGGTGGCTCCGTGCTCAGCGTGGAGCTTCTCCACGGTCTCGAGCACAGCTGGGTGCTCGATGGGGGTCGAAACGATGCGCGGCGTCGTGTCCGACGCCGCACGGAAAAGGCCTTGAATGGCGATGTTGTCAGCCTCCGTGCCGGAGGAGGTGAAGATGACCTCGATGGGTTCGCAGCCGAGTAGATCGGCGACGGTTTCGCGGGCGTCGTCCAGCACGGAGCGCGCCTTGCGCCCGGAGGCATAGGACGCGCCCGGGTTGAGGGAGCCCGCCGCCTGCGTCCATGCGTCAATGGCGCACTGACGCATAGGCTGGGTGGCTGCGTAATCGAGGTAGCGTGGCATTAGTTGCCGGCCTCCTTGCGCTTGGTCAGCTCCGCAGCCAGGGCCGGGGCGATCTCGTGGAGGTCACCCACCACACCGAGGTCAGCGATCTGGAAGAAGGGCTCGTCTTGGTCTTGGTTGACCACGACGATGGTCTCCGAGGTTTGCATGCCGGAGGTGTGCTGAATAGCACCGGAAATGCCCAGGCCAATGTAGAGCTTCGGGGATACGGTTGCGCCGGTCTGGCCAATCTGGTGGGCGGGGTCGTAGAAGCCCTCGTCCACGGCGTCGCGGGTGGCACCGACGGCGCCACCGAGGGAATCGGCAAGCGGCTCGACGACATCGGCGAACTTGTCGCCCACGCCGCGGCCACCGGCAACGACGACCTTGGCGGAGGTTAGCTCCGGACGAGCGGTCTTCTCCGCCGGGGTGAAGGAGGTGACAGTGACATCCTTCGCGGTGGCGGCAGGCAGCTCGAAGGGTGCAGGTGCTGCGGTGACCGGCTGCGGCTCCGCAGTAACGGTGCCGGGACGCAGGGTGTAGATGACAGAACCCGTAGCCGTCGAGGAGGTTTCGTAGGAACCACCGAAGATGGTGTGGTGCGCGGTGCCATCAGCATTGATGCCGTCGACGTTGACGAGGGCGCCAGAGCCCAAGCGAGCCGCAAGGCGGCCAGCAATCTCGTTGTTGGTCGGGGTGGCGGCCAGCACGATGGGCGCCGGGTTATTGGCGGCCAGCGCGTGGAGGGCGTCAACCTCTGGGGTGACGATGCGCTGTTCATAGTCCGCGGCGGTGGCCTGAACAACCTGGGCGGCGCCGAGGTTGCCCAGCTCGGCGTCAAAGGAGGAGGCGGTGGCCGCATCCTTGGCCACGACCACGGCGGAAACGGTGCCGAGAGCGCGGGCGGCAGTAATGAGCTCGCCCGTGACGGGGCTGAGCTGGTCTTCTTCGTGCTCAACTAGGACATAAACGTGAGACATGTGCTTTCTCCTTTAACCCTCGATGAGATTCTTGGCGGCCAGGAAATCTGCGACCTTGGCGGCAGCCACGGCCGGATCCGGATCGGTGATGACCTCACCGGCGGTACGAGCTGGGCGCTGCGCGGAGGCGGTGACCGTGGTGGTGGACGGCACGCCATCAATGCCGAGGTCGGCCACAGCGAACGTGGTCACCTCGGCCTTCTTGGCGGCCATGAGACCCTTGAAGTTGGGGAAGCGCGGCTTATCGGCCTTGTCGGTAAAGGACAGGATGGCCGGGAGATTGGTCTCAAGCTCCCAGTGGCCGTGGGCATCCTCGCGGGTGGCGGTAGCGGTAGCACCGGCCAGGGAGGCGGCTTTGAGCTCAGTGAGCGCGGGCAGCTGGCGGTACTCGGCCAGCAGACCGGCAACAAGGCCAGTGGAGGCATCCGAAGAGTTATTACCCAGGGTGATGACCTGGACCTCGCCGAACTTCTCCGCCACCTGGTTGATGGCGGCGTTGAGTACCCAGGCGGTAGCCAGGGCGTCGGCGCCGGCGAGGGCGTCGTCGACAACGTGCACGGCGTGGTCCGCGCCCATGGCCAGGGCCTTGCGCAGGGCTTCGTCGGCAGTGGCCGGTCCCATGGTGAGGGCGACGACCTCATAGCCGGCATCGGCGTTGTCGTCACGCAGGCGCAGTGCCTGTTCGACGGAGTACTCATTAACCTCGTCGATGACGTTATCCACCGACGTGCGGTCCAAAGTGTGGTCCGCCTCGAGGGTCTTTGTTGACCACGTATCCGGTACGTGCTTAACCAGAGCCACAATGACTGGCATGTGGGCACTTCCCCTTCCGTAAATTTTGAAACTATTAGGGTGCGTAATTACCTTCGGACGATACTACTCGCGGTCCGCACAGCACCGCGACTCCCTTGGCCCCAATGCGGGTGACCACGAGTGTCTTGGCCGTGGAGCCCTTGAGTTTGAGCTTCTTGCGCAGCTGGTCCGGGTCCACGTCTTGCCCGCGTACCAGGATCTCCAGGGAGCCCACATCGTGTGCAGCCATGGCCGCCTTGAGCTTCTTCATGGGGACCAACTCAATGAATTCAAATCCTGAAGTCCCCTCCGGCAGGTGGTCGCCGGTGAGATACGCGATGCGCGGGTCCAACTGGTGCAGCCCTTCCCGGGCGGCGTAATGGCGCACCAGTCCGGCGCGCACGATGGCGCCGTCGGGATCGATGAGAAAGCGTCCGATGGGGCCGGCATCGGGAAGCTCGTGTTCTGGAATGTCGTCCTCGATGACGTCTGGGGCAACCGCCGGGGACGTGGAGAGAATCACCGCACGCTTTCCCGTGCCCAGGCCGGGTGTGTATAGGCAGGTCTCTTTTACGCCGCCGTCAAGGCTCACAACACAGGCGAGGCCTTCCCACTCGGAGTGGTCGATACCTGGGGCACATTTGATAGCCATCTCGCCGTGCGTGTCTAGGAGAGCCTGCGGAGGCGGCAGGAGTTGGTCTAGGCGGGTGATGCGGGTGCCGCCTTGGCGCCGTGCGGGGTCGGCGATGCACACCTGCGCCGAGGTTGTCGTCGTGAGCGCATCGGCGCGGAAGACTGGGTGCGCGATGTTGTGCTGCGCCATGGCGACGCGCGGGGCGTCAAGGTCACTTCCCACGTAGGTGCCGGGCGCATAAGCCTGACCTTCGGTACCGATGGAACAGGTGAGGTCGTGGACAAGGTCGACGCCGCGTTCACGCAGGAACTGCGCACGGTAGGCGGCGACGGCTGGGGGCGTGGCCTGCTGTGCGGAGTCGTGGTCCATGAGCCACTCCCCCGGCAGTTTCCCTGAGCGACGGGAGTTCAGCAGCTCGGCCACCGCGCGCCCGTATTCGCCGAACTGGGCCTGGAGCTTGGCGACGTCCCTCAGCTGCGCCTTCTTTGTCCCCTCCAGGTCCGCGGCGGCTGCGTCAATAGCGCTCGTGTTTTCGCGCAGGAAGGCGACCTCGTCGAGGGTATAGCTCATGGTGTGGTGTTTCTAGATGCGGTCGATGGGGGACGTGGTGAAGTATTCACGGTAGCGCTCGTCGTCTTCGGGGTCACCGATGATGGGGCGAAGGTCGGAAAAGGAGGCGTCATCAAGAACTTCCTTGACCGTGGCATAGGAGGTCAGGCGCTTGAGCTGTGCCCAGGTGGGGATGGCTAGGCGCACGAGCCCGGCGCGCCAACCGTCAAGGACGAGCTGGGGGTCGAACCAGCCGGCATCGTCGGCTTCCCCGGTTTCGCCGTCGGGTTCTTGGCCTTCGGGGAGCACCCCGATGAAGAAAAAGGTGTCAAACCAGTGGTTCTTGAATTCCCCCGCCCAGCGAGACCACGGAAGGAGCATGTCGGCGTCGACGCGCATGCCGTTGTGGGCCAAGAACTCGGTGAAAGAGATCTCGTGGGTTTCGAGAAGCTCACGCTCTCGGTGGTAGCGCGAGGCATCGGAGACGATGCCGTCCTCGCGGATCGCCAGCAGAGTGCCGGCTTCCTCGAAGAGCTCGCGGGCGGCGGCGAAGACGAGGGCGTGGGCCTTGTACTTGGTCACTCCCATGCGTCGGGCCATCGAGATGACGGACTGCCCGGCCCAGAGCTCGCCAGAATCCCAGGATCGGGGCGGGAAATCACGAGGGTCGACTCCCCCGCCGGGAAAAACGACGTGTCCGGGGTAAGTGCGCATGGTGTGCACGCGTTCTTGAATCCACACCCGGATCCCCTCGGGACTATCGCGCAGAAGGAGAACCGTTGCGGCCAAGCGGGCACCGTTGAAGCCGGTGGTGTCGCCACTATCAATGGCGTCCAGGGCGTCGTGGTAGGGCTGGCTCATGCAACTTTCCATGTCATTGATACCGCTACTGCGCTATCAAGCGGGGGCGTGCGAACTAACGAATACGGCGGGCGAAGTACCTGTCCCCGATGCGGTCCACCTGGATGGGCTGGTGGAAAGCCGTGGAAAGGTTCTTCGATGTGAGCACCGTATTGATGAGTCCTTTGGCCACGACTTTACCCTCATCAAGGATCATCGCATGTGTAAATCCGTAAGGGATTTCCTCCACGTGGTGGGTAATCATGACGATGGCGGGGGCATCCGGGTCCATGGCCAAATCTCCCAGGTAGCCCACGAGGTCCTCGCGGCCGCCCAGATCCATGCCGGCGGAGGGCTCGTCGAGGATGAGCAGCTCGGGATTGGCCATGAGCGCGCGGGCGAGAATGACGCGCTTCTTTTCGCCTTCAGACAGCGTGCCCCATGTGCGCTTGGCCAGGTGGTAGGCGCCCACCTGCTTGAGGATGTCATCGGCGCGGGAGAAGTCCATATCCTGGTAATCCTCGCGCCAGCGGCCCAGCACGGCGTAGCCGGCAGAGATCACAAGGTCATCGACTCGCTCGCCGTCCGGGATGCGGTGTTGCACGGCGGCGGAAGAAATACCGATGGCTGCGCGCAGATCGCGCATATCGGTCTTGCCTAGGCGCTCGCCCATGAGATAAGCCACGCCGGCAGAGGGGAATTCCTCGGCCGAGGCCATACGCACGAGCGAGGTCTTGCCTGCGCCGTTGGGCCCGATGATGACCCAGCGTTCGTCGAGCTCGACCTGCCAGTCCACGGGGCCAACCAGGGTATTTCCCCCACGGCGCAGCTCGACGCCGCGGAAGTCAATCAGCCAATCCTCATCGGTGGGCTGGTTCTCAAGGTTCATGTCACCATTTTGCTCAGGAGTGTTCACAGGAACCATTGTGGCTGAATTTCTCCTTCCCCGGTGAAACTGACACAGCTGCATTATTCTATGGGCATGACTCAACGCCTTGGTATCGACGATGTCCGCCCTTCTCTCTCCGGCACAGTAGCCTCGAAAGCCGTGGTCGGTGAGGTTGTTCCTGTCACCGCACTGGTGTGGCGCGAGGGCCACGACGCCGTCGCCGCAACCCTGTCGGTATGGAACAACGACTCCCCCGCTACATCTGCCTCCACCATGACGGTGGACCCGAATGACCAAGACCGCGTCCACGGCGTTTTCACCCCAGCTACCCCCGGCCGCTGGTTCTTCCGCATCGATGCCTGGTCGGATCCCATGGCCACGTGGCGCAATGCCGTCACCAAGAAGATGGAGGCCGGCCAATCTGCCCAAGAGCTCAGCAACGATCTCCTCCACGGCGCAGAACTCTTTGAGGAGGCCGCAATTCAGTGCCCGAGCGAGAAGGCAGACCTGCTCTTCGCCGCGTCGAAGGAGTTGCGGGATGAGCAGGGGGACGTCGACAAGCGCGTGCGCACCGCACTGTCCCCCGAGGTGGCCGAGATTCTGCACCACCATCCTCTACGCCACCTGCTGGTGGAAGGTGAGATTCACGAGGTACTGGTCGAACGCCGAGATGCCCTCTTCAATTCCTGGTATGAGCTCTTCCCGCGTTCCACCGGTGGCTGGGACGCAGACGGCAATCCCGTACACGGCACGTTCGACACCACAGCGCAGGCCCTTGAGCGCGTCGCCGGGATGGGTTTCGACACCGTGTACTTCCCACCTATCCACCCCATCGGTGAGGTGCACCGCAAGGGCAAAAACAATTCCGTTGTAGCAGAGCCGGGCGATGTCGGCTCCCCGTGGGCTATCCAGGACCACTCCACCACTCACCCAGAGCTGGGTACGATGGAGGACTTCAAGAAGCTGGTGACCAAGGCCGAGGAACTGGGCCTCGAGGTGGCGCTGGACCTAGCGCTGCAGGCTTCCCCCGACCACCCGTGGGCGGAGAGCAACCCGGAGTTTTTCACCGTGCTCGCTGACGGCACCATTGCCTACGCCGAGAACCCACCCAAGAAATACCAGGACATCTACCCGCTGAACTTCGACAACGACCCAGACGGCATCTACGCGGAAATCTACCGCATCGTCATGATTTGGGTAGAGGCCGGTGTTACCACGTTCCGCGTGGATAACCCGCACACCAAGCCGGCGAACTTCTGGAATTGGCTGATTTCCAAGGTGCACGTGACCCACCCGGAGGTCATCTTCCTCTCCGAGGCCTTTACCCGCGCGCCGCGCCTGTTTGGCCTGGCCAAGGCTGGCTTTACCCAGTCCTACACCTACTTCACGTGGCAGACCTCCAAGTATGACCTGACCACGTTCGCCGAGATGCACGTGGAGCAGGCCGATGTCTGCCGCCCCAACCTCTTTGTCAATACCCCGGATATCCTCCACGAATCCCTGCAGACCGGTGGACGTGCCATGTTTGCCATCCGCGCAACCCTGGCCGCCACGCTCTCCCCGCTGTGGGGCGTCTACTCTGGCTTCGAGCTCTACGAGCACCAGGCCGTGGCGCCTGGCAGCGAGGAGTACCTCGACTCGGAGAAGTATGAGCTGCGCCCGCGTGACTTCCAGGCAGCCCTGAAATCTGGGGACTCCTTGGAATCCTACATCCGCCTTCTCAACGTCATTCGCCGCGAAAACCCGGCCCTCCAGCAGCTGCGTACCCTGCGCTTCCACAACACCGACAATGACGCCATCATCGCCTACTCCAAGGCAGATGCGGCGACTGGCAACGTCGTGCTCGTGGTGGTCAACCTTGATCCGCGCAACGCCCAGGAAGCAACGGTCTACCTAGACCTTAAGGCCGTGGGCCGCCAACCGGGCGACCACTTCACCGTCCAAGACGCCATCAGTGGCTCGGCATATGAGTGGTCTGACCGTAACTTTGTGCGCCTAGAGCCGCTTCGCGACGTCGCCCACATCTTCATCTTGCCCCCTGCCGACCACGACCTGCAGGAGCAGCTGGCGTGGCGCCGTGTCGAGGACTACCGCGCCTAGTTTCCTTTTGGCCCGCGCGGACGGTCAGAGTTAGGTAATTTGGTCATTATGAACATCCCGGCCTCTGATCTTGAACGCCTCAATAACTGCCGCCACCATGCTCCCCATGATTTCTATGGGTGGCATGAGGGAACCGTCCGTACTCGTCGCCCCGGTGCCGAAGCCGTCGAGCTCGTCACCGCAGCGGAAACCGTCGCCATGACCGCTGTGGGCGACGATATCTGGGAGGCTCCGCTGGCGGAGGAATCGGACTACCGTCTGCGGATCACCTACCCAGACCAGCCTTCAATCGAAGTCGCCGATGGCTACCACTTCCTGCCTACCTTGGGCACCCTGGACCAGCACCTCATCGGTGAAGGGCGCCATGAGCGCCTCTGGGACGTACTCGGCGCAAACCTCAAGACCTACACCACCGACATGGGTGAGGTCACCGGCACCGCCTTCGCCGTGTGGGCCCCAAATGCAGAAGGTGTTGCCGTGGTTGGTGACTTCTGCGGTTGGAACCCAACCCAGTACCCCATGCGCTGCCTGGGTTCCACCGGTATCTGGGAACTTTTCATCCCCGGCGTCGGTGAGGGCGAGCGCTACAAGTTCGCCGTCCACGGAAAGAACGCCCCGCGCGTCGACAAGGCTGATCCCTTGGCCAAGCGCACCATCGCTCCGCCGGAGACCGCGTCCGTGGTGACGAAGTCCGAGTTCGCGTGGTCCGATGACGAGTGGATGACCCAGCGCAACGACGACCTCGATGTACCCATGAGCGTCTATGAACTGCACGTGGGTTCCTGGAAGGTCGGCGCCAACTACAACAGCCTGCGCGAGGAGCTCATCCCCTACCTGGTTGAACACGGCTTTACCCACGTGGAGATGCTGCCCGTGGCCGAGCACCCCTTCGGCGGCTCCTGGGGCTACCAGGTCTCCGGCTACTACGCGCCGTCTGCTCGCTGGGGTACCCCGGATGAGCTGCGCGCGCTCATTAATGACCTGCACAAGGCCGGCATCGGCGTGTTCATCGACTGGGTACCGGCCCACTTCCCCAAAGACGAATGGGCACTGGGCCGCTTCGACGGCCAGGCCCTCTACGAGCACCCGGACCCGCGCCGCGGCGAGCAGGCCGACTGGGGAACCTACGTCTTCGACTTTGGCCGCAACGAGGTCCGCAACTTCCTCGTCGCTAACGCCCTCTATTGGGCTGAGGAATTCCACGTCGATGGCCTGCGCGTCGACGCCGTTGCGTCCATGCTCTACCTGGACTACTCCCGCGACGAGTGGCTGCCCAACCAGTACGGTGGCCGCGAAAACCTTGAGGCAGTCCAGTTCCTCCAGGAGACCAACGCGACGCTGAACCGCACCCACCCGGGTGTTCTCACCATCGCTGAGGAGTCCACCTCCTGGCCGGGTGTGACTGCCCCGACGCACGAGGGTGGCCTGGGCTTCAACCTGAAGTGGAACATGGGCTGGATGAATGACACGCTCGAATACTTCAAGCACGAGCCCATTCACCGCAGCTACCACCACGGCGAGCTGACCTTCTCCATGATTTACGCCTACTCGGAGCGCTACGTTCTGCCGTTCAGTCACGACGAGGTTGTGCACGGCAAGGGCTCGCTGTGGGAGCGCATGCCTGGCGACGACTGGAATAAGGCCGCCGGCCTCCGCGCCCTCTACGGCTACATGTTCTCCCACCCCGGCAAGCAGCTGATGTTCATGGGCCAAGAGTTCGGCCAGACCACCGAGTGGTCTGAGGGAAACTCCGTGGACTGGGCCAACCTTGAAGGCTGGGGCAATGAGTGGCACCACGGCATCAAGCGCCTCGTGCGTGACCTCAACGTGGTGTACAAGCAGCACCCGGCGCTGTGGTCGCAGGATTACACCCAGGACGGCTTCCAGTGGGTCAAGGCCGATGACGCGAATAACAACATGCTGGGCTATGTCCGCTACGGCAAGGACGGCTCTACACTACTCGCGGTGTGCAACTTCTCTGGCAGCTCCGTCCCGAACTACGACCTGTGGGTGCCGCGCGACGGTGAGTGGGAGCTAGTCATCAACACAGACGACGCCGTCTACCAGGGCGCCGGCAACGACCTGCCGCACCACGTGCGCTCGGAGGGCAACAACCTTCACTTGCACCTGCCGGCAAACTCGGTGCAGTGGTACGCCTTCCGCGGCTAAGCTGAGTGACGCGCCGTTGACAAGACCGTTGAAACACCACTGCCGGAATTGCCAAAATGGTTGCTTGGGGCGAACCCGCCGATGAGTTCATCGGCTATGCTCCTGTCAGATCGGCTTGAACGCCGACAACCAATGGTTCAATTGCAAGAGCGAAGGCAGTGGAGTTAATTCCTTTATCACCTTTGATAGGCGCAATACTCAGCCGAAGGTTTCATATCGATAGCGGCGATGCCTACCACTTCCCCGTCTTACGGACGAAAAGGATCCATACATAATAGGTGAATTTGCGGCTTCTGATTCGCAGTCAATCAAAAATCATTCCCTAAATATTCTGCTGTGCAGTAGCATTGACTGCGGTCATCTTCAGTGTCATCTAGGCTCGGAATCACGGGACATAAAGCAAAAATTCGTTCAACAACTACCGGAACTGACCTGCTTGCAGAGTAGCTAAATCGCTATCATCGCCTTCAGTTCCGACGGCAGGTGAGCCTAGCACGACACACGCGCAAGCTAACGATATAAGGCTGAGCGTGACACTTTCATGACTAGCCCTGTAAATTGAGAGGTTTTTCACATTAATAACGCGGACTTTCACCTCCCTTTAGGGTAGCTTAACAAGTACTCTCTTACTCCCGCCCAAGGATCATCATGAATGTTCTCCCACGTAAAGTAATCGCGGCTATCTCAACAAGTATTCTGATTAGTAGTTTGTCGAGCACCGCAGTAGCTCAATCATCCTTTTCCGGTTCAACTCAAAATTCCCAGTCGCAGCCGACGCTCGAGGCATCTCAAGAACCAGGCATTAAAAGTGATGCGGTACCGGCGCCAACAATCGATGGACCATTTGCCCAGTGGGGCATTCCGACGCCTCCGGGAGCTGAAGATTATGTGGTTAATCAGGCTACGGAGGAAGAGCTTAACCCACAAGGACTCGAAGAATGGCACCCAACCTCCAATCCCAACAGCGAAGTTATACCTGGCCAGATGCGCTCTGACCGTGAAGAGATTCCTGCCAAAGTTGAGAAGTCAGAAGCTGATCAAGCAGAAACCCGGGAAGCACAGCTTGCAGCCCCGGATAGTCCGGCTTTGTATGCTCGTCGAGGTTGTAGCGTCTACTGGCCGATAAGCTTTGAAGTTTGCGGCCTGATTAAGGAGAAATACGACAGCATCGGTGGACCTACCAGCTTTCTCCTTTTACCCAAGTCCAATGAGTTAACTAATCCTGATGGGGTCGGGAAGCGCTCTGAATTCGTCAACGGATTTATCTATTGGCACCCTACAACTGGAGCACATACTGTTAGCCTTCCCGTATCAAAAGTTTGGGAGCGCCACGGATGGGAAGGAGGTTTCCTCGGGTACCCCACTACCAGTGATATTACTCTGGGAAATGCTTGGTATAAGCAGGACTTCCAAGGCGGGCATGTCTACACACACAATACACTTCCCCTATCACAAGCCAGCATCCAGGGCGCAATCTATGACAAGTGGCAATCCATGGGCGCCCAAAACAGTGAACTTGGTTACCCAATAAGTGATGAATTAACAACTCCTGATGGGATTGGACGCTACAACGTATTCGAAGGCGGAATGATCTACTGGACACCGAAACACGGAGCACATTCAGTCAGCGGTGGCATACTTTTTTCTTGGGCAACACAAGGTTACGAAAGAAGTGCTTATGGATATCCGATTGGTGACGTATTCATCAATAACCAAGGAAGACAGGAACAGAACTTCGAGGGTGGAGTCCTCTACGGGGATCCTAACGTTTTCTGGCAGCCGTTTTCATGTCTACATGCAGTTTCTCGAATCTCACAGGAAATGGGAATTCTAGACAGAATGCAGTTTATGTGTTCAAACCGCGGGGTTTCCATTACAGCTAATGGCCTTGACTACTTTGGGATGCCCACAGTAGAGGACGTGGCCAAAAATATACCTATCCCCGAATTATGGTCCGCGAGAGATTCGACGGGCATGACTGGAGTCGAATGCGATTTTTACGAGTCTGGGTCGATGAGCGGCCCGTTCAGAAAATCGGATTACAAGGCTGTTAAAAAGATTAGTTTCTGCTTTGGAGAAACTGATCCGCCTTCTCCCTTCGAGAATATAGAACCCAGATGGTCTCGAGAATTTGCTTGGACTGTCTCTGACAGCTTGATTCAGCGCGCTTATGGAGATCTAGCTGTGAGCGTCGAAAACTTGGATTTGCCTAGCTTCACTTTCCAGGTGAATAGCCGACTTAGAAAAGATATTTCCCGCAGGTTTGACTATACGACTACTAAGTCAACCAATACGGTAACTGCGCCGGGCTTAAGCAACGCAGATAAGGTGACCTACGATATTCTTAAAGAGCCGGGAACCTATTTTACCGAAATAGATGGTATTTCGCTTCAAGTTCCTGAATGGGGCTACAACCAGAGCTTTGGTGGGTACAGGTTCGCTATCGGGCGTTACGACTGTCCCGAGTATTCCCATCATGCTGATTTGTGTAAGTTTACCAATCCTATTGATGATCATACGTAAACCCCGTTGAGGGGAGGAGTCAAATATGCACAGCTTTCTGTGGGATGATTTTTGCGAAAACCAAGGAGTGATTGAATGCGAAGAAATAGTAGATTTGTGTTCCTCTGGTGTGCTGAAGCAGCTCATGACACATAACCTCACAAGAAATGTCTCGTACGATTGCATCTATTATCCCGACGGTACTGCTGATGAAGACGGACCGTTCATTGATTACACCACCTATCACGTTGATGCTTATCCTGCTCAATCGGAACTAATTACCTTCAGAAACGGCATGGAGATCAGTCACGACGGTCCAGATGCTTGTAATAATCAGTTAATCCACCGAGGTGCTCCACCTTCTGGCGCTGGAGGACCTAGCGTATTTCTCTACTACAATCGGTATCCGGAATTTTGGGGTAACACGTTTAAAAATCCACCGTGGTTACACTATCCGCGGTCTATTACGCGGGCGTCCAAAGCAGGGTTTGAACATTATATTCGCGTGGTGAGCTACTCCGACGATGAGATGAAAAGACACCAGATGTGGAAAGAGATCATCATCGACACGGAAATCTCGATGGCCGTTCTTTTTGCCCGTCATATTGGATCGGATGTTGACAACGTGTGGACAATGGTTCATCTGGAGGAGCGAAATGACTGGCGCCAACCAGAGCTTAAAACCTTTGATTATCACTGGAGTATCGGAGGCCAGCAGCCGCTGACTTAGCGTTCGATTGGGCGCATCACCGCTTCTTGGGCCCGCAATTACACTTTTGGGCCGCCCATTCGCGGACTGGTCCAACTTGGAAGGCTGGGGCAACGAGTGGCACCACGGCATCAAGCGCCTAGTGCGCGACCTCAACGCGGTGTACAAGCAGCACCCGGCCTTGTGGACCCAGGACTTTACCCAGGACGGCTTCCAGTGGGTCAAGGCTGACGACGCCAACAACAACATGCTCGGCTACGTCCGCTACGGCAAGGACGGCTCCGCGCTGCTGGCGGTGTGCAACTTCTCCGGCAGTTCCGTGCCCAACTATGACCTCTGGGTGCCGCGCGATGGCGAATGGGAGCTAGTCATCAACACAGACGACGCTGTCTACCAGGGTGCTGGCAACGACCTTGCCCACCGCGTGCGCTCCGAAGGCAACCACGTCCATCTACACCTGCCGGCCAACTCGGTGCAGTGGTATACCTTCCGCGGCTAGTTTCTCAAAGCACAACTGCCTGATCTGCCAAAGATCACCGCTGAGATCGAATTCCAGCCCCTAGTTTTGGCAACTCGGGCAGTTTTAGTTTTCAGTCCTGCGCGTGACCATCAAGGAAAGCTCGTACGCGAGCATCGATGTCATCGCGAAGCGCATCCATTCGCTCATCTCCCTCTAGGCCGCGTACGGACGGGTCCTCAATCTCCCAACGCTCAGCCACTCCGTCATAGTCGGCATCACCGACGATGATGACGTGGTCCACCGAAGATGCGAGGTCGGAATCAATCAAGGTCGGCGTACCTGCCATGTCGGCGCCGACCTTTGCAAGGGAGGCCTGCGCCTCAGCATTAACGCCCTGCTCACGATGCTGTTCAGTGGTCTTTACTCCTGCGGAGTGAATCTCCCAGTCGGGCGCATGCTTCCTGGCTAAGGCAGCCGCCATCTGGGACTTACCGCGGTTGGTATTACAAAGAAAAAGTACGGAGGTCATGCCACCCTACTGTAATCGTGTTGCGGTGTGCCAGTAGGACCAGAGCGCTAGTTCTTCTTCACCGCGTAGTACACCGGCAGGGACTTCCAGTTGAAGGTCACGTCCTGGACGTTCTCGGACCAGCCGCCGACCACGTTCGGGTAGAACAGCGGGATCGAAGGAAGGTCACGCAACAACAGCTCCTGTGCCTGGTTGTAGAGCTTTGCGGCTTCCTCCTCATTTGCGGCGCCGTTGGCCTTGACGATGAGCTCATCAAACTCCGGGTTGGAGTACTTCGAGTCATTAGAGGCGACACCCGTGGTGAAGTTTGGCCCGAGGAAGTTGCCCATGGAAGGATAGTCGGCGAACCACGCCGTGCGGTAGGCGCCGTCCATGCGCTCACTGCGGTAGGCATCGCGGAAGGACTTGAAGTCCGGGTAGGGGTTCCCCACGGCTTGAATTCCCAGCGTGTTGCTGATGTTGTTGGCTACGGCATCGGCCCAATCTTTGTTGTCGCCATCGGTGTTGTAGTTAATGGGGAACGAGCCTTCAAAAGCACCGTACTTCTTATCGGCCTCCGCCCAGAGCTTCTTCGCCTCCTCCGGGTTATAGTCCAGGTTCTCCGAACCGGGCAGGCTGTCGTTGTAGCCATTCAGGACCGGTGAGGTGAACTCGCGGGCCGGTGTGCGGGTGCCGTGGAAGATGGTCTCCGCGATTTCCTCGCGGTTGATAGCCATCGAGATTGCCTTGCGGCGCAGCGCGCCTTCTTCCCCACTGAAATGCGGGGTCTCCATATGGATGGACATCTCCAGGTAGGTGGCAGCAGGCTTGGTTTCTTGGCGGTCCCCCAAGTCCTGTTCATAGCTTCCGAAGGCAGAGGACGGGATGGCTTCGAGGACATCGAGGTTATTCGCCAACAGGTCCATGTACGCGGCGTTGGAATCAGCGTAGAAGGTGAACTCAATGCCGTCGTTTTGTGCAGCACGGTCGCCCTTGTATTCCGGGTTGGGCTCGATGATCAGGTTCTGGTTGTGATTCCATTCCTTGATCTTGTACGGGCCGTTCGATACCGGGGTCTCGCCGAAAGACTTCGGGGCCTCCAGTGCGGCTGCGGGGACTGGGAAGTAGGCGTTGTAGCCTAAGCGGCTCGGAAAGTCGCTTTCCGGCTGGGTGAGCTCGATGGTGAAGGTGTGCTCATCGATGACCTTGAGGCCCTCCATCTCCTTGACGCCTTCCCCGTATCCCTTGATGGAGGAGAAGAAGCTCTCGTTGAGCTGTTCGTTGGCCACCGCGTAATTCCACGTATCGACGAAGGTATCCGCAGTTACGGCAGAACCGTCGGAAAATTTCAGGTCGGGCTTGAGCGTGACCTTGTAGGTCTTCTCCCCTTCCTTGTCGATGGACTCCGCCATCTCGTTGTGCACGTTGCCCTCGGCGTCGTAGTACACCAACCCGGAATACAACATGTCGACGATGCGTCCGCCACCATTCTCATTCGTCATTGCGGGGATCAGGCCCTGCTGCGGCTCGGTACCGGGCACGCGAACGTAGTTCGCGCCACCGGCGCTATCGGAGCTATCGCTTCCGCAGGCGGTCAGGGTAAAAGCAAGAGAGGCGGCGCCGATGACGCCGAGGAGCTTGCGCATGAGAGTCCTCCTGAAAGAGCTAAAAACAAAGTGTGCGTTATGACACCAAAATGAATTTAGCATGAGGCACCTCACACACCAGCGTCGACACAAAAAGACCCTCAGGAGAGGACTTAATCAGTCAATCCTGAGGGTTGAGTGTGAGGTGCAACAAGCGCCCGTGAAGGCTGCAGCTGCTCGTGGAACTCCACAAGGAAGGGAAATTAATACAATGCACTAGCCAGCTTCGTGCGTGCGGCGAGCACGCGCGGATCGCCGGAATCAAAGAGCCCGAAGAGCTCCAGCAGACGGATCTTGAGCTGTTCCTTATCGTCCCCGGCGGTGCGTTTCATGGCCTCGATGAGGCGCTCGAAGGCGCGGTCGGGAGCACCGGCGGCAACCTCGGCGTCGGCGGCATCGAGCTGCTTGGACACGTCCTCCGGAGCGGCATCCGCCGCGGCGATAGGATCCTCGCTGCGATTCGCCGGGTCCAGGCGCTTGAGCAGCAGCGTGGTATCGCGGGCCTGCTTGATTTCCACGTTGTCTGGCTCGGCAGCCAGGATCTCCTCGTAGGTGGCAATAGCGGAATCGAAATCACCGCGGTTGAGAGCTTCTTCCGCCAGGCTGAGGCGTGGATCCGCTACTTCCTCTGCGGGGCCCTCCCCAGCCTCCTCTTGCTCGGGCAGGCCCTTGAGCTGTGGTCCGAGCTTCTCCACTATCGCCGCGATCCACTGCTCCAAGTTCGCGCGCGGCTGGCTGCCCTCAAAATTAGTAACAGGCTGGCCGGCGGCGATAGCCACGGTAGTCGGCAAGTTCTGCACGCCGAAAACCTGGGCCACCTGCGGTACAACATCGGCGTTGATGTAGCCCACGATGAACTTCAAGCCACCGGCGGCAGCCATCTCCTCGAAGTCCTTCTTCAGCTGCTCAGAGGCGGGCGAACGCGGGGAACCAATCAACGCGATGACCGGAACCTCCGCCGAGCGGCGGACAAGGTCATTTTCAAAGTTCTCTTCAGTGACTTCGAAGAACGGCTGAATGCCGGCTGGCGCACCTGCGTTCCCCTGCTCCTGCGCCTTGGCCTTGGCTTCTGCCTGCTGCTTGATGGCACCTAGGTCCAGGGCACCTCCTACGTACGGTCCGGTCACTGATTCTCCTCCAAGTAACGGTTAACGGATTCTACTTTCTGAGTTATCTGCCCAGTCACGCCTTCACGGATATCAGCCTTGATAACCAGGCTTGTGCGCGGAGAAACTGCACGGACAGCGTCGGTGGCCTCCTTGATCACCGCAAAGACTTCGTCCCACTCGCCCTCGATGAGGGTGAACATGGCGTTGGTCTCGTTGGGCAAGCCAGAGGCGCGGACGACCCGTACGGCTTCCGCCACGGCGTCAGACATCTCGGCGCTCTCATCGCCCACGACGGACGGCGCTACAGAAAAGGCAACAATCATGCCCGCTAGTCTACCGCCGGTCCCAGCAGTGGCGGTGCCAGTGTCGGCGGTCATCGCCCTGCCCGCCGGTATCGCGAGGCCACGCGACGATATGTGCCACCCCGGGCGGAATGTTCTGGTTACAGCCTGGGCAGACGTAGAACTTGGTTGCGGCGGAGCTGCCGATATGCCGCATGACATAGGGCTCGCCATGTGCCCAGCTTGGGCCCGGGACGGTCTGCGAGCCAAGGAAGGAACTGCCATCGCGCGGCAGAAAGCGTGGCTCCTCGCGGATTCGACGATTGCGGCGTGGCATTAGAACAACCGCAGCTCGTTGGATTCAATGCCGCGCAGTTCTTGGTAGTCAAGCACGACGCAACGGATACCACGGTCTTCCGCCAAAGTACGGGCCTGCGGTTTGATTTCCTGGGCGGCGAACACACCGTGGACCGGGGCTAGGAGATCGTCGCGGTTGAGCAACTCAAGGTAGCGCGTGAGCTGCTCGACGCCGTCAATGCCTCCCCTACGCTTAACCTCCACGGCGACGAACTCATTCTTAGCGTTCTTCGCCATGATGTCCACCGGGCCAATCGCCGTGGGGTATTCGCGGCGTACTAGGGAGTACTTCTCCCCCAAAGTTTCGATGTGTTCAGCAAGCAGCTCCTGCAGGTGCGCCTCGACGCCGTCCTTCACCAGGCCGGGATCCTCACCGAGCTCCATCTCAATGTCCTGGTGGACCTCGGCGATTGTGATACGCAGCTGCTCACCTTTGGGGTTCTCAACGAGCCACAGTTTTTCTCCGGTGTCCTCACCGTCGATATCGGTGATGTCAGACTCGTCGAGCGTGCAGGGAGGCGTCATCCAATTCAAAGGCTTGTAGGCACGGTCGTCCGCGTGAACGGAGACTGAGCCGTCAGCCTTAATAAGGATGAGGCGGTCCGCCAAGGGCAGGTGGGCGTCGAGGCGGCCGACGTAATCTACAGAGCAACGGGCGATGACAACACGCATGCACTCTACCCTAACGGGTACGGCCTACTTCTTAGGAAAGCGGGTGGCACGCTGGCGCATCTGGTGGTAATCCAGCTTCTCTTTGCGCTTCGAGGGAGCTGCCTCCACCCACGCGTTGAGTGCCATGATTCCCTGTGCATCGGCGGCAATCTCATAGTCCTTGCCGTGCACACTCATACGCATAATCTGCTCACCTGCGGGCATAAAAGAAGCCTCGTCATCATCGAGCGGGCGAGTGCCATTGAGGGTGATGTCGAGGCGATTAAAGCGCATATTAGCGCTGGGGAGAACGGAACGGAGTTTGAAGTACTCCATATGCTCTCCGTTATAGCGCACCAGGCCATGGCGCCACGAGTGCGAGTCTTTAGCCGGCAGCAGACGCAACAACACCGAAGTTCCCCGAGAGCGGAGGGTGAAAAAGCGCACCGCTGCAAGAACGATGACAGCCAGAACAATCAGGGCGAGCAGAAAAAGCAGCCATTGCAGCACCTGAGTATTCATGGCAAACGGTCCTTTACGGAAATGCGAATTGTTTCATCGATTGTACCGCTTAGCAACAGCTCAATGCCAGTTGTTTCGCAGAAGACTAAGCCCCCTGATGCTCCTTCGATAAGGAGCACCAGGGGGCTGTCTTTAGGTCAGAGTGGGAAGGGCGGTCATTGCTGCCCGTTCTCTCCCCTCTCCGCTAATCCGTTAGCTGTTGAAGCGGCGAACGGCGCGCAGTGCGGCGTCACCACGAGACCTCGTCAGCTCGCGCTCAGACTTCAGGTCTTCCTGAGCCTGGGCCTCATCGACCTCACTGGCCCAGACGGCCCAGTCTGCGAGGACGGTGATCTTGTTCTCGGATACGGAGAGGAAGCCACCCTGGACAGCAGCGACGCGGCGCTCGCCGTCCACCGGGTGGATGGTCACGACACCATTATCGATCAACTGACCGACCATGGGCTCGTGGCCAGGAAGCACGCCGATCTCACCCTCGGTGGTCTCAGCCGTCACCATGGTGGCCTTGCCGGTCCACAGCAGGCGTTCGACGGAAACCAATTCGGCGGTGATGTCAGCCATGTGCCTCTCCCTACTTCTTCTCGCTCAGCTTCTGGTACGCAGCTTCGACGTCGTCCAAGCCACCCAGGCCGTTGAAGGCCTGCTCTGGGTAGTGGTCGAATTCGCCGTTGCAGATGCGCTCGAAGGCGTCGATGGTGTCAGCCAGCGGCACGTAGGAGCCCGGCAGGCCGGTGAACTTCTCTGCGACGAAGAAGTTCTGGCCCAGGAAGCGCTCGATACGACGTGCACGCTGAACGGTGACCTTGTCCTCCTCGGACAGCTCGTCCATACCAAGGATGGCGATGATGTCCTGGAGTTCCTTGTTCTTCTGCAGAATACCGATGACACGCTGTGCCACCTCGTAGTGGCGCTCGCCCACGATGGCCGGCTCCAAAATACGAGAGGTAGAGGTCAGCGGGTTCACTGCCGGGTAAATACCCTTCGACGCAATGGAACGGTCCAGCTCGGTGGTGGCATCGAGGTGGGCGAAGGTGGTGGCCGGAGCCGGGTCGGTGTAGTCATCGGCCGGCACGTAGACGGCCTGCAGGGAGGTAATGGACTTACCCTTGGTGGAGGTAATACGCTCCTGCAGAACACCCATCTCATCAGCCAGAGTCGGCTGGTAACCCACAGCAGAAGGCATACGGCCCAGAAGGGTCGAAACCTCAGAACCTGCCTGGGTGAAGCGGAAGATGTTGTCGATGAACAGCAGCACGTCCTGGTTCTGAACATCGCGGAAGTACTCCGCCATGGTCAGGCCGGACAGAGCCACGCGCATACGAACTCCCGGCGGCTCATCCATCTGGCCGAACACGAGGGCGGTGTCCTGGAGAACGCCCATCTCTTCCATCTCGAGGAAGAGGTCAGTGCCCTCACGGGTGCGCTCGCCGACGCCGGCGAAGACGGAGGTACCGGAGAACTCGCGTGCAATACGAGTAATCATCTCCTGGATAAGAACGGTCTTACCCACACCTGCACCACCGAAGAGGCCAATCTTGCCACCCTTGACGTACGGGGTGAGAAGGTCGATGACCTTAATACCGGTCTCGAGGATCTCGGTCTTGCCCTCCAGCTGGTCGAATGCCGGCGGCTCGCGGTGGATGCCCCACTGCTCGCCATCGCGGCCCAGACCCGGCTGGTCGAGGCAGTCACCGAGGGCGTTGAAGACGTGGCCCTTGACCACATCACCCACGGGGACGGAAATCGGCTTGCCGGTGTCGGTCACGGCTGCACCGCGGACGAGGCCGTCGGTCGGAGCCATGGACACGGCACGGACGAGGTTGTCACCGAGGTGCTGAGCGACCTCAAGGGTGACGGTCTTTGCAACAGCCTCGAGGGTCACCTCGACGGTCAGTGCGTTGTACAGTGCCGGCAGCCCGCCACGCGGAAACTCCACGTCGACGACCGGACCGATGACACGCACCACACGGCCGGCGGTAGCCGACGACTGTGTGTTCTGCTCTTGCAGAGCTGTAGTCATAATCTAGTCACTTTCTGCGCTTTCGGCGAGCGCCCCAGCGCCACCGACGATCTCTGTGATTTCTTGGGTAATCTGCGCCTGACGTGCCTGGTTGGCCACGCGGGAGAGGTCCTTGACCAGCTCGCTCGCGTTGTCAGTTGCAGACTTCATTGCGGTACGGCGTGCGGCGGACTCGGAGGCCGAGGACTCCAAGAACATCGCAAACAGGAGGCGGGACACGTACTGCGGAAGCAGTGCGTCCATGAGGGTGTCCGCATCCGGCTCGAACTCGTAATCAGGGTTGATCTGAGTGTTCGGTTCGGCGTCGGAAAGCGCGGACTCACCCATGTGGTAGTCCTTTTCCTCAATAACCGGTACCACCGGCAGCAGCTGCTGCACACGCGCCGTCTGGGTCAGCATGGACTCAAACTCGGTGTACACAACGTGCACCTGGTCGAAACCGCGAACGGTCTCACCTTCGAGGTTGATGCCCTCGCGGGTCTTGGCCTGGCCCTTCGAACCGGCAACGAAGCCGTCGATGATGTGGCGGCGCACGTTGTGCGTCGACTCCCAGGTCGGATCCTGCGAGAATCCGGTCCAGCTGCCTGCGACCTCAGCTTCACGGAACTTGTAGAAGCCAACACCTTTGTTACCCGTGACGTAACGGACGGTCTCGAAACCTTCGCTCTTGAGCAGGGCTTCGAGCTCGGCCGCCTTCTTGAAGATGTTGTTGTTGTAGCCGCCGCACATACCGCGGTCAGACGAGACCACGAGAATAGCGGCAACCTTGCCATCTTCACGTTCACGGAGCATGGGGTGATCCAGGGACGTATGCGCGGCAAGCTTATTCAACACGTTGGACAGCTCGCGCGCATATGGCTGGGACGCCTCGACCCTGGCCTGAGCCTTGGTAATGCGCGAGGTAGCAATGAGCTCCTGTGCCTTGGTGATCTTCTTGGTGGAATTGACGGACCTGATGCGGTCACGCAGTTCACGAAGATTAGCCATGGTTTTCGCTCCTCCCTTCTTTTTCTAGACGGTTAATTCTTAGAGTGTGCGGACTCTATTTGGCCGTCTTGCGGGAGACGTTGAGCTCGGTCTTCTTGACGTCCTCAGCGGCGAGCGGGTCAACCGGCGCCTCGGAGCCGAGGTTGTGGCCCTCGGTGGTGCGGAAGGACGGGGTGAAGTCCTTGGCTGCTGCAACAAGTGCATCCTTGGACTCGTCGGTCAGAGCGGTGCCACCCTGAATCTGCTCGAACACCTGCGGGGTTGCAGAGTTGAGGTGATCGTGCAGCTCCTTCTCGAAGCGGCGTACGTCCTCGACGGGAACGACGTCGAAGATGCCCTGGTCTGCGAGGAAGATGGACACCATCTGGTACTCGACAGGCTGCGGAGAGGACTCGGACTGCTTCAGCAGCTCAACGAGGCGCTCACCGCGCTCCAGCTGAGCCTTGGAGGCAGAGTCAAGGTCGGACGCAAAGGCAGCGAAGGCCTGCAGGTCACGGTAGGCGGCCAGCTCCAGACGGAGGTTACCGGCAACCTTCTTCATACCCTTGGTCTGTGCGGCACCACCAACACGGGAGACAGACACACCGACGTTAATTGCCGGACGGACGCCCTGGTTGAACAGGTCGGACTCCAGGAAGACCTGGCCGTCGGTAATGGAAATAACGTTGGTCGGAATGAAGGCGGAGACGTCGTTCGCCTTGGTCTCAATAATCGGCAGTGCGGTCATGGAACCTGCACCCATGTCGTCGGAGAGCTTTGCAGCACGCTCCAGCAGACGGGAGTGGAGGTAGAAAACGTCACCCGGGTATGCCTCGCGGCCCGGCGGGCGGCGCAGCAGAAGGGAAATCGCACGGTAGGCCTCAGCCTGCTTGGTCAGATCATCGTAGATGATCAGGACGTGGTTGCCCTGGTACATCCAGTGCTGCCCCAGAGCAGCACCGGAGAACGGTGCCAGCCACTTGAAGCCGGCGGCGTCGGACGCCGGTGCTGCCACGATGGTGGTGTAATCCAGCGCGCCGTGCTCCTCAAGGGTGCGGCGCACACCAGCAATGGTGGAGCCCTTCTGGCCGATGGCGACGTAGATACAGCGAACCTGCTTGTTCTTGTCGCCAGACTCCCAGTTAGCCTTCTGGTTCAGAATGGTGTCGATACAGACGGCGGTCTTACCCGTCTTACGGTCACCAATGATCAACTGACGCTGACCACGACCAATCGGGGTCATGGCGTCAATTGCCTTGATGCCGGTCTGCATCGGCTCTTCCACCGGCTGACGCTGCAGCACGGACGGTGCCTGCAGCTCGAGGACGCGGTCCTCTTCAGCGGTGATCGGGCCCAGGCCGTCAATCGGCTGGCCCAAGGGGTTAATTACGCGGCCGAGGAAGTCCTCGCCCACAGGGATGGAGAGGACTTCGCCAGTCCTCTTGACCTCGTCGCCTTCTTTAAGCGACTCGAAGTTGCCCAAGACCACGACACCGATGGAGTTGGTGTCAAGGTTCTGTGCGACGCCAATAACGCCGCCCGGGAACTCGAGCAGCTCATTCGCCATGACGGACGGCAGGCCCGAAACCTGCGCAATACCGTCAGCTGCCGAAATGACCACGCCGACCTCCTCACGGGAGGCCTCCGCGGAGTAGCTCGAGGTGTAGTTCGCAATCGCGCTACGGATCTCGTCGGAGGAGATCGTCAGCTCCGCCATGTTCTTCCTGCTCTCGGTAGTATCTTCCAGCAATTACTTAATCGTTTCTGTCGTTTCGGCTTATGCCATCGCGGCGCGAAGGCGAGCAATCTTGCCTGCCGTCGAGCCATCAATAACTTCGTCGCCGACGCGGATGGTCATGCCACCGAGGAGGCTGGTGTCAACCTCAGAGTGGATGGACATCGCACGACCATAAATTTTGCCCAGCTTTTCAGCGAGTGCTGCCCGCTGGCTATCGTTCAGCTCACCCGCAGTGGTGACGCGCGCGATAGAGCGGCCCTGCAGCTCAGCTGCAGTGTCCGCCAGACCGGCGAGATCATCAATCGGGTTCTGCTCCGGGCGGCCAATGGCCTGCAGCGCGAGCGCTTCAGTGACCATGGTGACCTTGCCGTAGAGCACGCTTGCCAGCAGTCCAACCTTGCGGTCGGACGTCGCAGTACGGTCTGAAAGCAGCTGGGTCAGTTCGCCTTCGCGGTCAAGCACGCGTGACAGGGAGAAGAGCTCGTCTTCAACCTGGCCCAGTTTGCCCTCAGACTCAGCGCCACGCAGAAGTGCGCGACGGCCAAGCTTGATGAGGCCACGGGCAATATCACGCGGCGTGGACCACTGTGCAGCGGCGGCTTCCTCGAGCACCTGCTGTGCTACCGGGGAAATCTTGCCGCCAAAAAGCTTCTGGACCAGGGTCTTACGGTCCTCGGAAGTTGCTGCATCATCCGTCAGGGCAACGCGCAGTTCGCGGTCGCCATCGAGGACGCGGACAACCTCGAAGAGGTCCTGGCCTGCCTGGGTAGCAGTAGCTACCGAGTTGTCGCCGGACAGAAATCCGTCCAGCTTGGACTCGACGGTAGCGAGTGCTTCGCGGCTAGCTGCCTTCATCGTTGCCTACTTTCCGGCCGGTGCCACAGTGTCGAGCTCGGACAGGAAGCTATCAATGGTGGAGGACTGCTTCGTGGCGTCGGAAAGTTCGCCACCGAGAAGCTTCTCTGCCAGGTTGATGGAGTTCTGTCCGATGTCGGAACGCAGCTCAGACACGACCTGTGCGCGAGAAGCTTCAAGCTGCTTCTCACCGGCGGTCAGGATGCGACGAGACTCTTCCTCTGCAGCTTCCTTGGCCTCGGCCTCAATCAACTTGCCGCGCTCGCGCGCCTGCTCGCGGATTTCTGCAGCCTCGGCTCGGGCATCAGCGAGCTGAGCGTTGTACTTTTCCAAAGCAGCCTTAGCTTCGGCCTGCTGAGCCTCCGCACGCTTAAGGCCACCTTCGATCCGGTCTTCGCGCTCCTGCAGCATCTTGTTGTATGCCGGAAGAACGAACTTCCAGAAAATCAACAGGATGATGATGAACGGAATGAGAGACCAGACCAAGTCGTACATCTTGGGCGAAAGGATGGAGTTACCGCTTTCCAGCGGCAGGGACTCACTTCCTTCCGCTGCAAGGTAGTAAATGACGTTGTTCATGGGGCTCCGTTCTTAAAGTTCGATTTACTTTGTGTAAAGCGCTCTTTAGAACAGGAAGCCTGCAACGAGGCCGATAAGTGCCAGGGCCTCAACGAAGGCGATACCCAGGAACATGGTGGTACGCAGCTGACCAGCCATCTCCGGCTGGCGAGCCATGCCCTCGACGGTCTTGCCAACGAGAATACCGATGCCCAAGCCCGGGCCGATGGTGGCGATGCCGTAGCCGATAGCACCGAGACCGGTGATGGTGGACTCAGCAGCGTCCTGAGCAAGAATGATGTCGTTCATGATGAAAGTCGTTCCCTTTCAAAGTTTCTCCCGCGGGCTAGTCCGCGGGGGCAGTGATGATGATTTCTGGGGGTATTTAGTTAACCGCGAGGTTCGCGTTGTTGTTAGTGCGAGTCTGCATGCAGCGACAGTTCGATGTATACCGCCGTCAGCAGGGCAAAGATGTAGGCCTGCAGGAAGATGACGATAATTTCGTACAGCGTGAACAGAACCGCTGCGACCAGCGTCAGGCCACTCAGGGCGGTCCAGGCGTTGAACTGGAAGAAGAAGAAGTTCGTAGCCGAGTACAACAGGACCAAAATGAGGTGGCCAGCCAGGAAGTTCGCCATGAGACGAAGTGCCAGCGTGACTGGGCGCATAACGAACGTGGAAAATGCCTCAATCGGCACAACAAGAACGTGCAGCAGCGGCGGCAGATTAGGAATAACCACCGAGGACTTCACGAACTTGCCAAAGCCGAAACGTTTTGCACCGGCGTAAATCATGGCGATGTATGCCACGACAGCCAGCACGATTGGCATACCAATACGGGCGTTCGGAGAAATGTTCAGGCCCGGAACAATAGTTGCTACGTTCCAGAACAAAACGCCGAAGAAGATAGTGGCCAAGATGGGAAGGAAACGGCGTCCTTCCTTCTTGCCCAAAATATCTTCTGCGATGTGAATTCGCACGAAGTCAATCGCGTGCTCGCCCACGTTCTGCAATCCTTTAGGAACCAACTTGGGGTTCCGGAAGGCGACAACAAAAAGGAGCACCAAAATGGCCGCCATAAACAGGCGAACCAGCATGATGCGATCCAAAGCGAACCAACCGTTGGCGAAGTCAGCGAACAAAAGATCGACGACTTCACCGTCATCGGTTACGTGCCCCGGGAAAAGTTCTGGATCCAGTTCGGGTGCATGAAACTCACCCTTCATGGCCAATGTCGTAACGCTCAGCGTTCTCTCCCGTGTTCGGGCCACACAGCTTGTCGAAGGCTATGTGGTGCGATGGACGTCTTCAGCTCTTTGCCTTGCTCACGGACTCCGTCGCACATCAGCGTAAGCAAGACAAGGATAAACCGCACTGTATCGGGCCGGCATGACGCCAACCCGCGGTAACCCGAAGTGAATGGTATCAGTTTGATGACAAGTTTTCGCACGTGGGGGCACCGTGCCGTAGCCGATGGGCTACCCCTCCCCCGTGGATAGACCTAAAACGCCCACATTCTGCCGAAACCCCTGCGAGTGTACTTGGTCACACGCCATGATTTGCCCACCTTGACGGGGGTAACTACGGGCATCGACACTGTCACCTCACGACACGAAAAAGCCACCCTACTGGGGCAACCAGTAAAGGTGGCAGTGCATATAGTCAGCGGACGCCTCACATGCTAGGAGACGTATGTCACGTTGGATGTCACCACGCCCCAGACCTCTGTGCCGAGCGTAACCGCCAGCGCACAGATGACGGTGACGAAGAGCGCCATAGTGTCATAGAACTCCAGGTCCTTGATGAGCAAAAGGACCATGATAAGAATGACGACCTTGAGCAGCCAGCCGCCCAAGACAACAGCCATAGTCGTCGATGGCGTTGTGCGTGCGGTCAGGAGCACTGAAGCCGCCGTAAACAGAACGAAGCCTCCGCCAATGGCTGCGCCAACGAGCACACCCAGCAGACCAGGCGTTCCGCGGACACCGCCCCAGATGGCGAGGGAGGCGATAGTCACCACGACCAGGCCCATCGCGCCAAGGCGCAAAGCACGCTTGAGTGGGCGGCGGTGATCGTCATAAGGCGACAGCTCTTCAGGAGTCGTTGATTCAGTCACAGCCCCATACCCTACCTCAGGAGGGATCAGATTCTAGCACCACACTGGTGGGTCGCGGCGCGCGGCCAATCTTGCCCTGGCGCAGCGGGATAAGCGTGACGCCGAAGGCTACGACGAGTGCGAGGACGGCAAGAACCACTGCGACAGGCGCCGGCACGATGGAGAAAGACACGGCACCAAAGGCTACTGCAGAGACCCATAAGTACAACACGAGCACCGTTCGTCGATGCGTGTGACCCAAGGACAGGAGACGGTGGTGGATGTGGGCCTTGTCGGCCGCAAACGGCGATCGCCCCTGTGAGACGCGGCGAATAACCGCCCAGACAAGGTCCAGGACTGGAACGAAGACCGCGGCAATGACCACGATAACCGGGGACATGAGCGCAACCATGTCTACCGTGCCATAAAGCGACATGTTGATTTTGCCTGAAGCCGAGGTCGAGGCCGCCGCAAGCAACAATCCAATCAGCATCGCTCCACTATCACCCATAAAGATGCGCGAAGGTTCGAAATTATGAGGCAGGAAACCCGCACACATGCCCACAAGAGCAGCCGCAATAATCGCCGGCGGATACGCTGAGACAGCCCCGCCCTGGTCATGGAGCACCGTGAGGGAGAAAATAAGGATGGCGCCGCCAGCGATCATGCCCAGACCCGCAGCTAATCCATCGAGACCATCGACGAAATTGATGGCATTGATGAGCAACACCGTAAAGAAGGTTGTCAAGAGGGTGGACTGGACTTGGTCGAGGATCACGGTCGTCCCATCACCAAAAGGCAGGAAGAGTAGCGTCCATGTCAAGCCCAAACCGCTCATGAGTGCTGCTGAGACGAGCTGCCCGATGAGCTTGACAAGAGCGCTGAGCTCTATGAGATCATCCACCACGCCCACGAGAACAATCGCGGCCGCTGACCACAGCACCGCAGTCATTTCTGGCGTCACCGGCATAAAGCCGCGAGTCAAGGCTGGAAGCTGGCCGGCAAGGTACACCGCCGCGGCGAAACCGGTGAACATAGCCACGCCGCCCAACTGCGGGGTGGGCTGCGAGTGACTATCGCGCAGGCGAATCTCTGCCACACGGCCGGTACGCACAAGGAAGGTGCGCACCAACCCGGTAGAGAGATACGTAAATGCTGCTGCAACGAAAATGACCAAGGCCAATTCGCGCAGCGGCACGCCAGTTCCAGCCACGGTGAAGGGCTCCTTAGTTAGTAGCACTCGGGCGCGTGCGCAGGGACTCCGCGCTCACGCCGATGACCTCAGCGATTTCTTCGGCACTCAAAGCACCTTCACGCAACAGGTAAGGGTGTTCGCCGGATAGATCAATAATCGTCGAGGGTTTTCCTACCTCTGCTTCCCCACCATCCAAATACACGGTGACTGCCTTACCCAATTGCTGTTTGGCAGCAATGGCAGTTGTCGGAGGCTGGTGGCCGGAAATGTTTGCGGAGGACACGGCCATTGGTCCGACCTCGCGCAGCAATTCGATCGCGATGGGGTGAAGAGGCATGCGGAGCATCACCGTGCCCCGGGTATCCCCCAGATTCCATGGCAAGGACGGCGCCTGCGGGACTACGATGGACAAACCACCTGGCCAGAAGGCCTCAATGAGATTCTGTGCGGTGTCATCCAGGCGGGCCACCAATCCCTTGACGGTGTCCCACGAGCCCACGAGGACCGGCACCGGCATGTCGGGGCCACGGTGTTTAGTGGCAAGAAGGCTCGCCACGGCGTCGTTGTCAAAGGCATCGCAGCCCAGACCATAGAGGGTATCGGTAGGCATAACGACGAGGCGGCCGGATTTGGCGGCCTTGACCGCCAGGTCCATGCCTTCCTCGCGCTCAGCAGCATCCGCGCAGTTGAAAATCTGCCCCTGCATCGGTCTCTCCTTCATGCCGCGGTCGCGCGGCGTCGGCTAGTTGGCCAATCCTTGACCAATTTACTGTACTCCCCACACCGCCGTCACAAACCGCGCGGTCCCGGTGAGGTCTTGTAAGACGTCCACCTGCTCGAAGCCACCGTGGCTGAGCAGAGCATCCTGCACTTTTTCGGAGGTCTCATCGTCGTGCTCGATACCCACTCGTCCGCCCGGGCGAAGCAGCCGTGCAATCGTGGGGATCATAGCGGTGATTGTCTCCATCCCATCGGCTCCACCAAAGACGGCCTCGTGTGGGTCGTGGTAGACCTCTGGGTCTAGGAACGGATTTTCCGGGACGTAGGGTGGGTTCGTGAGCACCAGGTCCACGGTGCCGTCGAGTTCGGCGAGCACGTGAGAGTCCGTCACATCGCCCTTGACCAGGTGTACGTGACTGCTGGCGTCCCCTGCGGTGTTGCGGGCATTGCGCTGGGTATAGGCCAGGGCGGCGTCGGAAAGCTCCACGGCCCACACCTGCGCCTGCGGCACAAAGTGTGCAATGTAGAGAGCCAGCGCCCCCGACCCGGTGCAGAGATCCACGACGCACGGAGACTCCTGGCCCAGGATAGATTCCTTCAAGGCTCTAACTCCCCACTCGGCGAGCACCTCCGTCTCCGGTCGCGGGATGAACACGCCGGGGCCGACGTCGAGCTCGAGGGGGCCAAACCAGGCCGTGCCCAGGATGTGTTGGAGGGGCTCGCGTGCTTCTCGACGCCCCACCAACGCCCCAAAAGCCACGTCAAAGCCCGGCATCGGCTCGTGGCTTAGCGGGATGTCCATGTGGCCGCAGTGGATGAGATGGGCCGCAAGCACACGGGCATCCCACTCAGGTGAGGGGACCCCGGCAGCGCGAAGGCGCCCCGTGGCATCACGAAGCGCCTCCTGATAGGTGTGAAACATCACCGTAGTTTAGCCGTCCGCTTCGAGGCGCTCGGCGCGCTCTTGGGCCTGCAGGGCCTCGATGAGCTCCTGCATATCACCGTTGAGCACCGAGTCAAGGTTGTTGGCCTTGTAGCCAATGCGGTGGTCAGTAATACGGTTCTCCGGCCAGTTGTAGGTGCGGATGCGCTCCGAGCGGTCCATCGTGCGCACCTGGGAAGCGCGCTGCTCACCGGCCTCCGCCTCGCGGGCCTCGCGCTCCATCTGGTCCAGGCGGGCTTGCAGCACCTGCAGGGCACGCGCCTTGTTCTGGATCTGGGAACGCTCCTTCTGACAGGTCACCACCAGGCCGGTCGGCAAGTGAGTAATACGCACCGCGGAGTCGGTGGTGTTCACACCCTGGCCGCCCTTACCAGAGGAACGGTAGACGTCAACGCGGATGTCCTTGTCATCGATGTTGACGGCTTCCACTTCTTCTGGTTCCGGGTAAACCAACACACCGGCAGCCGAGGTCTGGATGCGTCCCTGGGATTCTGTCACCGGAACGCGCTGCACGCGGTGCACTCCGCCCTCGAACTTGAACACGCTCCACGCGCCGTCGCGGGATGGGGTCTTGGACTTGAAGGAGATGGACATGTCCTTGACACCGCCGAGATCGGACTCGTTGAGGCCCAAAACCTCCCACTGGAAGCCAGCCTTGTCCGCAAAACGCTCGTACATGCGGGCCAAGTCTCCGGCAAAGAGAGCCGCCTCTTCGCCACCAGCGCCGGCCTTGATCTCCATGATGATGTCTTCGGAGTCCTGCTCATCGCGCGGGGCGAGCAGGTCAGCGAGCTTCTCCTCCAGCTCGACGACGAGCGGCTCGAGGCGGTCAACCTCGGGCTGGAACTCGTGGTCTTCGTAGGCCATCTCTTTGGCGTCGGCCAGATCCTGGCGAGCCTGGACCAGCTCATCATTCACAGCGACGATCGGGCGCAGCTCGGCATAACGCTTGGACAGCTTGCGGAACTGAGACTGATCACCGGCTACCTCCGGGTCAGCCATCTGCATTTCGATGCCCTGGTACTCGGAGACAATATCGTCAACGAGGGAAACCTGATTCGACATTACTTGTAGTCCTCCTCATCGGTATCTGCGGCCATGGGCGCAGAGGAGGCCACCTGCATGAGGAATTCGCCGTTGGAGCGGGTCTTCTTGAGCTGCTTGATGAGCAGGTCGATGGCGGCAAAGGAATCCAGGCCGGAAAGGATACGGCGCAGCTTGGTCATGATGCGCGCCTCTTCCGGAACCAACAGGAGCTCGTCCTTGCGGGTGCCGGACGGGTTAACGTCCACAGCCGGGAAGATGCGGCGCTCAGAGATGGCACGGTCGAGCTTGAGCTCGGCGTTACCGGTGCCCTTGAACTCCTCGAAGATGACGGTGTCACCAGTGGAGCCGGTCTCCACCATCGCGGTGGCGATAATCGTCAGCGAACCACCATTCTCGATGTTGCGGGCAGCACCGAGGAAACGCTTCGGCGGGTAGAGGGCATTGGAGTCCACACCACCGGAGAGGATGCGGCCGGATGCCGGGGAGGAATTGTTGTAGGCACGGCCAAGGCGGGTAATGGAGTCCAGCAGGACGACAACGTCCTTGCCCTGCTCCACTAGGCGCTTAGCGCGCTCAATGGCCAGCTCCGCCACGGAGGTGTGCTCTGACGGCGGGCGGTCGAAGGTGGAGGCGATAACCTCGCCCTTGACGCTGCGCTGCATGTCGGTGACCTCCTCAGGGCGCTCGTCAACGAGGACGACCATGAGGTAGCACTCCGGGTTGTTGGCAGCAATCGCATTAGCGATGTTCTGCAGGATGGTCGTCTTACCGGCCTTCGGCGGGGAGACGATGAGCGCGCGCTGGCCCTTACCAATCGGCATGATGAGGTCGATAACGCGGGTGGTGAGGATCTTTGGATCCGTCTCCAGGCGCAGGCGCTGGTTCGGGTAGAGCGGGGTGAGCTTGGAGAACTCCGGACGCTCCTTAGCGGTTGACGGCTCGAGGCCGTTAACCGTGTCGACCTGGACCAGCTGGTTGTACTTGCGGCGGTTGCGGCCGTTGCCGTGCGTGTGCGTCGGGCCAGACACCTTGACCTGGCCGGTCACGGCGTCGCCGGAGCGCAAGCCCAGGCGACGGACAAGGTTGTTGTTGACGAAGACATCGGAGCTTGCGGCACGGTAGCCCGTGGTGCGCAGGAAGGCCACGTTGTTGTCCACGACCTCGAGGATGCCGCCAACTGCCTGGACCTCATCGCCTTCACGAATCTGCAGGTCATTGCCACCATTGCCGCCGCCATCGCGGTCACGGCCGCGGCGGTTGCGGCGGTTGCGGCGGTTGCGACGTCCGCCGCCACCGTTGTTGTCGTCGTGGCGGTTGTGGTTATCACGGCGGTTGTTGCCACCACCGTTGTTCTGGCCGTTGTTGCGGCCGTGGTTGTCATCCGATGTGCCCTGGCCGCCGTCATTGTTGTTGCCGCCCTGGTTACCAGGGTTGTCATGACCAGACTCGGTGTCCCCAGAGTTGTCGCCGCCGGAGTTGTTGTACTGGCCACCGTTGTTCTGGCCACCGTTGTTCTGGCCACCGTTGTTCTCTTCGCGGGCCTCGCGCTCTTGGCGGCGGGCACGGTTGCGGCGAGCGCGGCGGGCCTGCGAACGCGACTCATAGCGCTGCTCGTCAGTGCCCCCGTCGTGCTTGGAATCGTTCTTGTCGCCCTTGTTCTCAGAACCCTGCTCAGAGTTTTTCTCTGAGCCGTGATCCTTGTCTGAGCCGTGACCCTTGACAGCCTGCTGGTCATCGGCGGAGCCTGCCGGGCGTGAGGCCTTGCGGGTAGCACGGCGCTGCTTAGTGTCCTTCTCCTCTGCCTTCGGGGCATCGGCCGGGGAGCCATCGGCAGCCTTCGCGGCCTTGGCAGCGCGCGGGGGAACATGGCCGGTGGTTAGGGCGGTAATGAGGTCCCCCTTGCGCAGTCCGGAGACACCGCGGAGCCCGCGCTCCGCAGCAAGCTTGCGCAGTTCCGGCAGCTTCAGGGATGCGAGATCCTGTGCTGCGGTCTTGTCCGTATCGCTCACGGATATCCTTTCGTCGCTTCACCAACGGGCGCCATCATGACTGGGCCGCACCGTGTGCGGGACAGCCCACGTGGGGCGTTGGAAGCCAATGTGTAATTAATCTGGTCCACCGCCGCCAGCGAGTTCACGCGACCGCGATCCCCGTGGGCGGTGGGTATGTGTGGCTCTCCCTGTAAAGAAGCCCCCGCGGCGCGGAAAAGATTACACAGCCGTGGGTCACTGATGGGAGATGTTTTAAGAGGCGACTGCGAGCGTATCTCTACTCCCCTTCACCGCCGCGCGCCAACACCGCGTGCGTACCGTGGAGGATGCTCGGAAGGTGCGGGGAAGGCCTCCCCGCCAGTCGCAAGCAACTATACCGCATCCATCGACCGCGATCACACTGACACGGCTAAAGTAGTGGCCATGCTCTCCACAATGCAGGATATCCCCCTGTCCCTGACCCGCATCCTGGAGTACGGTTCCTCCGTTCACAGCCAGACCCAAGTCATCACCTGGCACAGTGCCGATCCGGGCAATGAGAGGGAGGAAACCACCTTCGCGGATATCGGCGCGCGCGCCGCAGCCTTCGCTCATGCGTTGCATGACACATTGGGCGTCACCGGGGATGAACGCGTGGGAACCCTCATGTGGAACTGTGCAGAACACCTCGAGGTTCTCTTCGGCACTGCGTGCAAGGGCGCGGTATTTACCCCGCTCAACAAGCAGCTGATGAATGACCAAATCCGGCACATCGTCAATCACGCAGAAGTCCAGGTCATTGTCGCCGATGGCCGCTTGGGGCAGCAGCTGGCGAACGTCCTCAAGGGCGTGGAGTGCGTGCGTGCAGTGGTGTTCACGGACGTCGATAAGCTCACGGCCCCTATGCCGGAGGGCGTGGAGGTCTACAGCTACGAGGAGCTGCTCGATGGCCGCTCGACGGTCTATGACTGGCCCGTGCTGGATGAGCACACGGCCGCCGCTCTGTGTTATTCCACGGGCACCACCGGCGCGCCGAAGGGCGTGCTTTATTCGCACCGCGCGCTGTATCTCGAGGGTATGCAGCTGCGCTCTTCCGATTCGCTGTGCGTCACGCACGGTGAGACTTTCCTGTGTTGCATTCCCATCTACCACGTACTGAGCTGGGGTGTTCCTTTTGCGGCGTGGATGACGGGTACGCCGCTGGTGCTTCCCGACGCCGACGTGTCCCCCGCCACCCTGGCCAAAGTCATTGCCGCCACATCCCCACGCGTGGCACATGGCGTTCCCACCATTTGGATTCAGCTCTTCGTCCACTACCTCAAGCACCCACCGGAGCGCATGACGCTCACGGAAATTTTCGCGGGCGGCTCCCCCGTCCCGCCGCAGCTCATCAAAATGTGGGAGGAACGCTACGGCGTGGATGTCGTGCACGTCTGGGGAATGGCGGAAACCACCAC
The DNA here is from genome assembly GCF_024586525.1 of Corynebacterium sp. BF-R-2. NCBI lineage: Bacteria > Bacillati > Actinomycetota > Actinomycetes > Mycobacteriales > Corynebacteriaceae > Corynebacterium > Corynebacterium sp. BF-R-2. The sequence continues at coordinate 4,586 of NZ_JAMFTP010000019.1, read as the reverse complement.
TGTCGGTACCGTTGCGCGCCCGCCCTCAGGCGCCTCGGGTGAAGCGCGCTGGGCCTACCGCGTCTCCCAAGGACGCTTCCCCGCCTCACTGCAGTACCGCGTGGTCAACGATGGTCACGTGGTCAACACCACCGACCTCAACGCCGGCGAGATTCAGGTGCGTGGAAACCTCGTGACCGGCTCCTACTACCACTCGCCCACCTCGGAAGACGGAGGGGCCGCTCACGAGTTCCGCGGCAAAGATGTCGAGGATGCCGAATCTAAATTTACCGCCGATGGCTGGCTGCGCACGGGCGACGTCGGCTTCGTCAACGAGGAGGGCTTCCTCACCGTGGAAGACCGCGCTCGCGATGTCATCCGCTCCGGTGGCGAGTGGATTTACTCGGTGCAGCTAGAAAACCTCATCATGAGTAACCCGGACGTGCTTGAGTGCGCCGTCATTGGATACCCCGATAAGCAGTGGGTCGAGCGTCCCCTCGCCGTGACCGTGCTGGCAGCAGGTATTTCCCCCACCATCGAGACTGCCGAGCGCCTGCGCGACGGCATGCGCTCGGAGCTGCCCTCGTGGATGCTGCCGGAGTACTGGACTTTCGTAAAGACCATCGACAAGACCTCCGTGGGTAAGTTCGACAAGAAGGACCTGCGTGCCCACTTGGCCGAGGGCGAGTACAACATCATCCGGTTGAAGGGCCCAGGCGAGTCCCAGCGCCTCGACGCCGCAGATTAACCCCCACTCTATTAATTCGGATTTCTTCGGGTTAAACTATCGAGCAATGTCCGATTCCATCTCCCTACCACTGCCCCGTGTCCCGGGTTCTGCCGATCATCCCGCCGATCTCCCGCAACCCGGCGCACATGGTGAACGCGCACTCCTGGACCGGTACGGCCGGCAAGCTCGAGATCTGCGCGTCTCTCTCACGGATCGCTGCAATCTGCGCTGCACGTATTGCATGCCGGCGGACGGCGTGGAGTGGATGCCCACCGCGCAGACGTTGAGTGATGAGGAAACGATCCGCCTTATCCGCTTGGGCGTGGAAAGGCTCGGTATACGCCAGGTGCGCTTCACCGGTGGTGAGCCGCTCCTACGCAACTCCCTAGAAGAGATCATCGCCGCCACCAAGGATGTACGCACCGACGAAGGTGTGGCGCCCTCCACAGCGCTAACCACCAACGGCTTGGGCTTGGACAAGCGGCTTCCTGGACTACAGCGCGCCGGGCTGGACCGCGTCAATATCTCCCTCGACACCCTCGACCGCGAGCTGTATGCCCGCTTGACCCGGCGCGATCGCCTTCCCGATGTGCTGCGGTCTATCGATGCGGCCCTCGACGCTGGGATGGATCCAGTGAAGATCAACGCGGTCATTATGCCTGGAATCAATGAGTCTGCCATCGTTCCCCTGGCTCGTTTCTGCCTGGAACGTGGCGCCCAGCTGCGCTTTATTGAACAGATGCCGTTAGGCCCGCGGGAGGAGTGGAACCGCTCCCACATGGTGACGGCTGATGATATCCTCGCTCGCCTGCGTGAGGGATTAGAGCTGCGCCCTGCCGAGGAGCCCCGCGGCTCCGCACCCGCTGCCCTGTGGGAGGTTAAGGCTCACGATGGCTCCCTGCCACCGGGGCGCATTGGCGTTATTGCCTCGGTCACTCGTCCCTTCTGCGGACACTGCGACCGCACGCGCTTGACCACTGATGGCGCGGTGCGCAACTGCTTGTTCGGCAATTCAGAGACCTCTCTGCGCGATCTGATGCGCGAAGGCGCCAGCGATGATGAGCTTGCCGCCGCATGGGCCGGTGAGATGTGGCGCAAGCTGCCCGGCCACGGTGTGAATGACGAGGGGTTCCTCCAGCCCGATCGCCCGATGTCCGCCATCGGCGGCTAGATTGGGTGCAATGACAACGACTGGGCAGACAACGAGCATCGAAGACTATTTCGCACGCCTTCAGGCTCTCATCCGTCCCGTGCCGGTCGAGACCGTCCCAGTGCAGGCAGGCCGCGTCCTGGCAGAGGCTGCCACGGCACACAGTGCAGTGCCACCGCAGGATAATTCCGCCATGGATGGCTTCCTGACCCCGCCCCTCGATGCGCCCTGCTCGCTGCAGGTCATCGGCGATGTCCCCGCCGGCGCTCCCCCGCTCAGCCCTGCTCCCGGTACGGCCGTGCGCATTATGACGGGCGCTGCGGTGCCCGAGGGTTTTAAGGGCCTCATCATCCCGGTGGAGGATACCAACGTCGCCCCTGGGCCCGGCCCCGTGCCGGAGACCGTCACCATCCACCGTCTGCCATCCCGTGACCACATTCGCCGCCGTGGCTCCCACATCGCGCCGGGAGAGGAGGTGGCATCTGCTGCCACGCTTATCGACGCCCCACTGCTCGCCACTCTCCTTTCCTCCGGCATCAACACGGCTAAGCTGCGCCGCATCCCGCGCATCGCCGTCATTGCCACGGGTGAGGAACTGGTCAGCGGCCATCTGCCCGATTCCAATGGCCCGATGCTTGAGGCACTCGTGACCGCCACGGGCCCCGCGAGTATCACCCGCCTGCGCTGCGGCGATGACCCCGCGGAGCTGCGCCGCGTTCTCGACTCTGTGGTGCAGGCAGAAGGCGGCTGCGACCTCATCGTCACCACCGGCGGTGTTTCCGCCGGTGCCTTCGACGTGGTGCACGCTGTGCTGAGCCAGCAGGCAGACTGCGCCTGGTTTGGTCACGTTGAACAACGCCCCGGCGCGCCGCAGGGTCACGCGTTGTGGGCGGGTGTGCCCGTCGTGTGCTTGCCGGGTAACCCTGTGGCGGCCTTTGTGTCCGCGCATCTCTATCTCACCCCGTTGCTGCGCTCCTTGCGGGGCCTGCCGCGCCCGGCAGGCCCGCTGGACCGGCCGGCACTTCGCGCCGTGGCGGGTGCCGACTTCCCAGGCGCGCGGTATCCGTTCATCCAGCCCTGCCTGATCGAATTCGACGGCACGGTGACTGCTACCCCGCCGCCGGGCCCGCGGATGCGCAGCCATCACGTCGGCGCACTGCCCGGCACGCGAGGCTTCGCGCTCATTACTGAGCCCCGTGCCGCCGGTGACGAGCTCACCGTTTATCCGTACTGACTCTCTACTGCTCAAAGGAACCTGACACTATGAAATTCACTCACCTCAATGACTCCGGCTCTGCCTACATGGTGGACGTCACCGAGAAGAACCCCACCGTGCGCAGCGCCACGGCCCAGGGCGAGGTGGCCTGCTCCCCGGAGATTCTCACCGCTCTGCGCGATGGCACAGTCCCCAAGGGCGATGTCCTCGCCGTGGCCCGCGTGGCGGGCATCGCTGCCGCCAAGAAGGTGCCGGATCTGCTGCCGCTGGCCCACACAATTGGCGTGCATGGCTGCGCGGTGGACATTGAGTTGCGCGAGGACCACGTCTTCATCGAGGCCACGGTCCGCACGGCGGATCGAACAGGCGTTGAAATGGAGGCGCTCACCGCCGTCAACGTCGCAGCTCTGGCCCTCATTGACATGGTCAAGGGCGTCGATCGCTCCGCCTATATCCGTCGTTGCGGAATCACCGCGAAATCCGGCGGGCGCTCCGGAGAGTGGTCTCGCGAGCTGCCCGGCGCGGAGAGCTAGCCAATGCTCGGCGTCATCATCCTGGCGGGCGGGCGCGGCACGCGCATGGGGGGTGCCGATAAGGCTAGCGTCACTCTGGGTGGCGAGAGGCTCATTGATCGTCTTCTTCGCCAGCTGCCCTACGGCGTCCCCGCCTCAGTAGTCTCGCCCTACCACCTGGGTATGCCGCAGGTGTGTGAAAGCCCCCTTTTCGGCGGACCGGTGGCGGGCATAGCCGCAGGCCATGCTGCACTGAATGGAGGTGGCTTGACTACCACAGCGATCCTGGCTGTTGACGCCCCCGATTCCCCACAGATGCTTCCTGTGCTTGAACGCACTCTCGTCTGCTCCGGGGCCGATGTAGCCGTAGCAACCCTTGAGGGGCGCATCCAGCCGCTCTGCGCGCTGTGGCGCACCGCAGCGCTAGCGCATGCGCTTAGCGAATTAGGAGATCCACGCAACCAGCCTGTCATGCGGCTGCTGCGCCAAGCCCGCACAGTAGTGCACGTCCAGGGCGATGATTCTGTGCGGGACATCGATACCGTCGATGAGCTGCACGAGCGCAGGAAAGCCCGGCAGACTACTCGACGATAATCTGGCCGTGCTGGCCCTTCTCCGCATTCGTCATGATGTGGTTGACAAAGGAGTAGGTTCCCGGCTCGTTGAAGGTCATCTCCACAAAACCACCCTGGGCCGGTAAGAGATCTACCGCCTGGGATCCAGACTCTTCTGCCCCCTTGATGAGGTAGCTGCCTTCCTTGTAGACGGTGTCAAAGATTTCGCCCACGACGTGAAAACTCAGCGGCAGGTCAGGACCTAGGTTCACCAGCCAGATGCGCACCGTATCGCCCACCTTCGCGTGCAGCGGGGCGAGGCTGACCGGGTTCGGTTTTTAGTACCGGTCGGGCGGGTATCGGGTACTGGGTGTGCGTGTATCGGGTACCGGGGGTAGTTGGGTTGGCAGTCTGTGGTTGACGGCCCTGCGCAGTGTGTACGCGC
>NZ_JAMFTP010000018.1:0-61774 GCF_024586525.1 Corynebacterium sp. BF-R-2 | reverse complement strand
CGACACCCACACGGCTACGTCAACCCCGAAAGTCGTAACCGGGGGTAAAAACCGGGTACCGGCAACCACCAACACCCCGGTACCCGATACCGCCCTACCGGTACCGAAAAGAAACGCCCGTCAGCGAGGCCATCGTCGTACTGATTCGGGTAGTAATTGAAGGCGGTGAGCTCGTAATCACCATCGCTCACGCGCTGCGGATCCGCGCCGTCCTGCTCCTTGCCGGGGGCTGCAAGGAAGACTTCAGTGCCGGTGAGAAGGTATTCCGCATCGACATCACCCAGCGCATCCTCGCCCTTTGGGTCGATGATGACGGCACCGGCCATGCCGTTGGCAATGTGCAGGCTCATTGGTATGGTGGAGCAGTGATACATCCACGCACCGGCGCGGTGCGCCACGAACTCATAGGTGAGGGACTCGCCAGGCTGAATGGTCTTCATCGTCTCAGTGGGGGTGACCTCACCGGCGTGGAAGTCCACGGAATGCCCCATTGAGCCCTCATTGACGATGGTGATGCGGAAGGTATCCCCCACGTGTCCGCGCAGCGTTGGGCCTGGTGCTTGGCCGTTAAACAGCCAGCGCGTCTGGCGCACGCCGGGGGCAACCTCAACCTCCTCCTCCGTCATGCTCCACGTTTCCTCGTGGACTGTACCTTTCGCAGGTTGTAGAGCCGGGTCGAAGGCCTCAAAGTCATCGCGTGGGGCCATGCGCTCAGCCAAGGAGGGAACGTTTGCGGAAGCAGCAACGGCATGGTCGTGGCCGGCGGTGGACTGTTCACCGGCGGCCGGCGCATCGGTGACGTTGACCATGAAGGTCATGCCCTGGATCTTGTGCCCGGCGATGGTGCAGTAGCCCTCGACGGACTCAGTAACAACCCCAACATCCAGCACGGCGCTATCGCCCGGATCAACACGGTGGGTCTCCGCCCCACCGATTTTCAGGTCATGGACTTGGTCACCGGTGTTGGTGAAGTTCACAACAAGGTGAGTCCCGGCCGGAATGTCCACGGAGTTGGGGACAAAGGCCATGCCATCGACGGAGACGTCGATCGTGGTGGCGTCGGCAGGCGCTGCTGAAGAACCGCCGCGGCTGCCCACCGTGGAGTTGACCACCGCCAGCGCACTCACCGCTACAAGAGCGAAGATGATGATGAGCCACGCGGCCCATTTCTTGGAAGCGGAGGCCTGAGCAGGCACGCTAGACATGAACTTCTCCTTCGGTAGAAACCACGGCCCAGACAAGGACCGCGACGGCGGCGATAAGGCCTAGCCCCATCATGATAAGCCCGGCAGCGTGGACAGCCGGAATGCCCAGCAAACATGCCACGCCACCCAGGTTGATGAGTCCCCAGCGCAGGTAGCCACCCATCTCGGTGCGCCGAGCGCGCGCCAGGATGGGCAGCATATGGTGAAGCACTCCGGTGACCAGCTGCAACAACCCTGCGCCGACAAAGCTCGGCATGAGTAACAGCGTGACCGCGCGCGGATAGGCGTCCACGCCGCTGGCAACAGCGTCGCCGGTGCACAGGGCCAGCATCCACACCAGACCCGCCATGGTGGACATGCTCGCCCTGGTCGTCGTGCCGGCCAGTGCACCAGCCAGCACCGGATGAATGATGAGAATGTCCGCCACGACCACAAACAGCTGCGCCACGCCGGCGGCCCGCGTCAGCCCGACGGCCTCCAGCCCCATGGCGAGAGCAAGCCCAGCGCAGTGCACGATGAGCGCTCGGGTGCAGCGAGATCGCGCCGTGGGTGAAATCGGTGTGCGAGTCAGAGTGGGCAGCAAGGTCACGACCGTGCCCAGGATGGTCAACAACGCGAAGCCCCACACCATGCCGCGCGAGTGCGCGGCAACGAGCAACGAATAGTTGCCCACGCCATGGGCCCCGAGAAGGACGAGGACGATCGCGCTCACCATGAAGCCCGCCGCGGCCAGATAGAAGGGCACGGTGAGCGCGAAGGACCCGGAGAGCGAGCCGCGTAGCTTTTGCCACAGCGCCCACGCATGCCAGGTGAGGGTGAGGATGAGGAGGGCGGAGGAGGCGTCGGCAAGCGCGCCCCAGTCATAGCCTGCGCGGTCGATGAGGAGGAGCACCAACCCCAGTTGGATGGCGGCGACGCGCGTGGCGACGCCGCGGTAGCTCGTCGCCGGGGTACGGGTGAGCGCCTCGGTAAAGTGCGTGGAAAAGACCATAATGGCGGTGGTGAGCGCGCCAATCGTGAAGGGGTGGATAAGGTCCCACCACACCACAGGGGCACCCAGGGAACCAGCGATGGTGAGTCCGATGCCCGCGAGAATCCAGAAGGCCACCAGCGCGAAGGCTGTGGTGTGCCAGCGCCGGCGGGCGGCGAGGGACACATCAAGCAGGTTCACATCTTTTTTCACGGCTTTAATCGTAGTAAATTGGTGACCTGGGCGGCAACGCATGCCGCTTCCTGCAATGGAAAGGACCATAACCATGAACCTGCCGATTGTTGATTCCTCCAAGGGAGCCGACATCCCCACCCTCAACGCCTCTGAGATTCCCCACGCCGTGCGCCACGGCGCCATCCACGGAGCGCTGGGCACGCTCAACGTGGGCGAATCCATGATCCTCATCGCTCCGCACGACCCCCTCCCCCTACTCAAGGAAGTTGAGCATCGCGAGGAAAGCTTCGAGCTGAAGTACCTCAAGAAGGAACCGGAGGACGTCCACATTAGGTTCACACGCACCGCGTAAAGTAAGTGGGCATGCGCCGTCTTGCCCTCCCTGCCCTCGCCGCCACGCTCGCCCTTACTGGGTGCACCGCGCAGCCAGCTGACAGGCCTCTTTCGGTGTTTGCGGCATCCTCAACACGCCTCATCAATGACGACTTGGCTGCGCGGACCGACATTGACGTGGCTATCAACAACGGCGGCTCCTCGGCGTTGGTACAGCAGCTTTACGACGGCGCCCCCGCCGACCTTCTCATCACCGCCTCTGCGGCCACGATGGACCGTGCCGTGTCACACGGCGACGTTGAAACGCCAGAAGTCTTGGCCACCAACACGATGGTCATGGTGGTCCCCAAAGGCAATCCCGCGGGGCTGACCTCCCTCGAGGACATTGATGCCTCCACACGCCTCGTCCTTTGTGATGCTCAAGTACCGTGCGGAGCGTTGTCTGCGAAGATCCTTGACGCCAAGGGCCTGACAGTGACGCCGTACTCTCTCGAATCACAAGTAGCCAACGTCCTCGGCAAGATAGCCTCCGGAGAGGCCGACGCCGGATTGGTCTACTCCACCGATGCCACCTCCAGCGATGATGTGGAGACCATTCATATCGACGGCGCCGAAAAGTTCCCCAACCAGATCCTCGGCGCCGTGGTTGCCGCCTCACCCCGTCGAGATGAAGCCCATGCGGTCTTGGATCTTCTGGATTATGGTTTTGACGCCGAGTGGCGAAAGTATGGATTTACCCCCGTTAAATAGATGGACTCTGCACTGAATCTCCGCGAACAACGTCCTCGCGTGCCGTGGGCGGTCGTCGCCGTCGGCATACTTGCTGCCGTCTATATCTTTGCCCCCATCGTGGCCTTGGGGCTGCGCGTGCCTTGGGAACAGCTCCCGGAGACTCTCCGTGCACCAGCCACACAGGACCTCCTGCGCATCACGCTGAGCTCCGCCGCGCTCGCCACGATCCTCTCCACTATTCTCGGAACCTGCTTGGCGCTGTGGCTACAGCAACTGCAGCGCGCCGCACACGCGGTGCGGCTGGTGGTCTATCTGCCGCTGGCGCTACCGCCGGTGGTGGGCGGTTTGGCCCTCACCGCACTCGTGGGGCGACGCGGCCTTCTCGGTCCCCTGCTCGAGCTTGCTCAGATTCGTGTGGCCTTCGCCTTTGCGGGTGTGGTCGTAGCGCATATCTTCGTCACTGTGCCCTTCGTAGTCGTGGCCGTAGACTCCGCGCTCCGACAGCTCGATCACGAGGTTATCGCGAGTGCCCGGGGTGTAGGCATGCGCCCTAGCGAAATCCTGCGTCATATCACCGCACCCGCCATTGCCCCAGCAGTCCTCACGGGCGCCGCGTTGGCCTGCGCGCGATCCTTCGGTGAATTCGGCACCACCATCACCTTTGCCGGCTCAATGCCTGGGCTCACCCGCACGATGTCCAGCGGCATCTACCTCGAGCGCGAAGTGAGCGCCGATACCGCCTATGCGCTCTCTGCCATCCTCATCGCGCTGGCAGTTCTCCTCCTCGCTGCAGCAGGCCTGCCATCCCTGCTACACCGACACCGCGCAGCAGCCGCCCGCACACTATCCCCCATGAACACCGACGCCCTCCGCGCGCTCACCGCACCGTCGGTGACCCCTCCAGAAGTCAGCCTCTCCGCGGGCCCACATGATGTGACCTTCCGGGGAGGAGCTATCACCGCCGTGATTGGCCCCAACGGTGCCGGCAAGACCACGCTCATGCGCTTGCTCTCCGGCCGCCTGCTCGGCGCCACGGTCTCCGCACAGCGCGTGGTCATGCTCACCCAGAACCCGGGCCTTCCACCCACCGCGACGGTACGGCAAGCACTAACCATGGTGACTAAGGACGAAGCGCGCACGGAAGAGCTCCTTGACCACGCTGGACTGGAGAATCTGCATCACGTGCGCGAACTATCCGGCGGTCAGGCAGCCCAAGTTGCACTACTGCGCGCACTCGCTGCGCGCCCAGAGGTTCTCGTACTCGACGAACCCTTCGCTGCCATGGACGTCGAATCAGCCGCGCGCTGGCGCCACCTCCTCTCCGTGGCAGCACCCGATCGCACGACCGTACTCGTCACGCACAACCTCCATGACATCAGCGCCCTGGCCACCGACATCCTCGTTATGGAAGGCGGATCCATCACTGCGAAGGGCACCGCACAAGATCTGCTCGCCCAGCCTCCCAATGAATTCGTTGCCCAGCTTGCGGGACTCAACCTGCTTGAGGGAACGGTGACAGATGGCACCTTCACTTCTGGCGAGATTGTTCTCCCCGCCCCACACGTAGATGAAGGGGCCGCCTGGGCGGCCTTCCCACCCACCGCGCTCACCGCGGATAGAGGCGGCGAGCTCTCCTTGCGGGCAGTAGCCGCAGTAGGCGGCGGCGACATACTCGCTGATGCAGGGCCACACCGTCTGCGTGTCAGCGCAGTTGCGGGGGACCCAGCGCCGGGAGCAACGGTGCGCTGTCATCTCGATCATGGCGCGGTTTCTGTATACACCCGTATTTAATGATCGGCCTTCCCCCCACGTCGTGGGGAATACCCCACCGAAAAGTCGGTGAAAATTGTAGAAAATCCAGGGACGAGTTGTAGGATCTTTCTCATAACCTTCTGAAGGAGCCATCTGCTGATGTCTACGCGCACTCCCCGTTCCTCCACGGAGCTTTTCCCTGAGTCTCTTCGTCTCTCGCCCAAGCAGCGCGAGGTGCTTAAAGCCCTGCAGGAGTATCCACAAGGGGCGAAAGCAGCTGACGTTGCAGACGCCATGGGCATGCACGTCAACACCGCGCGTGGGCACCTCGACGAGCTGGTCAATGCCGGCGCCGTGCGCGTCATCACCGCCCCGGCACGGGGCCGCGGGCGCCCCTCACTCATCTTCCAGGTGCGCGTGCCGGATAACCGCTCCGTAGCCGAGGAATACGTGTCCCTCATCAGCGTGCTCGCGGAGATGCTGGCTGATAAAGACCAGCTCGATGACTTCGCCTCTGAGCAGGCACGCGAGATTGGTCGCCGCTGGGCACAGTCCACCACCGACAAGGGAGTAAACAGCGCCGATGCTCTTGCTCCGCTCTACCGCACCATGCGCGATATGGGGTTTGACCCGGTGACGTCTATCGACAAGTTTAATCAGACGGGCGAGACAGACCTTGAACTTCACGCCTGTCCGTTCGTCACTGCCGGTATCCGCCCCTCCCCCTTCGTCTGCGCCATCCACGACGGCTACCTTGAGCAGTCCGCCATGGACGCCGGCGGGCGACTCAACCTCAAGCTCATCCCGCACTCCGGCAATGGGGTCTGCCGGGTCAACGTCAAAGCCGCGAGTTAACACACGACAACGCGGTGCCGCCCTCCGGCACCGCGCTGAGAGGTTTTAACCGCGCTCGACACTCACTGGTCCGGCGACCTCCAATTCAAGGACGCGAAGGCCCTGCGCGCGGGCCTCATCGAGGATGGACTCCTCAATAGGATCGGTGTGCAACACCATGACGGTAGGACCGGCACCGGAGAGATACGCGGCGAAGCCCCGGTTACGCAGGCGGTTGACCCACTCAGCGGTCACCGGAAGCACATCTGCGCGATAAGGCTGGTGCAGGCGATCGCGCGTGCCTTCCCAGAGCAGCTCCGGATAAGCGGTGAGCGCCGCAACGTTGACCGCGGTGCGGGACACGTTGAAGGCAGCATCTGCGTGCGTGACGTGGGACGGCAGGACGCGGCGCACGGCCTGGGTTGAGGCATGGAAATCCGGAACAAGAGCCGTTGCCTTGATGTCCCGGTGCACGTCCAGGGTGGCCGCGCGGTACTCCGGAAAGGAGTGGCCGTCAACAGGCACCGTGGTCCATGAGACCACGGCATTGCCCAAGACAGAGGCGGCAGCGTTATCGGGGTGCCCCTCAAAGGCCGAGGAGAGCTGCACGACCTGCTCCTCGGACAACGGCAAACCCGCCAAACCGTTGCCAGCAGCCACGCCCGCCACGGCGGCGGACGCCGAGGAGCCGAGACCGCGCGATTGCGGGATGTTGTTGTTGCAGACCACACGAAGGCCAGAGACCTCCGCATCTGCGGCCTTGAGGGCCGAACGGATCGCCTTAACCACGAGGTGTGAACCGTCACGCGGTAAATCTTCGGCGCCTTCACCGAAGATGTCCACCTCGAGGCCGGAACGGATGACTTCGACCTCAACGGTGTCATAGAGAGACAGCGCAATGCCCAAAGTGTCGTAGCCCGGGCCCAGGTTAGCCGAGGAGGCCGGCACCTGAACGGTGACCTTGGTGCCCAGTTCGATATCGATACTCATGACAGTTTCCTACACGCCCAGGCGGATAACGGAGTGAACGGCCTTGACTTCCTCAAGCTCGCCGAGTGCCGCGACGATGTCCTCGAGGACAGCCTCCTTGGCCGCGTGGGTGACCACGATAAGGCGTGCAGAGGACTCGCCATCTTCCTGGCGCACGGTGCGCAGGGACACACCGTGGCGAGCGAAGACTCCGGCGATGGCGGACAGCACACCAGTGCGGTCCTCAACCTCCATGTCGACGTGGTAGCGGGTCTCTACCGCACCGAACTCTGCGATGGGCAGGTTAGCGTAGGTGTTCTCCCCCGGCGCGCGGCCGCCGTGGACGATGTTGCGGGCGGCGCCGACGACGTCACCCAGGACGGCAGAGGCGGTCGGGTTACCACCGGCGCCGTTTCCGTAGAACATAAGGGAACCAGCAGCCTCTGCCTCAACGAAGATGGCGTTGTAGGACTGGCTGACCGACGCCAGCGGGTGGTCCTTCGGCACGAGAGTCGGATGCACGCGGGCATTAACGGACTCTTTACCGGTCTCCTCGTCCACGAGGCGCTCACAAATAGCCAGGAGTTTAATGGAGTAGCCGGCCTGGTTGGCAGCCTTGATGTCATCTGCGGTGACCTTGGAGATTCCCTCGCAGTAGACATCATCAAAGGTCAGGCGCGTGTAGAAGCCAAGAGAGGCCAAGATGGCGGCCTTGGATGCGGCGTCGTGGCCCTCCACGTCCGCGGTGGGGTCAGCCTCTGCATAGCCCAGGCGGGTAGCCTCAGCCAGCGCATCTTCATACGAGGCACCGGTGGACTCCATCGCATCCAGGATGAAGTTAGTGGTGCCGTTGACGATGCCGGAAATGCGCTGGACCTGATCACCCGCCAGGGAGCGTCGCAACATGCCGACGACCGGGATGGCGGCGGCCACCGCAGCCTCGAAGTAGAGATCCACACCGGCACGGTCGGCGGCCTCCGCCAGCTCATCCGCATGCGCTGCCACGAGCGCCTTGTTGGCGGTGACCACGGACTTGCCGGCATTAAGTGCGGCGAGCACGAGCTCGCGCGGGAAGTCGATGCCGCCGATGACCTCGACAACAAGGTCGATGTCATCGCGGAGGACAAGGGCCTTGGCGTCGTCGGTAAGCAGCTCCTGAGGCACTCCCGGACGCAGCTTATCCTTGTTGTGCACGGCCACGCCGCGGATCTCCACGGGGCCGCCAATGCGGTGAGCAAAAGCGTTGGCGTTTTCCTGCACGAGGCGGAAAACCTCGGCGCCTACGGTGCCGAATCCGAGCAGGGCGATTCCTACAGGCTCGCCCTCGGGCTTGGCGGTACGGTTCGTCGTCGTCATGGTGTCCCTTTTGAAGTTGCGTGTGGTTCTTGCGTGACAGCCCATCACTATACAGAACGAGCTGTCTATTTCTTTGCATATGCTGGAGAGTGCCCCTGCGACCGGCACCATCTCACTGAATGAAATGATGCCGCAGCGCTAATCGACGTCCAGCGCCAGCAGGTCCTCCACCGTCTCTCGCCGCAACATCAGCTTGTGCTTCCCGTCGCGCACGGAGACTACAGCTGGGCGCAGCGCACCGTTGTAGCGCGAGGCCATCATGTACTGATAGGCGCCGGTGGTGGCGAAGGCGAGGATGTCCCCCGTGGTGATGTCCGAGGGGAAGCGGCGCTCGTCGACGAGAATATCGCCGGACTCACAGTGAAAGCCCACGATGCGCGAGTCCACGGGTTCGCCCTGCGTGCGGCGGTTGACCACGCGCACGTCATAGTCCGAGCCGTAGAGAGCCGGGCGAATGTTGTCCGACATGCCGCCGTCCACAGAAAGGTAGCGGCGCATGGGCAGATCCGCCTTACCGGTTTCCACGTCCTTGACCGTGCCCACGCGGTACAGCGTGACTGCGGACGCGCCAACGAGGGAACGCCCAGGCTCGACGAGCACGAAGGGAGCCTTGATGTCGAGTTCGGTGGCGGTACGCTCCACGGCATCCAGCAGATCCTTAGCCAGCGCGGCGACATCGAGTGCTTCCTCATACTCCATGTACGGGATACCGAAGCCGCCGCCGAGGTCGAGTTCCTCAAGTGCCACGCCAAGCTCAGAGTGAATGCGCTTGTACAGGCTGAGCACGCGCTCAGCGGCGAGCTTGAAACCATCGGCGTTGAAGACCGAGGAGCCCACGTGGCAATGCAGGCCTACGAGCTTGAGGTTGGCGGATTCCAGCACCTTATGGGCCGCCGTGAAAGCAGCACCCGTAGACAGCGAAATGCCGAACTTCTGGTCCTCGTGCGCGGTGGCGATGAACTCGTGGGTATGGGCATCCACGCCAGGCTTAACGCGGATCATCACCGGCTGCACGCGGCCTGCGGCCGCGGCGATGCCGTTGAGGCGGGACAACTCCTCCTCGTTGTCGAGGACAACGTGGCCGATGCCCTTGTCGACGCACAGCTGGAGGTACTCGTCCTCCTTGTTGTTGCCGTGCGCGGTCATGCGCTCCGGCGGGAAATCAGCAGCCAGCGCCAGTTTTGCCTCATTCAGGGAGGCCACGTCGAGGCACAAACCTTCCTCATCGACCCACCGCACAATGCGCTTGGTGATGAACGCCTTGGAGGCATAATGCACATGATCCGGGCCGCCAAAAGCCTTGGCCATATCGCGGCAGCGCGAGCGGAAATCCTGCTCATCGAATACGTAGAGCGGAGTGCCGTATTCCGCGGCAAGTTCGGTGAGCTTGACCCCCGCGATGGAGACCACGCCGTCAGACCCGCGCGAGGCATTGCGCGGCCAGACATGAGAGGGAAGAGAATTAAAGTCCGGCATGCTTACATCTTCTCCGGTGCACTCACACCTACCATAGTCAAGGCGTTGGCCATGACTTGGCGGGTAGCGCTGGCCAAGGCCAAGCGGGCACGGTGGATCGGCTCGGTGTCCTCTCCAGCCTTCGGCAGCACCTGGCACTGGTCATAGAAACGGTGGAAGACCGCCGCGAGTTCCTCGGCGTAGCGTGCGATGCGGTGCGGCTCGCGCAGAGATGCAGCGGTGGCCACAACCTCCGGGAACTCGCCCAGGGTGCGGATGAGATCGCCTTCCTTATCGTGGATGAGGAGGTCGAGGGGGACGTCGCCAAGCGCGGCACCATCAAGCCCCAACTCTGCAGCCTTTCGCAGGATGGAGCAGATGCGCGCGTGACCGTACTGGACGTAATACACCGGGTTATCCGCGGACTGGGAGGCCCAGAGGCCCAAGTCGATATCGAGGCTGGAATCCACAGAGGAGCGCACCAGGGAGTAGCGCGCGCCGTCAACGCCAATGGCCTCGACGAGGTCATCAAGGGTAATAACCGTGCCGGCACGCTTGGACATCTTCACGGCCTTGCCATCGCGCACCAAGTTGACCATCTGGCCAATGAGAACCTCAACGGCCTTCGGGTCATAGCCCAATGCCTGGGCGGAGGCGCGCAGGCGAGCGATGTAGCCGTGGTGGTCCGCGCCCAGCATGTAAATAGCGAGGTCGTGGCCGCGATCAAACTTGTCCGCAACATACGCGATATCACCGGCAATGTACGCAGCGTCACCATCAGATTTGATGACGACACGGTCCTTGTCATCGCCGTACTCGCTGGACTTAAGCCACCACGCGCCCTCGGACTCATAGAGATTGCCGTTGTCCTTGAGCGTCTGAATGGCCTTATCCACTGCACCGGACTCGAAGAGGGAATTCTCGTGGAAGTACACGTCAAAGTCCACGCCGAACTCGTGGAGGGAGTCCTTGATCTGGGCGAACATCATCTCCACGCCGTCGGCGCGGAAGTTTTCCTGCACCTCAACGTCCCTGCCCTGAAGGGCGTTAGGATTCTTCTCCACCACCGCATGAGCGATGTCCTTGATGTAATCGCCGCCGTAGCCGTCCTCCGGAGTCGGCTCACCCTTGGCCGCCGCCACGAGGGAACGGGCAAAGCGATCGATCTGACCGCCGTGGTCGTTGAAGTAGTACTCACGAGTAACTTTGGCGCCGGAGGCCTCCAGGACGCGGCCGAGGGAATCACCCACGGCCGCCCAGCGGGTGCCGCCCAGGTGGATGGGGCCGGTCGGGTTCGCAGAAACGAACTCCAGATTAATCTTCATGCCCTTAAAGGCGGCGTTGCGGCCGAAGGCTTCGCCTGCGTCCAGTACCTGGGAGACAATCGCGCCCTGGGCCGCCGCCGCGAGGCGGATGTTAAGGAAGCCGGGGCCTGCGATAGAGGCCTCATCGATGGCGTCGTTGCCGGAGAGGGCGTCGGCAAGCCACTGCGCCAGCTCGCGCGGCTGAGCGCCGGCCTTTTTGGCCACCTGGAGGGCCAGATTGGTGGCGTAATCGCCGTGCTCGGGATTGCGCGGGCGCTCCACGGTTACGGTCTCCGGCAGGACGGAGGCGTCCAACTCGTGCTCGGTGAGCACGGCAGCGGCGGTCTCTTTGATCAGGGCGGAAAGATCTTCAGGATTCATAGGCCCAGAGTCTATCGTCATCCCCGCAGGGAGGCACTATCAGGTCGCATGCACCGGACCAACCGCAGCCACTGTTAGGAGGCTCACTCACCCCCATCGGGTGCACAATGCAGCACATCGGGGCGACAGGTTCTACGCTAAACACGCTAACTGTATCGTTCCATCGTCTCGCACCGTCTCCTTGTGACCGCTCAATAACTCTTGTGGGCGCGCCACGGGTGTGCGAGAAAGACCGTGAATTGAGCTTTATGTCTACCTTCAACATCACTACGGATGCCATTGCCGGCAGCGTGGGAGCGACCGCAGCGGTCTCTACCCTGCCGTTGGTTGCGTTCTTCATCATGCTGCTCGGCCTCAAGGCTCGCGCCCACACCTCCGGTGCGGTAGCCCTCCTCGTGGCCTTGCTCATCGCTATCTTCGGCTTGGGAATGCCTACGGATATGGCGCTCTCCTCTGCACTACGCGGCGGACTCTTCGGACTCTTCCCCATCGTCTGGGTCATCATTACCGCCATCTGGTTCTACGAGGTGACGGTATCCTCTGGCCGCTTCGAGGACCTGCGCAAGACCTTTGACCTCTTGGGTGATGGCGATATCCGTATCCAGGCCATCCTCATTGCTTTCTGCTTCGGCGGCCTGCTGGAGGCCCTCGCCGGCTTTGGTGCCCCGGTGGCTATTACCGCCACGATGATCCTGGCGCTGGGCGTGAAGCCCCTTAAGGCCGCGACCACCGTTCTGATTGCCAATACCGCTCCGGTTGCTTTCGGCGCCGTCGGCATCCCCGTGACCACCGCTGGTTCCGTTGGCGGCCGTACCGCCGAGCAGACCGCGGACATCGCAAGCCTCATCTCCCTGCAGGTGCTGCTCATCGCTGCGGTTGTTCCGTTCTTTATCCTGTTCATCCTCGACGGTATGCGTGGTGTCAAGGAAGCCGGCCCGGCTGCCGCCGTTATCGGTGTCTCTTTTGCCATCGCGCAGTGGGCCACCGCGACCTTCTTTGCCTACCAGCTCACCAACGTCGTAGCCTGCATCGTGTCCCTAGGCGCCGGCTTCCTCTTCCTGCGCGTGTGGAAGCCCAAGGGCGTCGACAGCCTGCGTGAGCGCATGGAGCTGCCTGCGCAGGAGGAGGTCACCGATCTCAACGGCCGCCGCATCTGGATGGCCCTGCTGCCCTACGCCGTCGTGACCGCCGTCTTCGCCGTAGCCACCGCATGGCCAGCCATCTTCGGCTTCATCCAGCTCAACATCCCATGGCCGCTTCTCGACGGCACGATTATCGACGCCGACGGCAACGCCATGGACACCGCCTTCAAGTTCAATGTGCTGGGCAACCCGGGCACCTTGCTGCTCATCTCCGGCATCATCGTGGCCATCATCTACATGGCCTTCAACGAGAACGGCCGCTACACGCTGGAGGCCTCCGCACCAGTGGCCAAATTCGGCGAGGTGATCAACCGCATGAAGTTCTCCGCGCTCACCATTATTTTGGTTCTGGCCCTGGCGTACACCATGAACTACTCCGGCCAGACCATCTCCATTGGCCAGTTCGTGGCCTCTGTAGGCGGCATCTTCGCGCTCTTCTCCCCGGTTCTGGGCTGGATTGGTACTGCGGTGACTGGTTCCGACACCTCCGCCAACGCCCTCTTTGCCAACCTGCAGGTCACCGCCGCCGACCGCATCGGCGTCAACCCGGATCTTATGCTGGCCGCGAACACCGCCGGTGGTGTTGTGGGCAAGATGATTTCACCGCAGTCCCTGGCCATCGCTGCCACCGCAGTGAACATGGAGGGCGAGGAATCCCGCATCTTCAAGGCCGTCGTGGGCTACTCCGTGGCCTTCCTGGCCGTAGTCTGTGTCATCGTCTTCCTCATGACCAACGTTCTCGGCTTCTTGGTCCCGTAAACATCCCGACACAATAGAATGCCCCCGGATTCGGGCGCACATTTTTCATCAGCCGCTGCGCGCTTCACTGGGCGCGGCGGCTGATGCGTCATCATCAGTGCACGTGAGAAATTCACAACATTAATGTTGCGATAAAACGGCAGGTAGCGCGAGTTTTTCAGCTCGAAAAAAATGTTTTTCCACGGTAGAATTCTCGCTATACCTGTAGGCACATGTCCTACGCCTCTCTTCTCTCTGCCAGCAGGGTTGTGGGGAGGCATGGGGCAGATAAGGAGCGCAACACTAATGCGAATAGCATTGTTTTCCACGTGTATCGGAGACTCTTTGTTCCCCGATGCTCACAAGGCAACGGCCCTCGTCCTGTCCCGCCTGGGCTACGACGTCGTCTTCCCCGAAGAGCAGACCTGCTGCGGTCAGATGCACATCAACACTGGCTACCAGAAGGAAACTCTGGGAATGATTCGCTCCTACGCGGATGCCTTTGCAGACCCATCCATTGATTACGTGGTTTCTGCTTCCGGTTCGTGCGTGGGCGCCGTCCGTGAGCAGCACACCCGCATCGCCGACCGCTTCGGCACTTCCGCCGACGTAGACGGCGCAAAGAAGGCTTCTGAAAAGACCTTGGACCTACCCGAGTTCCTAGTGGATGTCGCCGGTGTGACCAACGTGGGCGCGTTCTTCCCGCACCGTGTCACCTACCACCCCTCCTGCCACGGACTACGCTTCCTCAAGCTGGCTGACCGCCCGTACCAGCTGCTGCGTGAGGTTGAGGGTATCGACCTCGTTGAGCTTCCCAACAAGGAAGAATGCTGTGGCTTCGGCGGCACCTTCGCCGTCAAGAACGCAGAGGTCTCCGCAGCCATGGTCGGTGACAAGACCCGCCACGTCCGCGAAACCGCAGCCGAGTTCGTCACCGGTGGTGACTCCTCCTGTCTGATGAACATCGGCGGTGCTCTGTCCCGCCAGCGTGCTGGCGTTCGCGCCATTCACATGGCGGAAATCCTCGCCTCCACCAAGGAACACCCGTGGACCCCGGACTCCGCGGCCTACTCTAAGGAGAAGATGCTCTAATGACTTCCTTCCTCGATACCACCCCGCCGCGTGCGCCCGAAGGGTACGGCAACCTGCGCGGTTCTAAGGCCTTCGTGCCACTGGCACACGTCGGCCTGAACAACGCCACCCAGCGTCGCAACCTGCACCACGCCACCACCTCCATCCGCACCAAGCGTCAAGGCGCCGTCGATGAGGCTGCAGACTGGGAGCAGCTGCGTGATGCTGGCTCCGCCCTCAAGGAAGATGTCGGCGCGCGCATGGGCGAGCTTCTTCTCCAATTTGAGGAGCAGGTGACCAAGCGCGGCGGCATCGTCCACTGGGCACGTGACGCCAAGGAAGCTAACGAGATTATTGAAGGCCTCATCCGCGAGACCGGTGAGACCGACGTAGTCAAGATCAAGTCCATGGCTACCCAGGAAATCGCCCTTAACGAGCACCTCGAAGAGGTCGGCATCAATGCCCGTGAGACCGATTTGGCAGAGCTCATTGTTCAGCTGGGTGAGGACAAGCCATCCCACATTCTGGTCCCAGCTATCCACCGCAACCGTGCCGAGATTCGGGACATCTTTGTCAACAAGATGCCGAACACCGATGACTCGCTGACCGCCGAGCCGGCGGAACTTGCTGAGGCTTCCCGCCAGTTCCTGCGCGAGCAGTTCATGAAGGCCAAGGTCGCTATCTCCGGCGCTAACTTCGGTGTGGCCGAAACCGGCACCATCAACATCGTGGAGTCCGAGGGCAACGGCCGCATGTGCCTGACCCTGCCCGAGACCCTCATTACCGTCATGGGTATAGAGAAGCTCGTTCCGACCTTCCAGGACCTTGAGGTCTTCCTGCAGCTGTTGCCGCGTTCTTCCACCGCTGAGCGCATGAACCCGTACACCTCCATGTGGTCCGGTGTTACCGAGGGTGACGGTCCGCAGAACTTCCACATTGTTCTGCTCGACAACGGCCGTACCGCTGCCCTGTCTTCTCCGGTGGGCAGCCAGGCCCTGAAGTGCATCCGCTGCTCTGCCTGCCTGAACGTCTGCCCGGTGTACGAGCGCGCCGGTGGCCACGCCTACGGCTCCGTCTACCCGGGTCCGATTGGTATCTCCCTCACCCCGCAGCTCACCGGTATGAAGGACCACAACGATCCTTCGGCAAGCCTGCCGTACGCCTGCTCCCTCTGTGGACGTTGCGATGAGGTCTGCCCGGTGCGCATCCCGCTTTCGGATGTCATCTTGGAAAACCGCCACCAGAAGGTCACCAACGCTACCCCGCCCGTTGAGGAGAAGATCTTCAAGGTCCCCCAAGTGATGTGGAGCAACCCGAAGGTGTGGAACCAGGTCACCCGTATGGTGGCTCTGGGCCGCGTACTCGGTGGTTTCAACGGTGTCATCGATAGCCTGCCGCTGTTCATGTCCGGTTGGTCCGAGTTCCGCGATACTGCCGTTCCGCCGAAGAAGTCCTTCCGTCAGTGGTTTGAGTCTGACGAAGCCAAAGAACTCCTCGCCCAAGCCAAGAAGGAGGGCATCAAGTGACCATCAAGAACAGCGCCGCCAAAGAAGAGATTCTGAAGCGTATCTCCACTGCCCAGAAGCAGGCCGGGCTCCCGGACCACGTCGAAGTTCCGCGCGAATACCAGCATGAAGGCACTCTCAACGATGATGAGCTGCGCGACATGCTGGTGGACCGCCTTGAGGACTACAAGGCCGACGTTCGCGTCACCGACGAGGCCGGCCTCAACTCCACCATCGTGGATATCCTCAAGGACCGGGGCTGCTCCACCGTCACCTACGCACCTGGTATCGATACCAGCATGCTCGACGGTTTTGAGGGCACCGCAACCGCGGATGACAACTCCAAGGATCCTCGCGATCTCAACGACGTTGACGCGGTTCTCACCGAATCCCACGTCACCTCGGCACAGACCGGCACCATCGTCCTCGAGTCCAACGACGTCTGCGGCCGCCGCGCCCTGACCCTCGTGCCAGACCGCCACATCTGTATCGTGCGCGATGACCAGATTGTCTACGGCATCCCGGAGGTCGTCTCCCGCATGAATCCAGAGCGCCCAGCCACCTGGATCTCCGGCCCGTCCGCGACCTCCGATATCGAGCTCACCCGTGTGGAGGGTGTCCACGGTCCGCGTGATCTCATTGTGGTGATTGTTAAGTAGTGAGGTCATCGGGGGTAGCCACCCCCACCTCTAACCTCACAGAGCTGACGTACATCACTCGTGGCGCATAGGATTAGGCGAGTACCTACCCACTGAAGTTTAGGAGCCTTGTTCTATGCGCTTTTCTCGCGTTTTGAGCTCGGTTCTAGGCCCTGTAGCCCTTGCTGCTGGCCTAGTTGCCGCACCCGCTGTTGCCCACGCTGACCAACCCACTATCACCTGGGGCGAGTGCCCAGAGGGGGTTGACCAAGAGCGTGCCGAGTGTGGTCATGTAACCGTGCCGACCTACTACGACGCTCCGGATAAGGGCACGATTGAGGTCGGCTTCGTCCGCCTCAAGGCACTCGGTGAGCGCAAGGGCAGCCTGTTTACGAACCCCGGCGGCCCGAATGGTGACGCCTACAACTGGGTCAACAACGCCGCATGGCCGAAAGAGATTGAGCAGGAGTTCGACATCATCGGCGTGCAGCCCCGCGGCCTGCGGGAATCCGCGCCTCTTAACTGCAGCATGAGCGAGGCCGCGGCTAATCCGCTCGACGGCCTGACCAAGGCGGGCGCTATCACTCGCGATGATTGCGAGAAGAATACCCCGGGCTACACCGACTCCATCACCACCGAAAACACCGCCCGTGACTGGGAGGTTGTTCGCCAAGCGCTGGGCGACGACACAATCAACATCGTCGGCCTGTCCTATGGCACGTTCCTGGGCTCAACTTATGCCACGCTCTTCCCGCAGCACACGGACAAGGTAGTCCTCGATTCCGGCATGAACCCGCAAATGGCATGGAACCAGATTTTCGCCTCCCAACAGGCAGGCTACGAGAATGCCCTGCATGACTTCTTTAGCTTCGTGGCGAAGAACGATGACATTTACCACGCGGGCAAGACTCCGCTGAAGGCTTACGAGCGCTGGTCCCAGATTGTCGCTGCCGAGGCTGGCGTGCGCCCCACCGTATTGCCGCCGGACGCCGAGATTGGTGATCTCCCGCCGGGACTGGAATTCGCCGGCCAGCCTGGAGCCAACATCATGACCGCCACGGGCGAGCTGCGCGTGCAGGCCGAGCACCTCGCGGGCAAGGCATCCAACCCGCAGGGCATCCAAGCCACCTCCCCCACCCTCCAGGTCACGCGCGATCAGGTTGTCCCGCGCCCAGAGGCCTGGGACGCGATGGCCAAGCACATCGGTGGCATCGAGCCGCTCGACTTCAATGCAGTCGAACCGGAGGCTAGCGAAGCGGACCAGGAAGCTGCGCTGCAGACCTTAGTGAACACGCAGAGCATGCAGAACATCATCATGTGCAATGAGAACACTGCGCCGACGGATCCGACCGCCATCCCAGCCTTCCTGTGGTCCAACTACGTCACCGTTGACCCCTTCACGCTGTTTAACTCCATGTACGCCTCCGGCGTCGGCTGCGGTGGCCGCGCACCAATCACTAAGCCGGTACAGGTCAGCGGCGCGCAGCTGGCTACCAAGCCGCTGCAGATTCAGTCCACCGGCGACCCGCAGACCCCGTACGCCTACTACCGCGGACTGTCTGACCCGATGCAGTCCCGCGTGGTCACCGTCCATGGTCCTGGCCACGGCCACTTCGCTTTGGGCAACAAGGCCGTTGACAACATTGTGGTTAACTACCTGCGCACCGGCGAAGTCACCACCGCCGATGCCCCGGGTTTCCTCGACCAGCCCCAAGCCGAGCATCCCCAGAACCAATAGGACGTCTGCAACGCGCGGGTGAGGCGTAGCCTCACCTCACGGGCTAGCAACGAAGACAGTAAAGCACTGATCAGGGCGCATAAAACTAGCACTGTAGCCAACTGGCCACGTGCTCCTTTATGCGCCTTTGTCATGTCTCGTGCGCCCCCACACCCCACTCGGTGCCCGGCTCCCCCGGCTACGTTGAGCACTAACTCGCTAAACGCACCATCACATCAGCCACATTGTGCGCGAGCTAATTTCTGTCCGTTGGCCTCCATGCGCTAGAATCGCACCGTTGGCATTTTGCCAGCGATGCCCTTGTAGCTCAGCGGATTAGAGCATCGGTTTCCGGTACCGAAGGTCGCAGGTTCGATCCCTGTCAGGGGCACCGTGTGTCAGGGGCACCGTGTCATGAGTCGCGACATGCTTGACAGGTTAGTCGCCCAGATCCGGCATAGACACCGCCGACTCATCAGGCGTTGCACAGTCTCGCTGCCGGCGAGATTTCGCATATCGCTGCTTCTTTATCCACTCATACACAGTGGACAGATGCACACCGACATCATCGGCTACACTCCGAGCGCTCTCACCAGCAAGCACTCGCGTTACTGCCCGTTCGCGCACGTCTGGTGACAAGTGGGGACGTCTAGGCCGTACATCGATCTCACCAGCGTTTTTAACCTGCTGTGAAGCACGCCAGTTGACAATCCAACAGCCTTTGCAGCTTGATTGATCGACATTCCTGCACGCACTAGTCCGCTTGCTTCGTGGACAAGCGGATCACTCAGGCGACTCGCACGCCTGCCAGGAGGTACGACACCTCTTGCCCTCAACCATCCATAAACAGTATCGGGCCCACACCGACATCACGCGCGACCAGGCTAACTGCCTCGCCCGCAGCCACTCACTCAATAGCAGCATCCTTAACATCCGCTGGAGTCCAACGCGTCACAACTACCTCCCGGTCGAAGTGGCGCATTCACCCATTGACACCGCGCCACGCCGGTTTTATTATTTTTTATCGGTTGATTTAGTTTTCCGCTGGTAATGATCGCGGCTGTTCTTGCTGCTTCGACCATTCCTGTTGAGAAAGGGTACCTAGAGTTGGAAGACGATAAAAACGTAGAGAACTTTGTGGACTGCCGTGAAATCCGCACGGTTTTCAAACCAACTTGGGTGAGCTGGTGGTTCCACAAGATTTTTACGTTCCCGCGCGTTGAGTGCGATGGGATCGTAAGCAATTGTCACTGGGGAAGAGACAAAGCGTTAGTGAGGGATGGTGGGACAGTTACGGTTGGATTTAGTTATCGTATTTTCCATGATACGAAAATTAGATGTAAGAGCTCCCCTATCGAGGTTTCCCCTTCACATGCTGAGTTAGAAGCCAAGACAGCCATAATTAACAACTCCCCGATGACTGCCGTGCTCTACTAGCATTCGTCTCGAGCCTATCGATGGTTCGGGCGCGTACTTCCCCGCGACGTTGTGAACGCGTTACATAGGGCTAACCCGCCGATAGCGGTATGAGACCAGTGGAAATTGTAGTCGTGGCTGGACCCCACATACGCCTTCTGTCGGGCGCTCTGAGACTCAAATACGGCCGGGCGTAGGCCCGCTCAGTCATCAACGTGCAGTCGAACAGTTCCTCATTCCCGCTCGTCTGTGGCCGATTCGCCCCTGGTTCACCGGTGCTTGACACCCGGCCCCAACGCCTCGACGAACGCGCGTGAACGGTAACAGGCGCCGTTGTCGGTGTGAAGTCTCGAGACATCGTTCCGGTCGGTGTCTCGAGATTTTTCATTGTGGCATCTGCCTGCCTCCCTGCCCTTCGCGCTCACCGTTAGACCACCAACCGCCCGGCAGCCGTTTCCTGTGAGCGCGAAGGGAGCAGGAACCCCACAAGCCCCTAACACTCACCCCTCCCCACCCTTGCCGCTCACCGGCAGCGTCCCAACCGCCCGGCAAGCATTCCCCGTGAGCGCGAAGGGAGGCTGCGAAAGGCCGCAGGAGGGAGTCAGCAAGGGAAGCCCCAAGAGGAGGCCGCAGAAGGAGGCCGCAGGAGAAGGAAGGCAAAGTTCGTCAAACCCTCCGGCAGGATTTCCGGGCGCTCGCCGGCGTGGCGCGGCATGAAAGATGCTGTGGCGTACGGCATCATAATCGGCGCAGACTTAGCGCCGGTAGCAACCATCTCATCGATCTGGTCTGCGAGAACATCGAGGTGGTCGAACCACTCGCAGAGACTGTCCTCACCGGCAGATGTGGGTAGGTATGGTGAAAAAGCCCCAGTACATGGTGCTGGGGCTCGAGAGAAAAGGTTTATGGACGCAAGGGGAGGCGCCCCACCTGTTCGCTCTACTGCGTGATGAACGGGTTCACGACTTCCTGGGTGATGTCCAGGGTGCCGTGCTCAATGTAGAACATACCGAGCCAGAGAGCAGTGATGACGACCACCATGATGAGCATCATGGGAATCCACTGCAGGAAGACAGAAACCCAGCCGTCAGCCTTGTCGCGTGCGGCAGCCTCGCGCTGCTCCTGAGCCAAATCGCGCTGGTCGATCATGTTTTGTCCTTTCACTTAGCTCCTCACCGAGGATGCTCACGCCGGAGTCATCTCCCCTACGCCAGAGGAATGCTCGCCCTTTAACACAACGTATGTTAGCAGGTTATGCAGAGTCGGCCGTAGTTAAACCCAGAAATAGCCGCCATTATCCGCCGTAAGTTTGACACCACTTGTGGGCTAGACGCCGGGATCCTCGTTGTTCTCCAGAGCTTCGATGAACTCCTCGCGATCCTGGAACATGCGATTGATGTCGTCCTCTGCACCAATGATCCACAGCTGGGAGAGCTCATCAAAGGTCAGAGCACCCTTTGGGTGTTGTTCCAGTGCCTTCTCGAGAAGGTCGGCCTGTTCTTCACTAAGCTCCTCGACGTCATCCACAGGGCCTACCTGCGCGCTCAATTCCTTAAGCGCCTCAATTCGGTACTGAGTGTATTGACGCTCTGGGTGCTCGAAAAGTTCTTGTCCCATCATGATGTGGGAATCACCTCCTGGTGAGTGTGCTGTCGGCATCCCCACTGTACCTGCGATGGTGCATGCGCTAGGAGCTGCGCCCGCCTAAACGCTCATCGGGAACAAAGCCGGAGTAGCCCGGAAGGTTATTTGCTGCCAGTACGCCTTCACAGAAGCGAAGGAGGGCAGGTGCATCGGCAGGATCGAGGTGGTCGAAGACCATGCGGCGCACTGATTCAACGTGCTCAGGCACGGATGCTTGAAGGCGCTCGAACCCGGCGTCGGTGATGACGACTTCGACTCCCCGTGCATCACCCTCGCATTTTTCTTTGGTCACCAGTCCGCGCTTTGCCATGCGCGTGATCTGGTGGGAAGCACGGGAGCGGTCCCACTCAAGCTCAGAACACAGCTCACGAAGGCGCAGACGGCGCTCTGGGGCTTCCGAGAGGGACACAAGCACGGAGTACTCGGACATCGAGATGTCCCCGCAGGCGAGCAAGGTCTCCTCCATGCCGCGATCAATTTTGCGAATACTGCTCAGCACTTGGCGCCACAGGTGTTGTTCATCATCGGTCAGCCATCGAATATCCGCAGTCATGGAACCAACCCTACACCCCGATTTCAGATATTTTTCAGCGTTTCCATGCTCAATTCCGTGCGGCCCGCGACCCAGGAAAAACGCTGCGGCATGCACGTCAGCACGATGACCTGTGAATTCTTACCGGCCTTAGTGAACAGCGCTGCCATTAGCTGAAGGCGAGTCGAGTCGGTCGAACCGAGGGCGTCGTCGATGATAACCGGTACCGGATCACCAGACACCAGCTGGGCAATAGCAAACCTGGTCAAGATCCCCAGCTGCTCCTTGGCACCACCGGATAGGCCTTCGAAAGCCACGGTGTCACCGTTGCGGCTGCGAGCTTCCACCATGAGCTCCTCGGAGAGATGGAAGTCCACATCACCGCCGAAGACGGTCCGAGCAAGCCCATTGAGCGCGGAGACAAAAGGCGCGGCATAGCGCTGACGGGCGGCATCGCGGTGGCGCATCATAAGCATGCGTAGGTAACGAGCTGCCTCTGCGCGGCGTTCAACTGCGGCATGGCGCTCACGGGCTACCTCCAGTTCCGCGGCGGCCTTTTCCACGGCTTCTGCTGCACCGGAGTGCATCTCGATACGTCCGCTGAGCTCGCGCATGTCACCGTTGGCATCGGCGACGGACTTTTTAAGGGAGTCAACATGCGTGCGGGCGCCCTGGGCCAAGGTCTCAGCAGTATCGACATCAACGTCAGTCATGTCCTTGAGGGCGGCCTGCTCTGCTTCCTGGGCCTTGCGCGCGACCTCAATGGCGGTCGTGACCTCTGCGTCACTCAACTGCATGCGGGCAGCGTCCAGGGCCTCAGCCTTGAGGGCGCGCTGAGTCTCCGCATCCTCAGCTCGGACTGTGGCCACGTCGAGGGCTGCGGCAGCCTTGTTCTCGCGGTAAGGCGCCAACGCTCGGTCAAGCTCATCCAGGCGCCCTCGCAGCTTCTCTTCTTCCTTCTCCACCACGGCAAACTCGCGCGGGGGCTCACCGTCGTCCTCTGCGTTCTCCTCATGATCAGCCGAACTCGATTCGAAGCGAGCTTTCAACTCACCGAGGTCGTCACCGCCGAGGGCCGCTGCTAATTCGCGGGATGCACCTTCCACAGCCGCAGCAAGCTCCTCATGCTTCGCCTGTGCTTCGCGGGCCTCCGCAACGTTGGTGCACCCGGCGTCCTCGAGCAGTCGCACGAGTTCCGCGCGAGCTTTCTCAACACTCTCCTCGCCAGATTCACCGGCCGCGGCCGCATACCGTGCGGTGACATCGCCAATGCGCAGCTCCGTGCCATCGTGCAGCTCAACCGGAGTTTCCTCCCCTGACGTCAAAGAGAAGGCCTCTCCCTCCACGACAACCTCGCCCGTTCCAGTTACGTAGAGTTTCGCCGCAGCGGCCGCCCGCAAGCGGTCCTGGATGCCCACCTCACGCTCGGCCTCCTCCAACTCTCGCAGGTTCGGAATCGCAGGTGCTGCTGCCAGCTCACGACGGCGCAAAGCCAGTGCGTCTTCAAGAGACGCCACTGCCTCCAAACGCGTTCCGAGGGCCGCGTGCTCCGCGCGGAGCTGGGCACGGCGGGCACGCTGACGTTCCTCGCGCACAGCGTCATATTTCTGCTGGATATCAGCGCGTTCCTCCTCCAGTTTGCTGCGAGCAGCGGCCTCTGCCTCCGCGCGTTCCTTGGCCTCGGCCACGACCTCCGCGGCACGCTCAGCAGCTGCGGTGGCGTCCGCATGTTCTTTCACCAGAGTGGTGCGACGAGCAGCATCTTCCTGGGCCCGTGCCACAGCCGCTGCCGCGCGGGCCACGGCAGCTTCCTGGGCAGTCACCTTTTCCTGGGCCACACGGGCGGCAGCGAGTTCAGCATCGAGCCGCACACAATCCTTTTCCGCCGCAGGAAGAGCAGCCTCCGCCTCAGTTTTCCTCAGCTCCGCAGCTTCATAACGCTCCACAACACCATCGAGCTCACGCATGGAGGCCTCAGCAGCAGCGTAGGCTGATTCAGCCTCCTCAAGCGTCTTGATAGCTGCCTTGAATTCTCCGGCCGGCTTGTCTGTCTTGGCGGTGTAGTACTGGATGTATTCGGACTCAATGCGCGTGAGCAGCTCGGAGTCCTCGGCCACAGCATTCGACCCGGTCTCCTCTTCCAAGGCCGCAGTCAGCGAAGGAATACCAACCGCAGCAATCCCCTCATGCGGATCATCTTGGCGCACGAAAAGTGCGTCGAGCAGCGCGCGGTCAAGGTGTTCAGACAGAATCCGATCCAACTCATCATCTGCCTCCGCTCCCGTCCACTGCCCCGGACGCGGAGAAAACACCTGGAGCTCCGAGGCCCGCTTCTTCAGCCACCGCTTGTGAATGCGAAAACGGTACGGCCCCACAGTGGCCTCCAGCGTCACTTCTGGGCCCACGTCACGGCCAACAGGTTTCAACGCTTTAATCTTCTTCGAACCCGCGGTGTGTTTTTCCGTCAGCACGAAAGAAATGGCCTCCACCAGCGTAGACTTACCAGCTTCATTAGGTCCGCCAATCACCACGACGCCAGTCTCAGGTAGGTCCGTGACCTCAAGATGCTCCACGCCGCGGACGTTGCTCAACTCAACAGAATGCAGGTGCATCATGGTTTAGGCTCCCTTCGCGCTGAGACGAAACAGTAGGTTGGCGGCATCACGGGCGGTGGGATTCTCCAGGTCCTCGAGTAGTTCGGAGAGGGCATCGGCGGCGTATCCGCTCAGGCTCAGCTCACTAAGCTCATCTTCGGACGGCGCCAAGTGCAGATCCATCGTGCGTTCACGGGGTTTGAGGGAGGCAAAGACCTCCTCTAGGTTCGCGAGCCCCTGCTCCAGGCGTGCTTGGGCGCTGAGGCCCAGCGTGCCGCGCAGGCTGTACTTCACTGCCGTGCGCGTCTTGCCCGGCATCTCCTCCAGCTCCGCAAGAAAACGCTCGACATCATCCATCGAGTTGACGTCGGCGTTAAGCGCGCGGAAGGCCCACCGGCCGACGCTGCGCTTCTCGACGTCCACCGCCTCCCCCTCAACCCTCACCACCAGAGCATTGCCGGAGTCACGCTCGCGGTCATCGAAAGCCGTTGTCTCCGGGCTGCCGGAGAACCACACTTTCCCGGTACGCCCCAACGAAGCCGTGGAATGTGTGTCCCCGAGTGCTAGGTAATCGATGACGCCGCGATCGAGGCAGTCCTCCACGAAAGCCAGATCGATGGTGTCAGCATCAGATTCCTCGGCCTCACCTGCGCGGGATTCAACTTGGCCGTGCCCCACGGCAATGCGTGCCACCGCACCCGAGGCGCGGTCGAGCGGCTCGAGCGGTTCCAGTGCTCGGCGCACGAGGTCATAGTTTGCGCGTTTGGACAGGTACGGGGCGCCGACAATGTGCACGCCCGGGCGAACCTCGATGGGCTCGGAGTCCGCGATGACGTGGACGTTATCCGCAAAGGAATTAAAGAAAATGGAATCCGCCACGAGCGGGTCATGGTTACCGGGTAGCAGGTACACCGGCACCGGAAGGTTCTTCAACACTTCCTTGGAACGCAACAACGTGGACGTGGTGAGAGAGTTGTGCTCAAACACGTCTCCGGCCACGACAATGAACTCCGCCCCGGTCTCGGTGGCCAACTCCCCTAGTCGAACGACTGCTTCTTCACGGTCATCATCAAAGCGCGATTGCGCGGAGGGGCTGAGAAACCAGCGGGTCATGCCCAGCTGAAAGTCGGAGGTGTGGATGAACGTTACTGCTGTCATGTAGCCTTTTCTCCCTCAAGGTCGCGGCGGCGGGAATCCTTAGTGCGTCAGATAGTAGTAAAGGTCGTCGACATCGGAGACCGCTCGAAGCACATCTATGTTCGTATGGCTCACCGAGCGCATGGCCTTGCGCAGCAGGTCAGGGTCGGAATCATCCACCGCCGGTGCGGACTTAGGTTCGGGAAGCAAAGGCAGCTCTCGCCCCGCCCAAAACAACGCATTACGCTCCTCTGGATCTAAGTCTGCTCCGCTGTAGGAATCCTCCGAAGCTGACTTGGCCTGCTCCATCACGGACTGCTCGAGGCGCGCGAAGTCCAGACCGCGCAGTGCAAAGATTACAGAGGGATCTGCGTCCATGCGGGCAGCCAGGCGGTCAGCCACTGCCACGACATGCTTGCACACGTACTCCGGGTCGGGGCACGTGCAGGAGAAGCGCAGATCGTCGGCGAATTCGGCGAAGAGGATGTCGAGGGAGTCGTCGGCAAGCATGCCCTCCCTGGCCTTCGCCACGGAGTTGGGGGTGCGCGCAAACATCTCCGACAGCCGCGCGATGTCCTCATTGTTGCGGTAGGGCACCTGAATGAGCACCGCAAAAGGCTCGTTCTGCGAGCCGGCAACCTTGCCGTGCACCGCACCATTGCGCACGTCAAGGCCCACAACGTGACCTTCGGCTGCGTACTGGCGGCCGCGGCTGATGCGCCCGGAATCCGTCTGCTCATTGACAAAGTTGATCACGCGCGTGGCCGCCGGATGCATAGTGCGCACGCGGTCGACACGGTGAACCTCCTCCGGCGTGCTCACGCGTTTGCGGGTGCCGAAGTTGGCGTAGATGACGTTGTCGTCTTTGGGACGTGCTGGCGCCATTTAATTCTCCTCTCCCTTGTAGCTCATGAGCTCCGCCAGTTGTTCTGGGGTGAGCTCGGTGAGCCATCCTTCGCCCTCGCCCACGACGGCGCCCGCGAGCTGCGTTTTGCCGTCCAGGATGTCCTGGATGGATTCCTCCAGCGTGCCGGCGGTAATCATTTTGTAGACCTGCACATTGCGCTCCTGACCAATGCGGAAGGCACGGTCCGTGGCCTGGTTTTCCACCGCCGGGTTCCACCAGCGGTCCATGTGCACGACAATCGACGCCGCCGTCAAATTCAGGCCCGTGCCGCCTGCCTTCAGGGAAAGCAGCATGACGGGGGCGCCATCGGGTGCCTGGAAGTCCTCCACCATGTGGTCGCGTCGATTCTTGCTCACCCCACCGTGGAGGAAGGGAATTTCGCAGCCCAACTGGTCTGAAAGATAGGGCTGGAGGATATCGCCGAAGGCCTTGTACTGGGTAAAGATGAGCACGCGCTCGCGAGACTCGATGGCCTGGTCGACGATGCGCATAAGCTCTTCTACCTTGCCGGAGCGGTGCCTGCCTTTGATGGTGACGGGACTGCCATCACCAAGGAAGTGTGCCGGGTGATTGCAAATCTGCTTGATGCGGGTTAGTGAGGCGAGCACAAGGCCGCGGCGCGACATGCCCTCCTTGTTTTTCAGCGCTTCGTCCACGTCATTGACCAAGGCCTTGTACAGCGCCCCCTGTTCATCGGTCATCCGCACGGTGATGATTTGCTCGGACTTCTCCGGCAGGTCATCGATGATATTCGGGTCTGTCTTGAGGCGGCGGAGAATGAAAGGCGCGGTGAGCAGGCGCAAACGCTCTGCCATGACATCGCTGCCTTCGCGTTCGATGGACTTGGCAAAATGGTTGCGGAAGAAAGACGCCGAGCCGAGAATTCCTGGGTTGCAATAATCCAGAATGGAGCGCATTTCCGACAGCCGGTTCTCAATGGGCGTACCGGTCAACGCCACGCGGTGACGCGACGGGATAGCGCGCACAGCTTTGGACGAACGCGTCGCGGCATTCTTAATGGCCTGAGCCTCATCGAGCACCACGCGATCCCAGTCCACCTTGCTCAAGGTCAGGAAGTCTCGGGCCACGGTGCCATAGGACGTGATGACAACGTCGGCGGCTTGAGCCGCTTCCACAAGGTCCTCATTCTTGAGACGGCCCGTGCCATGCTGAACCAGGACGGTGAAGTCCGGCACGAAGCGTGCGGCTTCGCGGGCCCAGTTGCCCACGACGGAGGTGGGTGCGACGACCAGGGTGGGGTTCCATGCGGCGTCGTCAGACGCCGCCTTTTCGACGGCAAGCAGCGACAGTAGTTGAAGGGTTTTGCCCAAACCCATGTCGTCGGCAAGCACGGCTCCAATATTGTTCTGGGACATCCAATAGAGCCAGTCAACGCCGCGACGCTGATAATCACGCAGCTCCGCGTGAACCGTATCAGGGATGTCGACGCGGTCGGGCGCGGTGGTCTCCATCCCGCCGAGCAACGAAGCGTGCCACTCAGATCCGGTGAAGGCGATCGGGTCCTCCGCCATGGACTTCAGCGCCATCTCGCGCAGATCCGCGAGGGAGACCACGGCTTCTTCTTCGCCTTCGTTGAACTCCTTGCGGCGGCGCTCCACCTCCGCCACGAGCTCCTCCCAGCCGGGCTGACCCAACTGACGCGCCATCTCTGCAGTGGCGGCGAGCTTCTCCAACTCCTTGAGGGCACGCCTCCGAGCGGTATCGGCGAGCTCACGCATGTACTGCTGAATCTTATTGAGGGACTGCGTATCCGCCATGACCCATTCACCACGCAGCTTAATGAGGCCGGACTTAGACCGGACCAGCTCCTCCATCTCAGAATCGGTGAGCTGTGTATCACCGACGGAGAGCTTCCAGTCATAGTTGACCAGCTTCTCCATGCCGATGTGCGCCTTAGTGGAGCCCTCGGCTGGGTCGTGAGCCTCGACAGTTTCCAGCTTGGCCTTGGTCTCCATATGTGACCAGGACTTCGGCAGCATGACAGTGAAGCCCGCCTTACGCAGGGCGGCGGCATCGTGCGTGACGAACTCCACAAGCTGCTCCGTTGAAAGGTAGACGTCCCAGTCACCGCCGTAGGGCGAGGCCTGTCCGGAGTTGTATTTCAGGCGCGGGGCAACGTCGAAGGCATGGCGACGGGCATCACGCAGCTTCTCGACGCTCCCCCGATCCAACTGCTCCTGTTTCACCGGACGCGGAGAATCCGTGCCGGAGCGCACGAGCACCCGGATGGGCCAGATAGTCTCTTCCGGATCCTCATCCTCCTGCGGCTCTTCGACGAGGAAGACCAACTGAAGATCCACCGACGTGATGGAATCCTTCCACTCGTTAAGCCCGCGCAGAAGCTGAGCACGGCCCTTCTTCACAGGGGAGGTCTTCAACAGTGCCAGGGCAAAATCATGCCACGGCGCGGCGCGAGGTGCCTCGATCTGCGGCTTCAGCTGGGTATAGGCGATCCAGTGCGTAAGCTCATCGGCCAAGTCATCCGACAGCGCGCGGTTGTTTATTGTGAGAATGCCCGGCGCGGCGGCAAGCATTTCGGCCAGCCAACTGCGCTCCCCCAAACCGGAGGCCAGCTGCCACATGGGGTACCACTCGCCTGCCTGGTACGAAAGACGGATGGTCACCCGCCCTGCACGAACGAAACGGTAGAGCCCGCGGTAAGCGCGGATGAGCCACAGGAGATCCGGAGCAATGGTCAGGCGCTGCTCCGCCGTGACTGCCTGGCTGTCAGTATCGAGGTACTCCAGCTTGGCTAAGGTTTCGACTGCCTCATCTGGGGCGAACATGGCCATGGGGACCATGAGGGAAACATCCTTGCCCTTTGGTGTGCGCAGTGACACCCGCGCTCGGTTGCGGAAGGTTTTCTTCTCCAAGATTGTGTCGACGACGTCCGGGAAGGTGCCTTCAGGCACAGCGGAGGGCATGACAATCTTGTGTCCTTCGACCTGTTCGATCCACAGACTCAGGCCAGAGACGGGCAGCCAGAGGCCATGCAGCAGGTAAGAAGCCATAACGGCCAGTCTAGCAGCACACCATTTGGGGGCACCGCGTGAAGAAAGTTCCCAAATCCTGCCGAAATACCCAATCGTTATAGTCTCGTTACATTATGGCGTTACGCCAGTAAAACCGTACATTAAGCTGTGACCAGGGTTACCGAATACTGGTCAAGGTGCCAATTTCCAGTTGGGCAGGGCCCTGAGCCTCGTTAGCGTGAATGAGTCCTACTCTTAATCTCAAACTCAAGGAGAGATCAGTGCAAGACTCCACTTGGTACGTCGTTGCGATGATCATCTACCTGCTTGCCATGGCCGCCATTGGCTTCTGGAGCTACAAGCAGACGGATGAATACGACGACTACGTTCTCGCCGGCCGTGGCCTCCACCCCTTCGTGGCAGCCCTGTCCGCCGGTGCTTCCGATATGTCCGGCTGGCTGCTCATGGGCCTGCCGGGTGCTTTGTTCCTGACCGGTATGTCCGAGCTCTGGATGGCCATCGGCCTTCTCGTCGGTGCGTGGGCGAACTGGAAGTGGGTTGCGCCGCGTCTGCGCTCCTACTCCGAAATCGCCGGCAACTCCATTACTGTGCCGTCCTTCTTCGAAAACCGCCTGCACGATAAGTCCCGCATGCTGCGCATTATCGCCGCGGCTATCATCATTTTCTTCTTCACCTTCTACGTCTCCTCCGGCATGGTGGCCGGCGGCCGTTACTTCGAGTCCACCTTCGGCGGCGACTACCTCGTCGGCATGCTCATCGTGGCAGCCGTGACGGTCTTTTACACCTTCGTCGGTGGCTTCCTGGCTGTGTCCTACACCGATACCGTGCAGGGTCTGCTCATGTTCGCCTCCTTGATTATCGTGCCGATCATGGTGCTCTTCTCTCTCAACGATGCGAGCGAGATCTTCAGCTTTGCGGCCAACAACCCGTACGCCACCGATGGCGCCATTGAGAACCCGAACTACTTCTCCATGTTCTCCGGCGTCTCCGCCGCCGTCATCATCGGTAACCTCGCCTGGGGCCTCGGCTACTTCGGCCAGCCGCACATCATCGTGCGCTTCATGGCGCTGCGCAAGCCTTCCGATGCCCGCGCAGGCCGCTTCTACGGTGTCAGCTGGATGGGTATCTCCCTCATCGGCGCTATCTTCGTTGCGCTGTCCGGTACCGTCTTCTTCACCGAGACCAACCACTCTATTACCGACCAAGAGAACTACGAGACCATCTTCCTGGACATGGCCCAGGTCATGTTCCACCCACTGTTCGCTGGTCTGGTCCTGACCGCTGTTCTGGCAGCCATCATGTCCACCATGTCTTCGCAGATGCTGGTTGTCTCCACCTCCCTCATTGAGGACCTCTTCCTCATCTTTGCCAAGAAGAAGCCAAGCCAGAACGTCTTGATCAACCTGTCCCGTACTGCAGTTGTGGCCATCGCCATCATCGGTGCCCTGCTGGCCATCAACCCGTCGGACTCCATTCTGGGTCTGGTTGGCTTCGCCTGGGCTGGCTTCGGCTCCGCCTTCGGCCCGATCGTCCTTCTGTCGCTGTACTGGAAGCGATTCAACTCCACCGGCGCCATCGCCGGTATGCTCACCGGCGCCATCGTGGCCATCGGCTGGGGCATGAGCCCGCTGGGCGATGCCCTCTACGAGCTGGTTCCGGGCTTCCTCTCCGCACTCCTCGTGGCTGTCGGTGTTTCCCTGGCCACCAAGGCTCCGGACGAGAAGGTCACCCAGGAATTCGAGGAGGCTTCTCGCCTGGCCAAGCTAGTCGAGAACAACAAGGACCTCGACTTCGAGGAGGCCGCGGAGCAGGTTCAGAAGTAGCCTACTTCCCTCTCCCCTTTCGTTTTCCTTCCGACTCTTTCAACGCGGCCCCCGCCGACAGCAGTTAACCGTTCTGCTGGGGCGGGGGTTTCGCCGTTTCAGGCATGGCCCTAACATGCTGGCCAAAAGGTTCTTTTA
Source organism: Corynebacterium sp. BF-R-2 (assembly GCF_024586525.1). Taxonomy (NCBI): domain Bacteria; kingdom Bacillati; phylum Actinomycetota; class Actinomycetes; order Mycobacteriales; family Corynebacteriaceae; genus Corynebacterium; species Corynebacterium sp. BF-R-2. Next base: position 30,272 of record NZ_JAMFTP010000018.1, on the reverse strand, counting down.
CTTTGGTCCCTGTGCACTGACAAGAGACCTTTTAGACGCTATTTCTGCGGTTAAATGGTTCCTTTGGTGAGCAAAGAGACCAAAGTATAGGCACCAAACTAGAGGGACCGTTTGACGCTGCAATGGAGCACTACGGAACCCCTAGAGCCACCGCGCAGTCTAAGAGTGTATGAACCTGCGCACCGCATACATTTGTGTACTGTCCGTTGCCACCGTGGCTTACGGCGGCTACCACCTCTTTCCCGGCCCTAGCTTAGGAGTGGCGACCGTTCCGGCACGGGTCTCCGCACCCGGCTACGTGCGCGCGGACTTTGGGGGCTGGCTGCCAGGAACCCGCGACACCGTCATGAAGTCGCAGACTATTGACGGCATTCTGTATGACCCCTATGCCCGTGCCCCCGCCGGCAACCGCGTGGAGGTCGATCACGTCTTCCCGCTCTCCGCGGCGTGGGATCTCGGGGCCTCCATGTGGACGAAAGACAAGAAGCTGGCCTTTGCCAACGATCCTCTCAACCTCGTGGCCACGGCCAGCGCGCTCAACCAAACCAAGTCAGATTCGCTGCCCGCGGACTGGCTTCCACCAGCAGACCGCTGCGATTATTCCCGGCGACTGGCCGCGGTGGCGCGAAAGTACGAGTTGCCCCTCCCCGCCCGCGATTATGAGACCATGCGCCACCAGTGTCAATTCGATTTCATCAGCTGGCGCCGTTAGACTCTCGCTGGAAAACCCCGTGATCAGAAAGGTACTCACTTCTCCTCATGTCTAGCTTGCTAATTTTCCTCCACGTCTTCGCGGCCATTCTGCTGGTCGGTACCGTGTGCATCTCCACCTCCGCCTTCCCAGGCCAGGTTGAGAAGGCCGCTGCCGGTGATGCTTCCGCTGCTGGTGCTGCGGGAATCCTCAACAAGATCACGTCCACCTATGGCTACATCTCCGCCATCGTCCCGGTTCTGGGTCTGGCTGTCTTCCTGACTGACCTCTCTGCCTACAAGTCCGAGGTTCAGTTCCACATTGCGCTTCTGCTCGCCGTCATCGCGTGGGTCATCCTGCTCGTTGTCATTATTCCGAAGCAGAATAAGGCCATGGCCGCTATCGCTACCCCGGGCACTGCGGATGCCTCCAAGCTGAAGAAGCAGCTGGCTATGTTCTCCGGCATTTTCAACCTGCTGTGGGTTGTGTGTGCCATCCTCATGTACATCTAAATACCAACGTTGCGCACACGCGCAGGCAGACCATAGAAAAGCCTCCCGCACTTATGGGACTTGGCCCAGAGCTTCAGCTCCGAGCCGCAATCCTTGTCAGTGCAGGAGGCTTCTTTCGTGCCAGGCGTTAGTCGCGCCAGCCGCCTCGGCGTCCGCCGCGGTCACGGCCACCGCGGTCACGGTCACGGTAGCCACCGCGTCCACCGCGATCACGACCACCGCGGCCTCCGCGACCCCCACGGTCACGATCGTCATCGTAGTTTCGGCGCGGCGGGCGGCCAGTATCCTTCTGAATCTTGATGAGCTGGCCAGAAATGCGGGTGTCCTTGAGACGATCCAGCACAGCCGGGTCCAGGTTCTTCGGCAAATCCACCAACGTGTGGCCCACCGCGATGGTGATGCGGCCGAAGTCCTTGGAGGTCAGGCCACCTTCGTTGGCCAGTGCGCCCACGATGGCGCCCGGGCGAACGCCTTGGCGCTTGCCGACGTCCAGACGGTAGGTCTCGAAGTCCCCGTCCGGGCGGCGTGGGCCACGGTCACGATCGCGGTCACGACCCCGTCCACCGCGGTCGCGGTCACGGCCACGGCCGTCGCGCTCAAAGCGCTCGCGATCGCGACGGTCCTTCTTGGTCACTGGGCGTTCCTTGAGCAGGAAGTCAGTACCGCCTTGGAGCTGCACGGCAATCGACGCAGCGATGTCATCCATGGCCACGTTTTCAGCAGCGGAGTACTCGCGGACCATGTCGCGGAAGAACTCAAACTGCTTGTCCTCCTGCGAGGCAGCGATGGAGGCGAAGAAATTCTCCTTGCGCTTAGCGTTGACCTCGTCGGCCGTCGGCAGGTCCATCTCCTCGAGGCGGGCGTTGGTAACGCGCTCAATGGAACGCAGCATGCGGCGCTCACGCGGAGTGACGAACAAGATGGCCTCACCACTGCGACCGGCACGGCCGGTACGGCCGATGCGGTGGACGTAGGACTCAGTGTCATTCGGAATGTCGTAGTTCACCACGTGGGTGATGCGGTCTACGTCAAGGCCGCGGGCAGCGACGTCGGTGGCGACAAGGATGTCCAAGCGGCCATCCTTGAGCTGGTCAACCGTGCGCTCACGCTGCTGCTGGGCAATATCACCGTTGATGGCAGCCGCGTTGTAGCCAGCCTCCTTGAGGTTGTCTGCCACCTCTTCGGTCTCATGCTTGGTGCGGCAGAAGACGATAATGGCGTCGTAATCGATGACCTCGAGTATGCGGGTAAAAGCATCCATCTTGTGACGGTGCGGGGTCAGCAGGAAGCGCTGGGTGATGTTGTCATTCGTGCGACGCTCCGACTTGACGGTAATTTCCGCTGGGTCGTTGAGGTACTGCTTGGACAGGCGGCGAATGGAGTTCGGCATGGTGGCCGAAAACAGCGCAACCTGCTTGTCATCCGGAGTGTCCTCAAGAATGCGCTCGACATCTTCCTGGAAGCCCATGTTGAGCATCTCATCGGCCTCATCGAGGACGAGGAAGCGCAGCTGGGAGATGTCCAGGGAGCCCTTCTCCAAATGGTCGATGACGCGGCCCGGGGTACCCACGATGACCTGGGCGCCACGGCGCAGACCCGAAAGCTGGATGCCGTAAGCCTGGCCACCATAGATGGGCAGAACCTCGATCCGGCCGAGGTGGTCGGCGAAGGACTGGAAAGAGTCCGCGACCTGGAGGGCCAGCTCGCGCGTCGGCGCGAGGACGAGTGCTTGCGGGTGGCGGGCATCGACGTCGATCTGGGAGAGAACCGGCAGCGCGAAAGCTGCGGTCTTACCCGTACCAGTCTGGGCAAGGCCGACAACGTCGCGGCCCTCCATGAGGATCGGGATGGTTTCTGCCTGGATCGGGGATGGCTGGGTGAAGCCCACCTTGGAGACAGCGGCCTGAACGTCATCAGGCAGACCGAGGTGTGCAAAACCCTGGGAGTTGTCAGTGGCTGAAGTGTCTTCAGCGCCGGTGTCCTCAGGGTTATTCGCAGCCCCGGTGTCCTGGTTTTTCACCTGCGAAGCGTCCTGCGCCTCGCCACCTTGCGAGTTTTCCTGAGATTCCGACTTATTGAATTCTTCCGGCTCGTTCACGCCGCCGGTGGCGTTATCGGTAATGCTCATTGCCCAGACCAGAGTACGGCACCTACGTACATTTAGCTATTTTGCTGCGAGGGCCGCCGCTGAGCGTGCACTTCTCCCGCACATCACGGATGACGTTCGTAGGCTGCCGGAGCTCTTCTTCTCCAGCAGCTCAAGCTAAGGGGCTCGAGTCCTCGTTGCCCCTTCGGCTTAGACCTCGCGGCCGGCCAAGAAGGTCTTCCAGGTCATCGGCATTCCCGGGCGGTAGGCCAGGTGGATGGCGCTCGGGGCGTCGAGGACGTGAAGGTCCGCGGCCGCCCCCACAACCAGCGAGCCCTTTGCGGGGCGGCCCTGCGCATCCTTACCGTCACCAACATCCTGGCGGCGCAATGCAGTGGCACCACCGAGGGTGCCGGCAGCAATCGCCTCGTCGAGGGTGAGGTGCTGTTGCAGTACAGCCGTGGTCACGCAGAAATTCATGGAGGAGGTGTACGACGTACCGGGGTTGAGGTTGGAGGCGATGGCGACGGTCGCTCCGGCGTCGAGAAGCGTGCGCCCCGGGGCCAAGGGTTCGCGGGTGGAGAGGTCGCACGCGGGCAGCAAAGTGGCCACCGTGTCGGAGGCAGCGAGGGCCTCGACGTCTGAGTCGCTGAGGTAGTTCACGTGGTCAACGGACGCAGCGCCCATCTCCACAGCGAGGGCCACGCCGGGGCCTTCACCAAGCTGGTTACCGTGCACACGCACACCCAACCCGCGGGCCTTGCCGGCTTCGAGCACGCGGCGCGACTGCTCCTCATCAAACGCACCCCGCTCGCAGAAGACATCGATCCACTGGACATACTCCGCCACGCCATCGAGCATCGAGCCAATAACCTCGTCGAGGTAGCTTTCAGCCTCCGCCCCCGGCGGGACAAGGTGAGCGCCGAGGAAGGTCACGTCATCAACGTGGCGGGCAGCCACGCGCGCGGCCTCGACCTCGGATTCAGTGTTGAGGCCGTAGCCAGTCTTAGTCTCCAGCGTGGTGGTTCCGCCGCGGCGCGCGGCAGCAATACGCTCCACCAACAGCTTTTCCAGGCGCTCCTCCCCTGCCGAGCGCGTCGCATCCATGGTCACGGCAATACCGCCGGCCTGGTAAGACTCACCCGCCATGCGGGCTTCGAACTCGGCGGAGCGGTCGCCATCGAAGATCATGTGGGTATGGGAATCCACCCAGCCCGGCAGAACTGCGCGCCCGCCAAGGTCGACCTTCTCGTCGGCGTCCGGCGCTTCAGACGCCGCTCCGATCCAGGCGATAGTGCCGTCGGTGTTGGCGATGAGTGCGGCGTCGGCAAGCGTGCCGGCCTCCGACACCGTACGCAGTTCAGAGATTCCAGTAAACAGGGTGGACATGATCTTCTATTCCTCTCTTGTCTAGTCGCGGGCCTTGAATTCCATCGGAATACGCACGCCGCGCTCGTCCGCTACTTCCTTGGCGCGAGTGTAACCGGAATCCACGTGGCGGATAACGCCCATGCCGGGGTCATTAGTGAGCACCGCGCGCAGCTTCGCGGCGGCTAGCTCAGTACCGTCAGCAACCGTGACTTGGCCGGCGTGGATGGAGCGGCCCATGCCCACGCCGCCTCCGTGGTGGATGGAGACCCAGGTTGCCCCGGAGGACACAGCAGTCATGGCGTTGAGCAGTGGCCAGTCAGCCACAGCATCGGTGCCATCGAGCATGGCCTCGGTCTCACGGTACGGGGAAGCCACGGAGCCGGAGTCCAAGTGGTCACGGCCGATGACGATCGGGGCCTTGATTTTGCCTTCGCGGACGAGATCGTTAAAGAGCAGGCCAGCCTTGTGTCGCTCGTTGTAGCCCAGCCAGCAAATACGTGCCGGCAGGCCTTCAAACTCGACGTATTCCTCGGCGGCATCGAGCCAGTTGTGCAGGTGCTCGTTGTCTGGGAAGAGTTCCTTGAGCGCCTGGTCGGTGACCTTGATGTCCTCCGGGTCGCCGGACAGCGCAGCCCAGCGGAAGGGGCCCAGGCCCTCACAGAACAGCGGGCGGATGTAGGCCGGAACGAAGCCCGGGAATTCGAATGCACGTTGGTAGCCGGCCTTGCGGGCCTCATCGCGGATGGAGTTGCCGTAGTCGAAGACCTCAGCGCCTTCATCCTGGAACTCCACCATGGCCTGGACCTGGGCAGCCATGGCCTCACGAGCCTTCTTGGTGAAGGTGGTCGGGTCGGCCTTAGCCTCGTTGTGCCAGTCCTCAACAGTGATTTCGGTGGGCAGGTAGCTCAGCGGATCATGCGCGGAGGTCTGATCCGTGACGATATCCACGGTGAACTCACCTGCGCGCTGGCGGCGCAGGATCTCCGGGAAGATCTCAGCAGCATTGCCCACGAGGCCGACGGACAGTGGCTTCTCATTCTCCTTGGCATCCAAGACAAGCTTGAGAGCCTCATCCAGGTCGGTGACAACCTCATCGAGGTAACGCTTGTGCTGGCGGCGCTTCAAACGAGTCTCATCCACGTCGACGATGAGGCAGGCACCGCCGTTGAGCGTGACCGACAGCGGCTGCGCACCGCCCATGCCACCGCACCCACCGGTCAGGGTGAAGGTTCCGGCCAGACTGCCATTGAAGCGCTTCTTAGCCACGGCCGCGAAGGTCTCGAAGGTGCCCTGCAGAATGCCCTGGGTAGCGATGTAGATCCAGGAGCCGGCCGTCATCTGGCCATACATCATGAGGCCCTCGTCCTCGAGCTTGCGGAAGTGCTCCCAGTTGGCCCAGTCACCGACCAGGTTGGAGTTAGCAATGAGCACGCGGGGTGCCCATTCGTTGGTCTTCCAGATACCCACAGGCTTGCCGGACTGCACCAAGAGGGTCTCATCGGACTCGAGGTCCTTGAGAGACTCCACGATGGCATCGAAGGCTTCCCAGCTGCGGGCGGCTCGGCCGGTGCCGCCATAGACAACGAGGTCCTCTGGGCGCTCGGCAACCTCAGGGTCAAGGTTGTTCATGAGCATGCGCAGTGGGGCTTCGGTCTGCCAAGACTTGGCGGTGAGTTCGGTTCCGCGCGGGGCGCGTACTTCGCGGGATTCAGACATAGCTTCCTTTCGCTCGTGCTTATCGACGCCCACCCAAACCCCAGGCCGGTTTCCCGGGGCTGTCCCCGAAGTTTGGTTGGCGTCACAGAGAACAAACTACTGTGACTCACGTCTATCTTCTAGACCACATTTTATCCACCTGTCTCACATGCCAGACTGTCGAGCGACCGGCATCATCGTGAACCTACCAAGCTCGAGCCATATGTCCAGACCTAGAAGTCCAACCACCCAGGTCGTCGCCAAGCACTGGCCACGCGCTTCTCGACGCCCACCTGCGCCGTTCGGCTTTGAGGTCTGGACACGTGGATTCGAAAACGCACAGAAAAGGCCCCCATGGACCTTGCGAAACTCAGCACGGTCCATGGGGGCCGGGGTGGCGCTTAGCGCAGCGTACCGACGACCTCCTCTACCGCATCCACGAGCGCACCTTCCTTGACCAGGCGCACGGTCTCCTCAATCTCCGGGCTCAAGTAGCGGTCTGTGCCCGGGCCCTGCACGGTCGTGCGGAGGGCGGCGATAACCGCGCCGGTACCCTTCGCCGGCTCGCCCTCACGCATATCAATAGCGCGGGCCGCAGTAAGAATCTCAATGGCAAGCACTCGCTGCAGGCCATCCACAGCCTTGCGCAGCTTGCGGGCGCCAGACCAGCCCATGGAGACATGGTCCTCCTGCATAGCGGAGGACGGAATGGAATCCGCGGAGGACGGGTTTGCCAGGCGCTTGAGCTCGGAGACGATGCCTGCCTGCGCGTACTGCGCAATCATGTGGCCGGAGTCGACGCCCGGATCATCGGCCAGGAATGCATGTAGGCCGCGGTTGCGGGCGGTATCAAGGAAGCGGTCGGTACGACGCTCCGACATGGAGGCCAAGTCAGCCACCACAATAGCCAGGAAGTCCAACGCATAAGCCACCGGAGCGCCGTGGAAGTTACCGTTGGATACCACGCGACCATCCTTAGTCACGACGGGGTTGTCCACAGCTGCGGCAAGCTCGCGTTCTGCTACCACAGCGGTGTGCGCCACGGTATCGCGGAAACCGCCGGCCACCTGCGGGGCACAGCGCACCGAGTAGGCGTCCTGAACCTGGTTCTTCTTGAATTCCTCAAGGGCAGCCTCCAGAATGGCAGACCCTTCTGCCACAGCCAGAATATTGGCAGCGGCATCCGCCTGACCTGGGTGCGGACGCAGCTGCTGAAGATCATCGGCAAAAACTACGAGGGTACCCAGCAGGCCCTCCACCGTCATCGCAGTAGCAATATCAGCCGTCTTAGCCAGCTCGCGCAAATCAGTAATGGCCAGGCAGAGCTGGCCCAACATGCCATCGGTACCGTTAATGAGCGCCAAGCCTTCCTTCTCACGCAGCTGCAGTGGCTCGATGCCCGCCGCCTTTAGCGCCTCACCCGCCGGGATGATGTCGCCGCCATCGACGCGCACCTCTCCCTCACCCAGCAGCGCCAGTGCCGCATGAGCCAGCGGCGCCAAGTCACCAGAGCAGCCTAGCGATCCATACTCACGGATGACCGGGTGAATGTTGGCGTTGAGCACCGCGGCGTAGGTCTCCGCCACCACCGGGCGCACGCCGGTGCGGCCGGTGCACAGGGTGGAGAGGCGAAGCAGCATGAGTGCGCGGATGACTTCGGTCTCCACCTCCGGGCCAGTACCTGCAGCATGGGAGCGCACAAGGGAGAGCTGCAGCTGGGCTCGCATTTCTTCCGGAATGTGGCGACGAGCGAGCGCACCGAAACCAGTGGAAATTCCGTAGACCGGCGTCGGGTCCTGGGCCAGCTCCTCCACTCGGGAACGTGTGGTGGCAATTTCATCCAGAGCATCGTGAGAGATCTCTACCTTCGCGCCATAACGCGCAACGGCCACAACTTCCTCAATGCTCAAGGCACCAATGCCCACGGTGACGGATGAGGGATAAGAAATAGACATGATAAGGCTCCTTCACGTGTCGACGCGTGGCCTCAGACCGCCCGCGTCAACGCCAGGCAGAGAAAAAGGCACGCGAAAAAATACATACTTGCTTTCACAAGTAGGGAAATAAAGTGATACGCGCAACAGCCCTACGCGTTGCGCTCATAGTACAACAGGTACCCCGGCGCGCACACCTGGCACTCCCCTGACCCCTAACGCCGTCCATACATTCTCTCCGCCACCTGCTCTGCCGCCGCCTGCAGTTCCTGCGCTATGGATTGTGCGTCGGCAGTGCCCACTGGATACGTCACCGCAAGCGCCGCGGCTGGCCTGCCCACATGGTCAACGATTGCCACCCCTACCGAGGCTTGTCCGCGCGCCACCACCTCAACCTCTTCGGCCCACCCGCGCTCACGCACGTCACGCAGGATGGACTTGAGCTCCCCAAAGCTGAGAGCTCCGGCCGAATACGCCGCACGCCATTCGGCTTCCGGAAGCAGAGCCAGCATCGCTCGCCCTGAGGCGGTGCGCTGCGCTTGGAGGCGCACCCCTCTGTCCGTCACCAAAGACAAAGCCTTCGGCGCCCGGACCTCATTAAGGTAAAGGATCTCTGACCCCGCCAGGCGCGACAGGTGCCCAGAGCCACCTACCTTGCCAGCAATGCGTTCGAGGTGGTTGTGCGTAGCCCGTACGAGGGGTTGCTGCGTGGCATAGGCCGCGGCCATAGAGTAGGCCGCGAGGCCCAGCCCGTAGGTTTGGTTCTCTGGGAGGTGCACCACGAATCCCGCGTCCACCATCTCCTTGAGCAGGTGGTAGGTGGATGAGCGTGGCAGGTCCAGCTCGCTGCGGATACGTGCCGCTGAAATGGGCACATCGATGGTGGATAGCAGCCGGAGGATTTCCAGCGCATTGCGCGCGGCCGGAACGCGGGAGTTGCTCATAGCGCGACAGTCTAGCTAGGTCACGAGGAAAGCAATCGGAGTGGCAATGATAATGGTAAGGACCACGCGCTCGAACCAGATAACAACCAAGTGCCATAGCTTGATAGGAATCTTGGTGGCCAGAATGCACGGCACCAGTGCAGAAAAGAAGATGATGGCAGACACCGCTACCACGCCGATGACGAATTTCAGCGTCAGGCTGGAGGAATCCGCCACCATGGTGGCTGGTAGGAACATTTCCGCAATCCCCATCGCTGCAGCTTTACCCGCTAGCTCGGGTTCTGGAAGCTGCACAATCCATGCGAAGGGATAGAACACATAGCCCAACCAATCAAAGAGCGGCGTGAATTTAGCCAGCAGCAGGCCAATGAGGCCGACCGACATGATGGACGGAACAATGGCCGCGGCCATGCGCGCGCCGTCGCGCAGGTTCTCCCAGATAGCTGCCCTCAACGACGGTGCACGGTCGAGCTGCAACAAAGCTTCCCTCCATGCTGCTGAGAAGTAATTGCCCTTGACCGGCTTCTCTGGGTCCGGTGTCACGCCGGAAACATACTCGTTGGGGATGGTGCTGAGCGGCGGAATCCACACGGTGATAGCGGTAACAACGAACGTCACCACGAGGGACACAGCAAAATAGATTCCCCACATGTCCATCAAGTCCAGCTGCTTGGCCACTATGACCATAAAAGCGGCAGACACCGTGGAGAAACCCGTCGCGATGATGGAAGCCTCGCGGGCGGTATAACCGCCGCGCTGGTACACACGGTCAGTAATGAGAATGCCCAGCGAGTAGGAACCCACAAAGGAAGCCACGGCATCGATGGCGGAGCGCCCTGGCGTGCGCCAGAGCGGCCGCATGATGGGTTGCATGAACACGCCCACGAACTCCAGCAGGCCATAACCAATAAGCAGGCCCAAGAAGGCACCACCGATGGGGACGATAAGCCCTACGGGCGTGGCGATGGAGTTCCACAGGAAGGGAACGATGTCCTCATGTGCCAGCACTCCTGGCAAAGTCCCTATCACCATGAGGAAAGAAACGACCATGCCCACGACATTGAGCACGGTAAACACAGCTTGCATGGCGCCTTCCCGCCAGTTTTTGTTCACAATGCTGCGCACGGTGCCATAGACGGCCAGCGCCAAAATGATCCACGGCACCGCAGCTTCTGCGTGTGTACGGATGATGGTGACCATATGGTCAAGCGGTATGGACTTCTTCCCGTCGTAACTAATGGGGAAAAAGAAGACGAAAGCTCCGATGGCACTGTAGACAAACAGCCGCCACAGCCCCTTTTTCGTGGGCGTGGCATCTTCGGTTTCATAGAAGGCGTCAACAAGGGCGTCTTCGTTGTTCATGTTTTACCTCACGGTATGGGCGACAAAGTACACGTCTCTAGCACGGCAGGCAGCCCACCAACACACGGTGAAGGAAGACACGCCAACCATGCCCACGCAACAGCCACACGCGGGTCACAAGAATACTAACCACATTTTTCTTAAATGTCATCCAGCTCACCCCCAGGTACCTAGTGAAAGACACGCCACTGGACAGAATGTCATGGAATTGACCCCACGCGGCAACTAGAGGAAAGTAGCTCTCAGACGCATTGTCCACTCGCACTAGTAACAAAGGAGGAGGACGGCCATCGTGCCCGAGACCACCACCCAGCGCAGAGGCCTCAAGCACCGCCACCTGCACTTCATCGCACTTGGCTCGGCCATCGGCACCGGCCTCTTCTACGGCTCCGCCAGCGCCATCCAAGCTGCCGGCCCCTCAGTGTTGCTGGTCTATCTCCTTGGCGGCGCCGTGGTGTACTTCCTCCTGCGGGCACTCGGCGAGATGTCCGTGCACCACCCGGTCACGGGGTCTTTCGCTGAGTACGCGCGCGCCTTCCTCGGCCCCTGGGCTGGTTACATCACCGGTTGGATGTTCGCCTTTGAGATGGTCATCGTGGCGCTCGCGGACCTCACCGCCATCGGCGTCTACATGCAATTCTGGTTCCCGGGTTCACCGCAATGGGTCTGGGTCGCTGCCACGCTTCTCCTCGTTGGCGGTGCCAACCTCGCAACAGTCAAGGCCTTCGGCGAGCTCGAATTCGCCTTTACCATCGTCAAGGTCGGGGCAGTCGTCGCCATGATTCTTGGCGGCGTAGCGGTCTTGGTCTTCGGCCTCTCCACCGCGGAGACCACTGGCCCCGCCAACCTTGTGAACGATGGCGGTTTCTTCCCCAACGGCCCCTCCGGAATGATTGCTTCCTTTATCCTTGTGCTCTTTGCCTTCGGTGGTACGGAGATTGTGGGCGTCGCCAGTGCGGAGGCTGAGGAACCGGAGAAGTCCGTGCCAAAGGCCGTCAACACCATCCCCGTACGCATCCTCCTCTTCTATGTGCTCGCCATCCTGGTCATCCTCATGATTAACCCGTGGCGCACCATTACCGGTGAGGAAAGTCCTTTTGTCCAAATCTTCTCCACCTTGGGCGTCACGTGGGCCGCTGCCGCACTCAACGTCGTGGTCATCACCGCGGCGGTCTCTGCCATCAACGCCGATCTCTTCGGCGCTGGCAATGTCCTCACCGGTTTAGCTCGCCAGAACCTTGCCCCCGCGATCATGGCCAAGAAAGCACGCGGCGTACCAGTCATGACCATGGTCATCCTGCTTATCGTCATGGTCATCGGTACCGCCCTTAACGCCCTTATCCCGGAGAATGTTTTTGAGGTCATTGCCTCCCTGGCTACCTTCGCCACCATCTACGTCTGGCTTATGATTCTTCTGGCCCACGTGGCCTCCCGCAAGAAGATGTCCCCGGAGGAACGCGCAAGCCTTACCTACACGGTTCCCTTCTGGCCATGGGGCCAATACTTCGCCATCGCCTTCATCACGTTTACTTTTGGCATCATGGCATGGCAGGCACAGTACCGCCCGGCCCTTGCTGTGGGCGTTGGCTTCATCATCCTCATGACCGCCATTTTCTACGTCACGGGCCGCCGGACTCATGCCACCAGCAGTGACTCCATTCCCACCTCGAAAGGATAGCTATGAACAGCGTTGATGCCCCCGCTTACTCCCCTGCCCCTGAGTGGTCTGGGCGTTCCGACGGCCCAGGTCCTGAACATGCACGGTGGCACAGCGTGATCCGCCCCCTCGATGTGGCGAACCCAGAGGCGCAGCCCGGCGTCGCCCTGCTGGGTTTCGCCTCCGATGAGGGCGTGGCGCGCAATCATGGCCGCCCCGGCGCGGCGGAAGGCCCGGCCGCTTTGCGCGCCGCCTTGGGTTCCCTGGCGGTGCACCATGAGCATGTGCTTTACGACGTCGGCACGATCACCACCCAAGGCACCGATCTCGAGTCCTCCCATGAGCGCCTGTCTGACGCTGTGGAGGCCCTTTCCCGTGCCGGTCACCTGCCCATCATTCTTGGCGGCGGCCATGAAACGGCCTTCGGCTCACACCGCGGCGCGTTCCGGGCCCAAGGCCCGCTGAACATCATCAACCTCGATGCCCACTTCGATCTGCGCACCGCCGATGTGCCCACATCCGGTACTCCTTTCAAACAGATTTCTGAGCTGGTCGGCCCCGAAGATTTCGCTTACTCCGTTCTCGGCATCTCCCGACCCAATAACACGAAGGTTCTTTTCGACGAGGCTGCCAACCTCGGTGTCACCATCACCCTGGATGAGGAGCTGCTCGCCATGACTCGGGATGAGCTGCGTTCCCACGCCACACAGCTCTGCGCCGACTCGTCCCCCATCCACCTCTCCATCGACTTGGATGTCCTCCCCGCCGCCCAGGCCCCTGGCGTCTCTGCGCCCGCCGGCCTCGGTGTGGATCTTCGCATCATCCGCGACCTTGCCATCTCCATCGCCTCCACCGGACGCCTTGCGCTTGTCGACGTTGTCGAGCTCAACCCCTCTTTCGACCTCGACTCCCGCACCGCCAAGCTTGCAGCCCGGCTTATCGACGACATCGTGAACGCGCACTTTTCCGTCCCCGCTGTCTAGTCAAAGTTTGGGGTTCTCTGGATAAGAGTCGGGCCGGCCGGCATACTGGTCCCATGTGTTCACCGATTCGCGTTGTCGGCGCCGTCTTTGTTGATGGCGATCGTGTCTTGGCCTGTCGAAAAGCTCCCGGAAAGTCTTTGGCAGGATTGTGGGAATTCCCCGGTGGCAAGATTGAACCGGGCGAGTCTCCTGAAGGGGCCCTGGCTCGCGAACTCAGCGAGGAGCTCTCCCTCACGGCGGCCGTCGGTGACAAAGTAGCCACGACTGTCCACACATATGACTTCGCCACCATCGAACTGACCACGTTCCTGTGTACTATCCAATCCGGTGAGCTGGTTCTTACTGACCATGACGCCACCCGCTGGGTCACCGCAGCTGAGGCTCAAACACTCGACTGGGCACCGGCAGACATCCCAGCAGTCGAACTCATCTCGTCGCGCCTATGACCTCCCACTCTCTCCTTCCTTTCGGCATATATGAAACTCCTGTTACCGCCCGTATTCACGAGCGCATAGAGGAGACAAAACGGGCTATTCCCACGGCTGCTTCGGGCATTGTGGAGGATAGCTCCGCCGAGGTGAGTCCAAGGTTTGCTGCTGCAGTTGCGCAGCATTTCGCCAAGATCCTTGAGCAGCGACTCACCGAGATCAGGAATCCGGAACAACGTGTAGCGCTCATCAATAGCCTTGCGCAGCACCTTGGTTCAGACGAGAGGATGTCTGCTGAGCAGTTGCTCTACGCCATCTACAGGTCGGAGCTTGCTGACCCTCCCTCTCTTCCTGAAGTCTCCCTCAACACCAGCGCGTTATTCACCAATAGTGTGGATGACACCAATATGTCGGTAGAGATTGCCCGCGAAATCCGGACTGCAGACTCCGTCGATCTACTGTGTGCCTTCATCAAGAGCTCAGGGATCTCCGTAATCAGTGACGAGCTTGAGTATGTGCGAGATCATCAAATTCCGCTTCGTGTGATCACCTCGACGTACTGCGGTGCGACCGAAGCCGCCGCGGTTCGCCGCCTTGCCGAAGACTACAACGCCGAGGTTCGCATTTGTTACGAACACAAATCGACGCGTCTCCACGCTAAGGCCTGGCTGTTCCGTCGTAGATCAGGCTTCGATACCGCCTTCATTGGTAGCTCTAACCTGTCGCGCTCAGCGCTGGTCGACGGCTGGGAATGGAACGTTCGCGGTTCTCGATCCTCCACCCCGGAAATTATTGAAAAGTTCATCAAGACCTTCGAGAGCTACTGGCATGATAATCATTTCAAGGTTTTTGAGCCAGCACGGGATTACGATCGACTGCTAGAAGCACTGCACGGAGCACAGTTCCTCGGCTCCGCATCGGGACATAAACTCGAACTGTCGGGACTTCGCGTCGAGCCATACGCCTACCAGCAGGAGATGCTAGAGGCGTTGCGTTCCGAGCGTGAACTCCACGACCGCCATAAGAACCTTCTCATTGCAGCCACCGGTACTGGAAAGACAGTGGTAGCCGCGCTGGATTATCGTCGACTTTGTGAATCCTACGGTCGTAGGCCTCGGCTGCTGTTCATTGCTCATCGCCGCGAGATTCTAGAACAAGCCCACCGCACATATCGCGAAGTTCTCCAGGCCTCTGACTTCGGCGAGCTTCTTGTCGGAGGTTCGGAGCCTCATCACTGGGACCACGTTTTTGCGAGCATCCAGTCGCTTCATGGAGAGCGCGTGACTCGCATCTCGCCCGAGCACTTTGAGGTCGTCGTGATCGACGAGTTTCACCACGCTGAAGCAGCAACCTATCGGAAGATTTTGGACTACCTCCAGCCCCGCGAGCTTCTAGGACTGACAGCAACCCCAGAGCGCGGCGACGGTCACAACGTCCAAAAGTTCTTCGATTACCGTGTTGCCCATGAGCTTCGCCTATGGGACGCACTGCGGCTCCAACTGCTGGCGCCGTTGCACTACTACGGCGTCGACGACAATACCGACCTTACGAGCTTGACATGGGTTCAAGGCAAGAAGGATTACAAGGCATCAGAGCTCAGCGAGTTGTACATCAAGGCCGGCGAAAAGCGAACCAGGTTTATCATCAATGAACTCAACCGTCGCATCTTCGACTTAGCTTCCATGAAGGCACTCGGTTTCTGTGTGTCTATCGCTCACGCTGAGTACATGGCGGAGCAGTTCAATGCATTCGGGATTCCTTCGCTAGCGGTAAGCAGCAGACTGACCACTCAGGAACGTCAAAAAGCTCTGTCGCAGCTTCGCGACGGCCACATCAAAATCATTTTCGCCGTCGACATTTTCAACGAAGGCGTCGATATCCCTTCCGTGAACACTCTTTTGCTCCTTCGCCCTACTCAAAGCCCGGTACTCTTCGTCCAGCAACTTGGCCGCGGCCTACGTCTCAACGAAGGTAAGGATGCGTGTATTGTCTTTGACTTTCTCGGCCTCCAACATGAGGAATTCGACTTTGAGGAGCGCTACAAGGTACTCACCGCCGCTCGCGGCAAGAGCTTAATCAGAGAAATAGAGCAAGGCTTTCCTACCGCGCCGCCAGGTTCCCACATCACCTTGGACCGCGTGACGACCGAACGCGTACTGGCTAACGTTAAGCGTCTGGCACGCAACTCCATTAAGAAAATTAGGGCTCAGATTAGCGAACACGGCACTACTGACCTCTCAGCCTTCCTCCACACCTCCGATATTCCCGTGGAGGACATCTACCGCCGCAAAGGAATTTCGTGGACGACGTTGCTCAGGGACGAGAATCTCCTCCCATCGCCGGTAGAAGATGAGGTAGAGAGTTTCCTTCTTAGCCGCATTCGCGTGCTCCTCCACATTAATGACCCTGATCGTGTCGAAGCCTATAGCCGTCTCATGGCAGCGAACGGCCCTTCAGAAAAAGACATGGATGACCGGGAGAAGCGATATGCCACCATGCTCACTCTAGCTCTCTGGGCCAACTCCAATAGAGCAGTTCCCGCCACTTTGGATGATGCGTTCTCACTTATCCGGTCCTACCCAGCCTTCGTTAACGAAGTTAACCAAGTCATGCGATACTCGCTCGACGAATCCCGCGTTATCCCGAAGAGGTCTTCGAGTAGCGTGCTCGAAACACATGCAGACTACAGCCTCGCCGAACTCATTGGGGCACTGGATGACGGACCTCTCAAAAAATTGGCGAACCTACCGCGCGAAGGAGTCAAACGCTTCGACAGGTCGAATACTGATCTGTTCCTGATCACCTTCCAGAAAGATGAAAACGTCAGTGCTTCAACTAACTATCGCGACTATCCGTTGTCCCCTGATCTATTGCATTGGGAGTCACAATCCACAACGTCGCTCAAGTCCGCGATGGCCGAGCGTTACATCACACACCGCGAGCGCGGCGGCAATATCATCATTGCTACACGCTTTACCAAGAAGAACAAGGTTGAAACAGCATCGGCGTACACTTTCCTCGGCAACGTCGATTACGTTGACCACAGGGGTGAAAAGCCCATCCAGTTTGAGTGGCGCCTTCGCCGTGACATGCCGAAGAGACTCTATACCGCCGGTCGCACGGTAGCCTAAATACGATTACAACTCCTTTGGTCTAGATCCCCACCCGCACAATGCAAGTTATTTTGCACAGTTGCGTCGAATTGTTATAAGAATTTTCAGGATCCAAACGTCAGGTGACTTGAGTTAAATTCGGACACCTCCAGTCACCCCCAAATACGATGGGCCGATAGATAACCGCAGTTGATTACACGTAAACCATTTTTCCAATTGGCCACACGTACAACGCCTAGCTACCCCCGAATGGAAAGATCTCACTCTGTGAAATTGACTAACAACACAGCCTAACCTAGCATTCTCTCATCAGCTTAAAATGAGCTAAGTATAAATGGCTAGCCAGAAACAGACGGAGGAAGGACATGGACGCCGCCAGCGAGAATAACCAAAAGCGATGGAGCCGCCCGAACACCGGTTCCGAGTCTTCTAACTATGGCTTCACGCGTTTCCGCGAGCGTAACTTCAAGTCTTCGTCAGGCAATAACCCGCGCTGGGCCGCCTGCAGCCAGCGAGCTCGCACTATCCACTAAAGAGCACCCCGGCCACTAGAGCCACGCCCCCACTCCTGCCCCATCGCTTTTACCGCCAATTCAGCCGAGGACACAATAGCCTCACCACATTGGCGGCTTTGCTTACATTCAGCAACCCGCATTAAAGCACGAGAACCCCCACATCGAGTGGGGGTTTACACACAGTGAAGTGAAGCGAAAGCAAGCGTTACAGCTCGAAACCATTCAGAATGTTCTGAAGTTTCTGCTGATACGGGGCAACGTCATGTTCGTAGCGTTGCAGAATGGACAGCACAATCGCGTTCAGCATAAGCATCGGGACAGAGAGAGTAGTGAAGGCTCCTTCATCGCCACGCGGGGCCGCGAGAGTCACCACGGGAACTGGGTGGACGATACGCAGATCATCTGTAATGAGGATGACCTTGCATTTCACCATCTCAGCGTAGTTCAGCAGCTGGCGGAGCGAGCGCGTCGAGCGACGGAAAGCAAACACCAAGAGCAAATCGGGCTCACCCATAAGCAGGAGCTGTTCAGCAATATCCCGGTCAGTCTCCCCAGACAGGTCGTGTACCGAACGTCCGAGTCGACGCAGGCGACGCTCAGCTTGGTCGCACAACGGGATAGAGTTACCGCGGCCATAGATGTAAATATCGCGAGC
This sequence comes from Corynebacterium sp. BF-R-2, assembly GCF_024586525.1. Taxonomy (NCBI): domain Bacteria; kingdom Bacillati; phylum Actinomycetota; class Actinomycetes; order Mycobacteriales; family Corynebacteriaceae; genus Corynebacterium; species Corynebacterium sp. BF-R-2. Next base: position 12,326 of record NZ_JAMFTP010000018.1, on the reverse strand, counting down.
GTTCATGACCAAGTCCGCAGCCTTGTTGACGGAGTGCTGGTCTACGCTTCCCGACGCCACGGACAGGGAGTCCAACTCCTTCGAGACGAGCTGCCCCAAAATGGTCTGGCCGGCCTCGTTACGGAAAGTCTGACTACTGCTTGAATGCTCAGCGGCAAGATACTGATCATGCAGCATGCGCAGCTCTTGACGCAGTTCCAAGTAGCCTTTATATCCGAGCTTCTTCGCTGTACGAGTTACGGCCGAACCGTGCACACCGGCTTTTGCAGCGACATCTTCGCCACGCCACAAAGCTGCCTCTTGGGGGCGACTCAGGATAACGTCGACAACTGCCTCATCCGCCCTGCTAAGTTCCGACCGGTGACGCTCCACCCTTTGTTGAAAATTCACACCCCGAGTTTAACAAAAAATTTTTAGATCGTGACATTTTTCTTCAAAATGTTGCGGGTGCAGTGGCATATTGCTGAAAAATAACGCAAACATTAACATTCCTGCTGGCTAGTATAACCTTGGTTTATAGTCGCGGCGCAATCGCTGCAAAATAATCTTCCTGTCTTGCAAAGTGTCGCGGCCAAAGCTCCACGCAACGACACCACCTGCCGCCACTACAGCACAGAGCGCAAAGGCCACCTCGAAACCGTAGTGGTCCGCAAGGAATCCAATGACGATGGGGCCGAGGATCTGCCCAAAGTCACCGGCCATCTGGAAGGTAGACAAGACTTGCCCACCAGAACGCTTCGATCCCACCACATCAGCGATGGCCGCCTGCTGGGACGGCACAATGAGCCCAGAAGAAGCACCGGCGAAGGCGGACAGGAGAAGGAGCATCCAGACGGTGTGCGCCAAGCCCAGAGTTCCCACAAACACCGCCGACCCCACCAAACCAGCAATAATTAAAGGACGCCGGCCAACCTGGTCCGACCACGATCCAGAAAACTGCAGAACAACGGCATTGCCAGCGGCAAAGACCGCGAGTGCTATGCCGGAAGCTTCCGCACCGTTATGGAATATGGCAGCAGCAAAGAGAGGCAGCACCGCAACTCGCACTCCCATATTGATCCAGCCCTGCGCAAAGTTGGAGGTAAGCACCGCACGATAGGCCGTATCGCCCCATGCCTCCTGCAGTCGCATCGGCGGCAAACGACGCCGCGGATCTTCAGCTTCGTCGACCACGGGCATAAGCACCCAGACCACGAGCGCAGCGACTGCTACCCCAACCCCATAGATGAAGAAGGGCCAACGAAAACCAAGGAAGGACAAGCTGGCGCCGACGAGTGGACCAATAACATTACCCAGGAGGAAGGATGTCGCGTACGTCGCCGAGCAGCGCCCCCGAATAGCGGGAGGAGATAGTTTCACGATAAGGGACATCGCTGCCACGGTGAACATGGTGGATCCGATTCCGGCAATAGCGCGCAGCACCACAATGTGCCAATAGTCCTGGGCAATGCTTACTAGTCCGGTGGTGATGGCGACAGTTAACAAGCCAGTGAGGTACACGCCCCGCGTTCCTGCTCGATCAATGAGGCGCCCCGCCGCAGGGGCGAAAATCAGGCGGCTCGCAGAGAATATGGACACGACGAGCCCAGCGGCAGCCATCGAGACATCGAAACTGACGATGAATTGGGGAAGCAATGGGGCAATCAGCCCGTAGCCTAAGGCAATAATGAAACCCGCCGAGACCATCACCCAGATTTCTCGCGGAATCTTTAGTTCTTGCATCACACCGTCACTCATAGCTTCACTAACTGTAGCCTACCCCTCCAAATTTTCGAACTTATTTTCGACTTTAGTCGAATTCGTGTCCCTCCCCTCTTCTAGTGTGAAGGCCATGAAGAACTACAACGCCTTTCGCACCACTTCCCCACGCTCCATTCAATCTCCTATCGATACCGGTGAGCTCACTGCGGACATCCTTTTCCATCACCCCGAGATCCTCGAATCCATCGAGAGCATCATCCACCATCCACGCTCACTTGCCCGACCCACGCCGCAGTGGCGGCCGCCGTCACAGTCTCTGCCACCTGTGCCGCTCCGGACTAGAGAAGGTGAATCTACCCCACCGCTGACGCTCACCGTCTCCCGTCATCGCGTTGGCGAGCGCGCCCAGGCTCGCGTTTTGGGTTTCGGTGAAAAGCGGGTACCGGCTTATCTCATTACCGTGCGTATTACGTCTCCGTCAGGACAACCAGTATCGCCAGCCTTAGCTGAAGCGTGGGTCCGCACGCTCGTCCCAGAAGACTTGGTGTCAGCCGTGCACGAGATTTCTAGCAGCAGCGCCGCAACCTTTGTGTGGCTTGTTGATAGTTCCTACACCCCGGTGCGGTCACCACTGTCACTTTTCGAAGGCTTTAGCCAGGCGGCCTAAGCCGCTACGCCTACGATGGCTGTCTCCTCCACACCGGGGGTTCGGCTACAAGTAGCGCTGCAGGCGGTCTAGAAGACCGTGGGGCGGCTCTTCATCTAGTGAGAGCGTAAAACGGTCCTCAGTCAGGACCCGGCCAACGGCTGCATGGGTTTCGGGGCGATCGAAGAAGTACCGGATGGGCTTCGGCGCAAAGCGAATGGCCAAGCACACGAGGACCACAGTAAAGGCCTTATCGATGGGGTCAGAACTCATCGCCTGAATCAGCGCAGCAATGTTTTCATCATGGACAATCAACAGGATGAAGTTCGTGAGCTCTCGGGGTCCGCGCTGAAGATTCTCATCAAACGCAAGCAGTGTCGACGGCAAGGACACCAACCCCGCCACGATTCCAAGCCCATAGCCTGAGAGCAGCGTGGCTATCATTCGCTTAAACACGCCGCGGCGAGCCATCCACCCCACCAAATAGGCCACGATCACGGCGTTTGGAACATATGCCAAGCCCAGCGGATTGCTGACGGCCCCAAGACTCACTGAGAGCACCGATGTCCCCATGCCAAGAATTGGACCATAGAGAATGGCGATAAACATCGTTCCGGCGGTGTCCAAATACAGCGGAATGTTGAGGTTGAAGATCAACAAGGATCCCAATATGTTGACGGCGATAGCAAACAGCGGGTTGATGATCGCATGGCTTCTCAGCGTCCCCCATTGAGAGGCAAAAAAGAGTAACCCACTAAGAAGGCTCAAACCCCAGACCGATGCTGGCAGGACGGATTCAAACGTCCTATCGGCATGTTCAAAGTTTGGGTCAAGCGTGAGGCACCACGCGAATGCAGCACACGCTAGGGCGAAACCAACGCAGATTCGCTGGCCGCGAAAAGCCATATCAACCGGCATGGTCCCTGGACGCCCCTCATCGAGTTCAAAAATGTACCCGATTATCCTAGCGCGCCCTTCCGCACGAAGCGACTAGCCTTCGCTGTCGTCAGCCTCACCATTGGAATTATCAGCGTCCACATCGGTGTCGTCGTCCTCATCATCTTCGTCATCGTCGAAGAGCACGTCATCATCCTCATCGTCAGCGCCGAAGATGTCATAAACGTCCGGCTCATCAAAGTCCGGGTCATCCACGCTAACGAGCTGAGCCTCCCAATCCAAGGCCTGATCGGAGACCAAACTCAGGACGTCGAAAAGACGATCAAAATCGGTGTAGGTACCAAGCTCAAGAGCCTCAGCAGGCACTTCGATGATGGGGGCAAGGGTGGTGTCGTCGAACTCCCCGGCGTCGAAAAGCGCGACGCGCTCCTCCTCCCCCAGGTCCTCTACAGAGTCGTTCTCCCACAACTCGTTGATGGCCTCATCCTCAAGCTCGTCGAGTTCCTCTTCGTCGAAGTCAAACGAGAGGAATCGCACGACTGCACTCGGAACACCGTCAATAGTCTCAACGAGAACGCGCAATTCGGAATCGTTAGCAACGTCAGCCACGACGAGGTTCGGGTTGAACTCATCCTGGACAAACTCCAACTCGGCAATGCGCTCATCGGTACCCTCAAGCAGGTCTCGCAGCACGGTGACCACTTGGTCGGTGGCAATGTGGCGAGACACCGCCTCCACCGCATCCTCCACGGAAAAGGCAACGGAGACGAGAACTGCTTCAAAATCCTCATCATCCTCATCTACATCCGCGGCAGCAATGTAGACGTTGGCCGCGGGGAGAATCGGGTCAATTTCCACAAACTGGATTTCCAAATCGGAGGTGATGGGCACAAACATCACATCATCGTTGACGCGGGACTCAATACCCTCCCCGTCCAGCGCAGAAGCGATATCTTCAAAAAAGCTCATGTGATTAACATCCATCCATGTGGCGGTCTCACCCCGGCTGCTGCCAAGGCCACCCACATCCTACCCGCGATCGTGGCCATCGGGCATGAAACCCAGACGCTTTAAGATTTCTGGGCGTCCGGTTCCCCACTCCAACATGTCATAGGACTCCCACGCCTGGCGGCGCGATTCCATCGGTGCCGATTCCACATGAGGTTCCACGTCAAAGATCATCGTCTCGCGCTGTGGGGAACGGTATCGCGGCCAATCCTCTAACGGAGCACCGTTCCGGATGAATGAACCCCATTGGGCCTGCATATTCTCAGTGACCTCTTCCATATCGGAGGACTTACCCATGGTGGTCAGGAAAGACACGCGTGAAGCCCCAGGGTCACCAAAGATATTGGATAGCTCCATCGAATGCATCGCTCCCAAGCCCAACCAACGCAGAGCTGCCGGCGCGAAATCGAAACGGTACATCCAGGTGGGATAACGGCGCGCATGCTCACCCGCAACACGGACGGTAGGGCCCCAGAACAGGGCGTCGGTAAGCAAGTCTCCAAAGTCCCGACGAGACACCGCCCCACCATAGGCTGCGACCACATCAGGGGCGCTCTCCGGATCAAAGGAAGCCAGAAGGCGCAACGCGGCGCGCTCCCGAGAGCTTTGACGCTGGTAGAGAAACTTACCGAAGCTGGCTTCACCGGAATTCGTACCGATGAGCAACGGCACTGGGTGTTGGGCACCATCCTCAAACGCTTCAATAGGATGCTGCGGAATGAGTTCACCATCCACGGTGGGGGCGTAACAGGAATTCAAATACAGCAGCTCACCCGCGCGCCACATCATCGACTGCCCAGAGCGCACCAGATCCGCGAAGTCCTCCCGCCGCAGATCCTCAGCCGTTGTGTCCCGAGGCAGCGCCATCTTGTCCACCAGCTCGCGCGCCCAGAACATGGATTGAGCGCGCGAATGAATCATGCCAATCGGCGGTGACTGCGCAATAGCTCGGTGAAATAAGCCTTCTGCACGAGGAACAGCCATAAGCGTGAGAACTGCTGCGCCACCGGCAGATTCACCCATGAGGGTGACGTTGTCCGGGTCACCACCAAAGGCCGCAATGTTATCGCGGACCCACTCCAGGGCAAGAACCTGATCCGCCACGGCAGGGTTGGCACAGGCCTCCCCGCCAAGACTGCGGACATCTAGATAGCCCAAGGCCCCCAAACGGAAATTGACGGACACGTAGACCACGTCCATCTGCGCCGCGAACTCAAAGCCGCGAAGCATGAGCATGTGAGAGGACCCAACGATGAAGCTGCCACCGTGTAAATAGACAACAACGGGAAGCTTCTCCGTATTTGGCACGAACTCAGAGCTGTGCTGAGTGTGTGGGCGGACGATATCGAGCGTCAGGCAATCCTCCGAGCCCTCAATACGATCCGTCCACGAATAAACCGGCTGGGGTGCCACGTGTCCAAACTCACGACAATCCCTAATTCCCTCCCACTCCGGTGCCGGCCTTGGTTCCTGGAAACGCTGATCTCCCGAGGTATCCGCTCCGAAGGGAATCCCACGCCATGAGCGCACCGGGGAAGAAATTGGCCGGTCAGGGCGCAACTCCTCCTCAATGCAGCCGCGAACCCATCCCGAGGTCGTTAAAACAGTGATGTCATCCGCCAGCGCCGTCTTGGCAGCCTCATGGGCTGCGTGGGCGCGGGCATGCAGGTTCTCAGCAAGCAGGCGGGCCGCAGCCGCGCTGACCTCACGCGGAGGGAAAGGCTCGTACTCGCTCATAGCACCTAGACTAATGCCACAGCCTGGCTCCGCGCTGGGGACATGTTTTTCGATACGGTGGTGTACATACTGTTTATAAATTAGACGAAATCAGGTGAAAAACATGTTTGGACTTGGAGAAAAGACACAGGACGAACCCGCCGCTGTGGAGAAGCTCACTGTGGATGAAAACAACCGCATTAGCCAGAGCTTCATGGCCGCACTCAACAAGGTGATCTCGGCACAGTCCTCTATCATCATCGGCTACGTCGAACGCTTGAAGAAGAGCAACAAGAATGCCAGCCCTCAAGAGCTGCAGGAGCTCATTGACAAGCACTTCCTCAACATTGTCTCTGGAACCGGCGCGGCTGCGGGCGCCTCAGCGGCCATCCCCGGCATCGGTTTGGTGTCTGGTGCTGCAGCCATTGGTGCGGAATCACTCCTGTTCCTCGAGGCCGCTGCCTGGTACATCTTGGCCTCCGCACACCTGCGCGGCGATGACATTCGTGATGAAGAGCGCCGCCGCGCTCTCGTCCTCGTTGTCCTTACCGGATCCCAAGGCAGCGCTCTGGTCGATACTCTGCTGGGTGACGTCACAACGCTCTCCGGCATGAAGTCGGCCGCTACCCTTTCCCGCTTCTCCGGCCCCACCCTGAGCGGTATCAACGGACGACTGACCAAGCTCTTCCTCAAGCAGGCCCGAAAGAAGCACAAGTGGGCATGGCTCTCCAAGCTCCTGCCGATGGGTGTCGGTGCGGTACTGGGAACGACTGCCAACCGTAAACTTGCCCGCCAAGTTATGAAGCATTCGGACACCCAGCTCTCCCCCCTGCAGGGGGAATAAACACGGGAAACGCGCCCCAGGGTAGTGAGCAAACTTACAGGGGCCGTATCATATGAGGAGACACCTTTCGGGGTGCCTTTCGCACCCATGGAACGGCCTACTAGAGTCGACTAAAGACAAACTTAGAAGCACAGAAAGAGGCGAACACCTGCCGTGAGCAACTCGAGCATCTACGGCCCGAACGCGTGGCTGATTGACGAACAGTTCCAGCAGTACTCAAAGGACCCCAACTCCGTAGATAAGGAGTGGCGCGACTACTTTGAGGCAAACGGAGCTCCCAAGCAAGCCGCACAGCCCAAGGCCTCCTCCGCAAAGGCCTCCAGCTCCAAGGCTTCTGCCCCGGCCAAGGACAAGGCGGGCGCTGCTGAGTCCAAGGACTCCGCACGCGCTGAAAAGTCCCCCGCCGCCCCGGGTGCCAAGGCTCCGAGCGATTCCAAGACTTCTGCCACGAAGGCGAAGGCAGACAAGAAAAAGGCCGAGTCCCCGCTCGACCGCATCCAGGACGCACCGGAGCCGGGTTCCCGCCCGCTCAAGGGCATGTTCAAGGCCATTGCTAAGAACATGGACGAGTCTCTGGAGATTCCTACCGCTACCACTGTGCGTGACATCCCAGTCAAGCTCATGTGGGAAAACCGTGCGATGATCAATGATCATCTTAAGCGCACCCGCGGCGGCAAGATCTCCTTTACCCATATCCTGGGCTACGCCCTCGTTAAGGCCGTTCAGATCCACCCGGACATGAACGTGCGCTACGAAATCAAGGACGGCAAGCCCACTGTGGTTCAGCCGGAGCACGTCAACCTGGGCTTGGCCATCGACCTTCCGCAGAAGGACGGCTCCCGCGCCCTCGTGGTTGCTGCTATTAAGGAGGCGGAGAACAAGACCTTCGCCGAGTTCATCGATGCCTACCAGGACATTGTGGACCGCTCCCGCAAGAACAAGCTGACGATGGATGACTTCTCCGGTGTCACCATTAACCTCACCAACCCGGGCGGTATTGGTACCCGTCACTCCATCGCACGCCTGACCAAGGGCTCTGGCTCCATCATTGGCGTGGGCTCCATGGATTACCCGGCTGAGTTCGCTGGCACCTCCTCTGACCGCCTGGCAGACATGGGCGTGGGCCGTCTCGTTACCTTGACCTCCACCTACGACCACCGCGTTATTCAGGGCGCGGAGTCCGGTGAGTTCCTGCGCACCATCGGTGAGCTGATTCTGGACAATGCCTTCTGGGACGAGCTCTTCAAGTCCCTCGACGTGCCGTACCAGCCCTTCCGCTGGGCTGCCGACGTCCCGAACACGGGCGTCGATAAGAACACGCGCGTCATGCAGTACATCGAGGCCTACCGCTCCCGTGGTCACCTGCTTGCGGACGTCAACCCGTTGGGCTGGAAGCAGCCTGGTCTGCCGTGGCCGGATCACCGCGACTTGGACCTCGCTACCCACGGTCTGACCATCTGGGACCTCGACCGCACCTTCAATGTCGGTGGCTTCGGTGGCAAGGAGACCATGACGCTGCGTGAAGTCGTCACCCGTCTGCGCTCCGCGTACACCCTAAAGGTAGGCTCCGAGTACGCCCACATCATGGACCGCGACGAGCGCGGTTGGCTGCAGGAGCAGATCGAGGCCGGCATGCCGAAGCCGACCAACTCTGAGCAAAAGTACATCCTGCAGAAGGTCAACGCCGCTGAGGCTTTCGAGAACTTCCTGCAGACCAAGTACGTGGGTCAGAAGCGCTTCTCCCTCGAAGGCGCTGAGTCCCTCATTGCGCTACTAGATTCCATCGTTGACACTGCCGCCGGCCAGGACCTCGACGAGGTCGTTATTGGTATGCCGCACCGTGGCCGTCTGAACGTTCTCTTCAACATTGTGGGCAAGCCGCTGGCCGATATCTTCGGCGAGTTCGACGGCAACTACAAGGGTGGCCAGCTCGGCGGCTCCGGTGACGTGAAGTACCACCTGGGCGCCGAGGGCGAGCACCTGCAGATGTTCGGCGACGGTGAAATCAAGGTCACACTGGCTGCAAACCCGTCCCACCTTGAGGCCGTTGACCCGGTCATGGAAGGTATTGCCCGCGCCAAGCAGGACATCCTGGACAAGGGCCCGGAGGGCCACACCGTTGTCCCGATCATGCTGCACGGTGATGCATCCTTCGCCGGACTGGGCGTGGTTCAGGAAACCATCAACCTTTCTCAGCTGCGTGGTTACACCACCGGCGGTACCGTCCACGTCGTGGTCAACAACCAGGTGGGCTTCACCACTACCCCGGATTCGGGCCGATCCACGCACTACGCCACCGACCTGGCGAAGGGCTTTGACTGCCCGGTCTTCCACGTCAACGGTGATAATCCGGAGGCCGTTGTCTGGGTAGGTAAGCTTGCCACCGAATACCGCCGCCGCTTTGGCAAGGATGTCTTCATCGACCTCGTGTGCTACCGCCTGCGCGGCCACAACGAGGCCGACGACCCGTCCATGACCCAGCCGCAGCTCTACGACATCATTGATAACCACAAGTCCGTCCGTGAGCGCTACACCGAGGAACTCATTGGCCGCGGCGACCTGTCTGATGACGAGGCAGAGGCAGCAGCACGTGACTTCCACGACCAGATGGAGTCCGTCTTCGCTGAGCACAAGGAAGCTGAGAAGGCTGGCCCGAAGGAGCAGACCGGCATCACCTCCTCCCAGGAGCTGACTCGTGGTCTGGACACCTCCATCACCGCCGAGGAGCTCGCTGAAATCGGCGATGCTTACGGCACCCCGCCGGAGGGCTTTGAGTACCACAAGCGCGTGGGCAAGGTTGCCAAGGACCGCCAGAAGACCTCTCGCGAGGGTGGCATCGACTGGGGCTGGGGCGAGCTCATCGCCTTCGGCTCCCTGGCCAACACCGGCAAGGTCGTCCGCGTGGCCGGTGAGGATTCCCGCCGCGGTACCTTCACCCAGCGCCACGCTGTGGCCTTCGACCCGAACTCCGGCGAGGAATACAACCCGGTTGCTCGCCTCGCTGAGTCCAAGGGCAACGGCGGCAAGTTCATGGTGTACAACTCCGCTCTGACTGAGTATGCCGGCATGGGCTTCGAATACGGCTACACCGTGGGTAACCCGGATGCCGTTGTGGCCTGGGAGGCACAGTTCGGTGACTTTGCCAACGGTGCGCAAACCATCATCGATGAGTACATTTCCTCCGGTGAGGCCAAGTGGGGCCAGCTTTCCAGCCTGATCCTGTTGCTGCCGCACGGCTACGAAGGCCAGGGCCCAGACCACTCCTCCTCCCGCATCGAGCGCTACCTGCAGCTGTGTGCTGAGGGCTCCATGACCGTGGCCCAGCCGTCCACCCCGGCAAACCACTTCCACCTGCTGCGCCGCCAGGCCCTCGGTGAGATGAAGCGTCCGCTGGTTGTCTTCACCCCGAAGTCCATGCTGCGTAACAAGGCAGCGACCTCTTCGGTCTCCGACTTCACTGAGGTCACGAAGTTCCAGTCCGTCATCAATGACCCGAACTTCTTCGACATCAATGGCAAGCAGGTTGGGGACCCAGAGAAGGTCAAGACCATCATGCTGGTCTCCGGCAAGCTCTACTGGGAGCTGGCCAAGAAGCGTGAGGCCGACGGCCGCGATGACATCGCCATCGTGCGCGTAGAGATGCTCCACCCGATCCCGTTCAACCGTCTGGGTGAGGCCTTCAAGTCTTACCCGAACGCTGAGCAGATTCGCTTCGTTCAGGACGAGCCGGCCAACCAGGGTCCGTGGCCGTTCTACAACGAGCACCTGCGTGAGCTCATTCCGGATATGCCGGAGATGGTTCGCGTGTCCCGCCGCTCGCAGTCCTCGACTGCTACCGGTAACGCCAAGGTTCACCAGATTGAGCAGAAGAACCTGTTGGAGGAAGCCTTCGACGTCTAAATACGCCTAGGTCCTCTACACGCACTGGCCCCGGCCGCCCACTCACACTTCGAGACGTGGCGGCCGGGGCCTTTGCTATGCCTCCCTGGCCTGACTGGCACTTATCGCATCTGCGGCCCTGCCCACCCCTTAGCACTCCGTACCAACCGGATACGACGGCCAGCCATACAGATACCCCCTGCCCCGCTATCGTGCACTCCTCAGCGCGCTCACAACCCCAACACCGTAGCACTCCCCCACATTCCTTCTGCGGCATCACCGCGGCCTCCTCATCCGATGGCCAGAGAAACCCTGTGTCGCGCACGATGGCGTGCCCCTCATCCCGTGTCGGGAGGGATGATGGACAGACAAAAAGAACGCCCGAGCATCTGCTCGGGCGTTCTTCACGGCTGTCAAAGCCACGTCCTAAGGGCCGGAACGGCCCTCAGGTCGTCTCTGCTAGCTAGATCTAGGACTCCTTGCGGCGACCAGGACGCAGCAGCAGCGCGGCGCCGGCAATAAGTGCCAAGCCTGCAGCCAAGAGGCCCAGGACGTTCGCACCAGTGTTGGCCAGGATGCCGGAGTTGGTGCTGTTGTTGGAATCCGTGGTGCTCGGGGACGTGCCAGTGTAGCGGCTGGTGTTGTCGCTCTGGCCCGGCTGAACATCCTTGGACTCCACATTGTTGGATTCAACATCGTTGGTCTCAACAGTGTTCGGCTGCTCCGCTTCACTCGGTGCTTTAGGCGCCTCCGGAGCCTTAGGCTCCTTCGGCTGCAGGGCCTTAAGGGCATCCTTCGGGTCCTGCGGCTTCAGCGGCAAGCTCGGCAGTGCAGGGCTGTTCGGCTGGTTTCCGAAGAAGCCCAGGACAGCAGGCACAAGCGCCAGCGGGATGAGCAGCGGCCACAGTCCGGCAACCTCCGGGACACGAGGCTCGTCCGCATCAGTCGGGTCGTTTGGCTTGTCCGAATCGGTCGGGTCGTTTGGCTCGACTGGGTTAGTCGGGTCCTCTGACGGCTTAGTTTCCGTGGTCGGCTTGTTCGGCTTCTCGGTCACAGTAACCGTCACAGTTGGGTTCTCACCAGACGGCGTCGGGTCCTCCTTCGTCGGCTTAGGCTCGTCGCTCGGCGTCGGCTTGGACGGATCCTCAGTGACCGTAACGGTAACCGTCGGGTCCTCGGTTGGGTCCGTTGGGTCCGTAGTTGGGTCCTTCGGCCCCTCTGACGGCTTAGTATCCGTGGTCGGCTTGTTCGGCGTCTCAGTCACGGTAACCGTCACAGTTGGGTTCTCACCAGACGGTGTCGGGTCCTCCTTCGTCGGCTTAGGCTCGTCGCTCGGCGTCGGCTTGGACGGATCCTCAGTGACCGTAACGGTAACCGTCGGGTCCTCGCCCGGCTTGTCGGTTGGGTCACCTGGCTTGTCGGTTGGCTCGCTCGGCTTGTCGGTCGGGTCGCTCGGCTTGTCGGTCGGGTCGCTCGGCTTGTCGGTCGGGGCGCTCGGCTTGTCGGTCGGGTCGCTCGGCTTGTCGGTCGGGTCGCTCGGCTTGTCGGTCGGGTCGCTCGGCTTGTCGGTCGGGTCGCTCGGCTTGTCGGTCGGGTCGCTCGGCTTGTCGGTCGGGTCGCTCGGCTTGTCGGTCG
>NZ_JAMFTP010000017.1:0-66027 GCF_024586525.1 Corynebacterium sp. BF-R-2 | reverse complement strand
CTCGGCACGGGAATCTGCAAGACTCTGCTGGATAAGGAATGGCTTTCCCGCAGGGGTCGTACCCGGGCCGTGCGTCTCACTCCCGCCGGGCGGGCAGCGCTCAACGACGCGGGGATCTCCCTCGATTCCCCATCACTGTCATAGAATAGGCCGCCGGCAGCGGTGAAAACTGTTTCACCGCCATCCACGCTGCTCCCGCCGCATTGAGGGCATACATAAGTGCCAGGTGCGGCGCCTAGCTTTCCAAGATGCCATTTGCTGGACGCCATCTGCCCAATTCCACGTATGGTGTGTTGTGGACACGGCCCGGTTGGCACCGGACAGGTTTTAGGCCATGATGACGGCGGTGCCAGTGGCGCGGTCGTGGAGGCCACGGCCATCGGCGTCCACCATTGCGGCTGGGAAAAGCACACCGGTGAGCAGCGTGCGGACAGCAGCGCGCCAGAAGCCCACAGTGGCACCCGGCTCATCCAGTCGGGCCACGCCCATCCCAAGAATGAGCATCCCCGGGGTGCGGGCAAAGAGCCAGCCGCACACAATGCCCATGACAGCCCAGACCGCATAGCCAAGAAAGGCAGGCCCGCCAAGAGAACTGGTGAATAGCTCAAGAAGGTTCGCTATGAGCATGGCCAAAAGCCAATCTATGAGCACGCCCCCTGTGCGGCGCATCACGGAGGCGAGTGCACCTGCCCCCTCCTTGGGGAGGCCGAGATCCTTTCCGGGCCACTCCCCCGGCCCGAAGCCATCTTTGTTGTCTGCCATGCCCACCAATCTAGTCGGCGGGCGGTAACGGGATGAAATTTCCCATTGCCTACCCCACCTGCCCCAGTGGTGGGCTCACTACCTGTAAACTGATCGGGAGTACTACAGGTCAACCAACAGGAGACAACCGTGTCCTTCGAGACAATCCAGGACGTCGTCAAATTCATCAAGGAAGAGGACGTCAAGTTCGTTGACATCCGCTTCACGGACGTTCCCGGCGCCGAGCACCACTTTTCCATTCCAGCAGATGAGTTCACCGAGGACGCGGCCGCTGAGGGCCTCGCTTTCGATGGCTCCTCCATCCGCGGATTCACCACCATCGATGAGTCGGATATGACCCTCCTGCCGGATCCGACCACGGCTTTCGTGGATCCGTTCCGCACCGCGAAGACCCTGAACATTAAGTTCTTCGTCCACGATCCGTTTACTCTCGAGTCGTTCAGCCGCGACCCGCGCAACATCGCCCGCAAGGCCGAGGAGTACCTCGCTTCTACCGGTATCGCCGATACTTGCAACTTCGGCGCAGAGGCAGAGTTCTACATCTTTGACTCTGTTCGCTACGGCACTGAAGTGCACAACGGTTTCTACGAGGTGGACACCGATGAGGGCTGGTGGAACCGTGGTTCCGAGACCAACTTCGATGGCACCCCGAACACCGGTTTCAAGACTCGCGTGAAGGGCGGATACTTCCCCACCGCGCCCGTCGACAAGCACGGCGAAGTCCGCGATGCCATGGTGCAGCAGCTACAGAAGGCCGGCTTCGCCATTGAACGTTTCCACCACGAGGTAGGCAGCGGCCAGAACGAGATCAACTACCGCTTCGACTCCTTGCTGCACGCGGCGGATGATATTCAAACCTTTAAGTACATCATCAAAAACACCGCTGAGCAGTACGGCAAGACCGTCACCTTCATGCCGAAGCCGCTGGCTGGTGACAACGGTTCTGGTATGCATGCCCACATGTCCCTGTGGAAGGACGGCCAGCCGCTCTTCCACGATGAGGCTGGCTACGCTGGGCTGTCTGACATGGCCCGCTACTACATCGGCGGCATCTTGGCCCATGCACCGGCTGTTTTGGCGTTCACCAACCCAACGCTGAACTCCTACCACCGTCTGGTTCCAGGCTTCGAGGCCCCGATCAACCTGGTGTACTCGCAGCGTAACCGTTCTGCTGCTATCCGCATCCCGATTACCGGCTCCAACCCGAAGGCCAAGCGCATCGAGTTCCGTGCACCGGACCCGTCCGGTAACCCGTACCTGGGTTTCGCTGCCATGATGATGGCCGGCCTGGATGGTGTGAAGAACCGCATTGAGCCGCACGCTCCGGTGGACAAGGACCTCTACGAGCTGCCGCCGGCAGAGGCTGCGTCCATCCCGCAGGCACCGACCTCCTTGGAGGCCTCCCTGGCTGCGCTGGAGGAGGACAACGACTTCCTGACCGAAGGCGATGTCTTCTCTGAGGACCTTATCGAGACCTACATCGAGTACAAGCGTGAAAACGAAATCGCGCCGTCTCGCTTGCGTCCGACTCCGCTGGAGTTTGAGATGTACTACGACTGCTAAATCTCGCAGGATTCCCTGGTCTGGCCGTTTGGGCAGGCCAGGGATTTTTCATGTGTTCAGCGGACGGCGAATTCTAAGGGTGTGTGGAACCAGCGCGTCACTCAACCCAAAATGGCACATTATAATTCACATGCCAGTGTCCACAGCTTGGTCCGGCGAACTCACCCGGGACTCTTTTGGGCGAGTAGAAATAGAAGCACACGGCAACTTCCCCATGAAAAGGCAAGCAGTATGAAAAAGCACACCCTCATTCTCGCCGCTACAGTTCTCGCCGTCGCTGGATGCAGCAGCCCCAGCGAAGAAACACCACACCCCGTCCCTTCTACCTCTAGTGCGCTGTCCGGCAGTACAACCTCAACCTCGCCAAACTCCACCTCGGAGGAAAGCTCTATCCAAGCCGAAACCTCCACCTCAGACCAAGCCCGAACACCGGATCCCACAGTCCCAGACAACGCTCGACAGGAAAAGGACGCCCCGAGTGCGGAGCCGACCGTTGTTGAGTGTCTCGACGGATCCCCCGGCTCTGCCCGCTGGTCAGACGGCTCAGTTTCCTACTCCCAATGGTGCTTCGACGCTCAAGAGGAAGAACAGGTCCTGGACGATGAACACCAGCCCGCCCCAGTAGATAGTAAGGAATGCGTAGGCTCGGCAGCAGAATGCGGCTACGGCACCGCTGACAATGGCGCACGTAACCCCACCTCAGGAGAAATACAGACCTACCACGGCTGCCAAGATGGATACATCACTGACCCTGCCCTGTGCTCTGCGGTAGAAGAGGTAGTCCGAGCTGCCGACCCGGACGGGACAATCTACAACTAGGCAAGGGGTCGCCGGTCACGCATCTCCACTTTCAGCCACGCACGACACACCGCCTTGTGTCCTCAGCAACTGCGTACAACAAATCAGTGAAAACTCACCGCGCTTTTGGCCTTCAGGATGGGGCGTACAGGATCGAAAGAAACTACTATGCCATCTGTGACTGATAGATTCCGCCAATTGCCGCCGCCTGGCCCCGCGTGGGGAGGCAGCCTCATGGGTACGTCGATCGTCTCTCGCCTCCTCGTTGAGGACGGCATCATGATCGGCTCGGCACTTTTTGCGGGTATCGCCTGCGTCATCTTCTTGGTGCTCACGATTGGCTTTGCGCACTACCGTCAGCCCAGCTTCGCACGCACCACGATGGCCGAATGGTCCATGTACTTCATTGGTATTTTGGCGCTCGGCGCGGCGCTGTCGGGTCTGACAGGCATGCCGATTTTCCGTCTCGTCGGTTTCTGGATTGGTGCCCCCGTCACCGTCATCACATGGGCCATTCAGCTCACCCGCTTCGATGGAGAGCCCCGATTTACGTGGGGTTTGCCGCTGGTGGGCCCGATGATTTCCTCTTCCGTCGCCGGTTTCTGCGCCCGCGACTACGGCCAGATCTACCACGTCATGGGCACCGCCTTCTTTGCCATGTCGATTCTGACGGCGGTACCAACGTTCATCCGTGTCTACTGGGCCGCCTGGCACGGCAAGGTGAACCTCGAGGGCGCGAATTCCGCCACCACGTGGGTTCCGCTGGGCGTGGTGGGCCAGTCCACGACGGCAATGCAGATCCTGTATCCAGGCAAGTTCTCGGTGTACTACGGCCTCACCGCCATGGTGATTGCCATTCCCCTCGCGCTGTGGGCAATGGCAAAGTTCTACCCCAACATTGCTCGGTGGACCGAGTACACGCCAGCATGGTGGGCGTGCACCTTCCCGCCGGGGACGGTGAGCATGGGAGGCCATCAAGTCGCGCTTGTCAACGGCTCTCAGCTTTTGGATCTCATCTCCCTAAGCCTGCCTATTTTGCTCATTGCTCACTGGACAGCGTGCTCCAGCCGCTTTGTCAGCTGGGCTATCGAAGGCCGCCGAATTGCTGAGAACGCAAAAGAAGGTGGCCAGCCCGTCGCGCGCTAGCCACCGTACAGCGCAGTTTATTTACTCCGCAGCTTTAACAAACTGAATGACCTGGCCCTGAGCGGCAAAAGCAATGGTCGAGTCATCAATGACGTAGACCTGCGGCTTGGTCATGACAAGATTGAATGCCCGTGCATCCTCCATGACGGACTGTTCGCAGCCCATTTTCGTGGTCATCACGTCCTTCAATTCCACGGTGCCAGTCTTCTCATTGACCGTGTACGTTCCGCTGCCGCCATTGCAACCGTCATCAAGGCCAACGGTGCCGTCTTCCTGGAAGCCGATGGTGATGTTCTTGTTCTTCTTGGCTTCAAACGGGCCGTCGAGGAGAACCTTGTTGGCCTCATCGGCGGAAAGTGGCGCCTTCAGGCCCTCGACATCGTCGATCTTTTCAACGAGGCCGGATCCCTTCTCATCATCTTGGCCGCCAAAGATCTTGGAGCTCAGCTGTGCGAACTGGCTGGAGCTGGAGGCGAAGGGGTTGGTGGGGGCAGATTCCACAGCACCAGCAACGCCGGTGCCAAGGGCGCCGCAGGTCAGTGCTGCGAACGCGGTTGCAATGGTCGCTTTCTTGAGTGTGTGTGTCATCATGGTTTCACCCTAAATAGCACCGCACTCACACCGCAAGGCTTTTGATGAGTTTGCGCGAGAACTTTATACTTTCTCCAAGGAAAGCATTTCCTCCTAGGCAGGCACCCCGCCGCAATTGATGGTCATCACCCGCGCTCTTCCGGTGCTCGTGATGGCCTAGCATGCTGCCCCTCATGGGGCAGAAAAGAAGCGGCCAGCCTGTTTTAGGCCGACCGCTAGTGTCGAATTTTTACTTGCCCTCAGACTTGACAAACTGAATGACGATGCCCTGAGCGCCGAGAGCGTAAGTGGAATCGTCAGCGGGGAAGACGGCGGGTTTTATATCCAGAATCGACTTGAAATCCTGGGCATCAGCCATCACCGGCTCTTCACACGCCATCCTGGTTTCAGCGAGATTTTCAATGACGATAGCGTTGGTCTGATCAAAGTGGTAGGTGCCCGTGCCCTGATTGCAGCCGTCATTGAAGGACAGGGTGCCGTCCTTGTCGAAGGTGATAGATACGGCATCGTTCTTCTTCGCCGTGAAGGTTCCTTCAATAGCCTTCTGTGCTTCATCGGCCGGAAGCACATCCTTTAGACCCTCGACTTCCTCATACTTCTCAATGAGGCCGGAGCCCTGCTCGTCGCCCTTGTTGCCTTCCTGGCTGCCATCCTTGTGGCCAAGGATGGTGGAGCTCAGCTGCAGGAGGTCACTGGAGCTCGAGCCAAGGGGGCCGGTGGAGGTCGGCTCGGCCGCGCCGGCCGCGCCGGTGCCGAGAGCACTTCCGGTCAGCGCGACAAAGGCGGTGGCAATGGTTGCTTTCTTCAGTGCGTGTGTCATCATGGCTCCACCATAAGAATGACGCAGTCCACACATCAAGCACATTCATGAGCCTCTGCTAATACTTTATAATTCCCCCAAGGAAACTACCTTCATCCCAAGGTTAGCCATGACGCCCCCAGTAACCTTCATTGCCCTCGACCACGCCAACGTTGACGCTGTGCGGGAGGTGCTCAGAGGCCTCCCGCGCGAGGGCGTCTACCTGCGCCGCGGGCAGCTCCTGCTGGAGACCTCCTACTTGGGGCCAGGTGCGCGAGATGTCTACGCCACTGCGTGGAGCTATGCGCTTGGCGACGTCCCCCTCTTCCTCACCCTTTCCTCCCACGGGCGCCTGCTGATAACGGTGGCGGAGCGGGTCATCGTGGGCGTCGACAAGCACAGCCCCTGGATTACTAAGGAAGAACTGGAAGAGTCCATCGTGGATGGTGAGGTCATTGTCGTCACCGAATCTGCGGAGCTGGCTTACTGGTTACGCTTGACGTAACCCATCCGCGGGCGAAAACCCTGGGGGTGTTTCATCTGCGCTACCGCATCGCCGATGATCATGCGGTGGCGAGCGCTGACGGACGTTGGCATCTGCGCCACGGAAAACCACTGCGCATCAAGATTTTCGTCGTCTGACACGACAGGCTCGGCATCATCCGGAACGGACACGCGGATAGCGGTATCCATAAACATGCACTGATCCCCGTTGGGAAAAGTCACGGGCCCAACCTGGCCCACACCGAGGAGGGCTTCGATACGACCATCGAGGCCGATTTCTTCCTTAACCTCCCGCAGCGCCGTCGTAGTGATCTCCTCCCCCGGCTCACAAATACCGGAGACCGGAGCCCAGTTTCCGTTATCAGCGCGTTGGGCCAAGAGCACCGACGGCAGCTCCCAGATAGCTGAGCCAGTTGGCACCGCACGCACGATCACCGCGGTGACGGCGGGAAGAAAAAGCTGGTCGTGGCCAATTTTCTCACGCAGGGACAGAATATAATCAGGAGTGGGCATGGACCTTATCCTAATGGGTCACAGGTTGTCCAGAATCTCCGGGAGGACTGCTTCGATGTCCGCGGCCACGGTGAAGGACATTTCGGCGCCAGCACCGTTCGCACAATCAACACCATCGATGTCCGCATCCGTCGTGCCCGATAGCACCCCCACGATGATGCCCTCCTGCGGCGTGCCCGGCGCGCCGTACACCGGCGCACCGGAGTCGCCGCGGGCCGAGCACGCTTGCGCCCGCGCAGAAACGGTATCCACCGTGCGCTCAGCATAGGTGAGCTTGCCAGGACCTTCGCGGTGCGTTAGTTGCCCGCAGGTCTCTCCTGTAATGCGCCCTAGCTTGCACACCTCCGCAGGCAAGGCGCTCTCCCCCGCCGCAGCTACGGAGGTGGGCATGTCCTGTGGGGAGTAAAACTCCGCCTGACGGGAGATCTCTACGAGGGCGAAGTCCAGCCCATGCGTGTCTGGGGCAGACAAGTCCGAATAGATAATGCTGCCCACCGGATCGGCAGGGTACGTAAACTCCCCCTCCGCATTGCCGGCCCACACCGTATCGCCGGGCTCGCCGCAATGGGAAGCGGTGACGGCGATCGTGCGGGCGTCATCAAGCACAAAGCTCCAGGCCACCGTGCACAGGTTGAAATCAAAGTTCTCACCGGGCACGGGCTCACGGGAGCTGACGTCCAGGGCGGTACCTGGAGGAACCGGCGACGAGCCCGGGCTTTCTGCCCGTGGTGTCGACGGCACAACGGTTGTGTACGGGGCGCTGCCTGCCTCGGAGTGGTTATCCTCCGCAGGTACGCAGGCCGCCACCCCCAGGCTCATGGCGCACACCACGCCGAGGAGGATAAGCCTAGTCATCCTGCTCTGGGCTAGCCTCTTCCGCCTTCGCGTTCTTCTCTTTTTCCATCTCCGCAACCTGCTTCATGTCACGGATAAACTTTTCTGGATCAAACTCGGTGAAGTATTCCGGGCCTGAAAATTGCTCTTGTCCCATGGGTTTAGACCTCCGTGCTGCTAATCGACGCCGTAATGTAATCCTTCACCGCACCTGCGTCATTGGGCAAGTCCTTGACGTGGCGCTCGGCGTCCATGATGCCCGCGAAACGCTCGGGAACGTCCGGCTCGGTACCGATGGCCTCCGCGATGGTCTCAGAGAACTTCACCGGCAGGGCAGTTTCCAAGCACACGATGGGGCTCTCTACCCCATGCTCATCCTTAACCGCGCGGGCCACCTTGATGCCATCTGCAGTGTGCGGATCAACGAGGACATGGTACTTCTCGTGCACGTCCTTGATAGTGGCGAGGCGATCAGCATGTGTGGAAGCGCCGGACAGGAAGCCATACTCCTGGCGCGCAGCGTCGAGAACATCCTTGTCCACGCTAAAACCGCCCTCCTTGACCTTCACGCCGAAGAGCTCGCCGACCTGGGCGGCATCGCGGCCCAGCAGGTCGAAGACGAAGCGCTCGAAGTTGGAGGCGCGGGAAATATCCATGGACGGTGAGGAAGTCTTGTGTGTCTGCGCAGAAGAGCGCGGGCGGTAGCTGCCGGTGCGGAAGAACTCATCGAGGACGTCATTCTCATTCGTCGCGACAATGAGGCGGTCAATGGGCAAGCCCATCTGGCGAGCGATATGGCCCGCGCAAATATCGCCGAAGTTGCCGGTGGGCACGCTGAAGGAAACCTTCTGGGTATTCTCCGTGGTGACCTTGAGGTAGCAGTTGATGTAATAGACAATCTGCGCCATGAGGCGAGCCCAGTTGATGGAGTTCACGGCACCAATGCGGTGCTCCGCCTTGAAGGAGGCATCGGCAGACACGGCCTTCACCACGTCCTGGCAGTCATCGAAGACGCCGTCGAGGGCGATATTGAAGATGTTCGGGTCATCGAGTCCAAACATCTGTGCCTGCTGGAACGGCGTCATCCGCCCAGCCGGGGTCAGCATGAAGACGCGGATACCATGGCGGCCACGCATGGCATATTCAGCAGAGGAGCCGGTATCACCCGAGGTGGCGCCCAAAATGTTGAGTGTTTCACCGCGGCGTGCCAGCTCGTATTCGAAGAGCTCACCGAGCATCTGCATGGCCATGTCCTTGAAGGCGGCTGTGGGGCCTTCCGAGAGGTGACCGATGTGCAGTCCCTCCCCCAGCTCGCTGACGGGGACGATCTCCTCATGGGCAAACTTGGGGTAAGTGTAAGCGCGTTGCGCAATGCCCTCGAGGTCATCCTTCGGGATGTCATCCACGAAGAGCTTCAGCACCTCTGCGGCCAGCGCCGCGTAGCCGCCCTCCGCGAGCGTCTGACGCCACGCGGTCAGGGTGGCATCATCGATACGGGGATAGGATTCCGGCAGGTACAGGCCTCCGTCAGGAGCCAAACCTCCGAGGAGGATGTCCGTAAAGGAGGCCGGCTGGCGGTCGGTGTCTCGGGTCGAAATGTACTTCACCCCCTGCATCTTAGTGGGTGCGGCGTAAAGTATCAGCCATGTCAGCCCCTCATCCTCGCGAAGTCATCACTACCAAAGCTCTCTCTGTTTGGGTAGCAGCCATGCTGGTCTACATCGTGGCGATGACCGGGCGCACATCCTTTGGCGTGGCCGGGCTGGAAGCCATCAACCGCTTCGAAGTGGACGCCTCACGCATTGCGGTGTTTACCTCGGTTCAGCTGGGCGTCTACGCCCTCGCACAAATCCCCACCGGCATGCTCATTGATAAATTCGGTCCGCGCCGCCTGCTTGTTATCGGCTCGGTCATCATGGGCCTAGGCCAAGTTGTGTTGGGTTTTACCACGAACTACTGGGTGGCCATCGCTGCCCGCATATTAATCGGTGCGGGCGATGCCACCGCCTTCCTGTCAGTAATGCGCATCCTCCCTTACTGGTTCCCACTGCACCGCACCCCCATGTTTACCCAGGTGACCTCCTCGCTAGGTCAGCTGGGCCAATTCATGTCCGCCATCCCGTTCTCCCTCGTTCTGGGCTGGGCCGGATGGACCACGGCGTTTGTCACGCTGGGCGCGGTGGGCATCCTCATCGCTGTGGCTGCCGCGGTGGCGGTGGCGGACTCTCCGGAATCCCTCGGCATTGTTAAAGCTCCAAAAGAACGCCCCAACTCTGGGTCCCACGGTCTTGGCTCACTGCTAGCCACCGTGCTGCGCTCCCCAGTAGCCTGGCAGGCCTTCTTCATCCACTGGGTAGGCTTGGCAGCCACTAATGTTTTCGTCATGCTGTGGGGTATGCCGATGATGACGGCTGGCCTGGGCTTTTCCAAGACGGAAGCCGGCTGGGTTCTGACGTGGTTTAGCGTATGCATGGTTCTGGTCGGCCCTCTGCACGGCAAGCTCTCCTCACGGGCAAGCGGGTACCGCCCATGGCTTACCCTCAGCTTCGTCGCTGTCCATATCGCGGTGTGGGTCGCCTTCTTCCTCGCCGGCGGAAGCTACCTGTCCCTGTTCATCCTCATCAGCTTGGTCTCCCTGTGCACGCCGGTGGCGAATTATGGGTTCGACATTGTGCGCGAAAACCTCGAGCGCAGCGTTGTCGCCACCGCGACCGGTTTGGGCAATATGGGTGGGTTCATTTCCTCTATGCTGGGTGCGCAGCTTTTCGGCGTGTTTCTGGACCACTTGGGCCATGGCCCTGCGTATCCCATGCATGATTTCCGCCTAGCTGCCTGGGCAGTGCTGGGCGTGTGGGGCGTGGGCATCGTGGGCGTCATCATCACCCACATCCTGCGTAGACGGGGTGGCGACACGCGCCCGCGCACCACCATCGTGCAGGTGGGCTAGCCCCAGGGCAGCGTGTTGATCTGCATCTCCCGGGGCACCCCATTTGCCACCGCAAACATCCCTAATCCCCCACCGATGGGAACGAGGATGGCGAGGCTGACCCCGCACACCGTCCGCAGGAGCTCTCGCAACCGTCGACGTTTCTCCATCTCAACGCACCACCTTTACCGTTTCATTATGTGTGCGTTTGAGACTAAGCACCCCGCCTGCCAGCACCATGCCGGGTCTCTGCCGAGTCTCTGCCAGTCGCTGCGCGCTCTCTAATCTGCTGGGGTAGATTCTGCGATGATGGGCCCCATCGCTGGGGTAACAATGCCGGCGTCGAAGGCGGCAAGAGTGCCTGCAGCATCGTCCTTTGTGATGGTCCCGCTCTCTACGGCCTTCTTCAGCTCTCCTTGCAGGACCTGGCGGGAGCGGTAAACATCAGTCGACACCGACAGGATGCCGCGTGGCACCGACTCCGCAGGAATTCCGAGCGCTTCTGCTAGCGCCACAATGCGGTCTTTCTCCGCTGAATCCGCATTCACATTGACCGACTGGTCTTGGGGCACGCCGCCGTTAACAACGTCCTGCACTGTCAAAAAATTCTCCGGGGTATGTTGCCGCTCAGTAAACCACCAGCCAACACCAACAACCGCTAGGACTGCGAGCACCACCACAATCCACACGGCGATTATTTGCTTGGACTTCACGCCCATCACTCTAATGCGCCCTCGTTCCTACGGTTTAATCCACATCAGGGCCAAAAGTTCCGAAGGAACTTCCGCGCGGTGGGTACGGCGGATCTAGACGCTCAGAAAGTGCATCAATGATCGAGCGAATGGTGCTTTCTGCCACTGGGCGATCCATGCCGGTGCGTGGGCGCCTCTCCGGCTGCGGTTCCACTGGGCGCACGCGCGGCTTATCGACGTCCACTCGCATCACCGTTCCTTCCACGCTGAGCTCCGCCTTCGGATCGCTGTGGGCGGCACGCGCTGCAGCGAGGAATGCTTCAAGGTCAGCCAGCGTAGCACCGGCAAGGTCGAGAGAAAGGTTTAGGCTCATGGTCTGGTAATCCTTCGGTTTGGGAGGGGCACTGCGGAGAAGGGAAAACCTTTCATTCCGTTTGCTCCTCAGAGTATCGCTTTCGCACGGGAAAGAACAGGGTTTAGCAGCAAGTTCAGGGATAACCCTGAGATCTGAATCTTGTTGTTCTCATTAATCGTGTTCAAAGGATTCCGTTTCTCCCCAGAACACCTCATCCACCACCTTGCGGGCATGGCGAGTGACTTTGAGATAGTGCTCGAGAAAATCCTGGTTATTCTCCGGCGCCCAGCCGGATGCACCGGCGACCTGAGCTAGCTGTGGGCCGGGTGCTGGAAGCTGGTCTACGCGTTTGCCACGCACGAGGACGAGTGCATTTCGGGCGTCAGTGGCCAACAGCCACGCCTCACGTAGGTCCTGGACGTGTGAAGCAGGAATAACCTCATGCTCCTCCAGCGCATCCAAGACGCGGAGCGTGGACGGATCATGCAGTTCCGGTACTTCGTGAGCATGCATCATTTGCAAGAGCTGCACGGTCCACTCAATATCGGTGAGGCCTCCACGGCCCAGCTTGGTGTGGGTATTACGGTCTGCGCCACGAGGCAGGCGCTCATTATCAACCCGCGCTTTCATCCTGCGTATATCCCGCAGAGTCTTTTCACTCGCGCCATCTGCTGGGTAGCGGAATCCATCAATCATCGTCATAAACTGCTCGCCCACCTCCCTGTCGCCAGCGACAAAGGCAGCGCGCAAGAGGGCCTGCATCTCCCAGGACTCACCCCAGCGGGAGTAGTAACGCTCATAGGACTCAATCGAGCGCACGACAGCTCCCGAGCGCCCTTCAGGGCGCAAACCCAAGTCAACGTCCAATGGTGGGTCACCGGACGGCTTGGCCAAGCGGCGACGCAGCTTATCAATGATGCTGATTGCCCACGAGATCGCAGCCGATTCCTCAACGCCCTCCGTCGGCTCGGCCACAACAATGACGTCAGCATCCGAACCAAATCCCAGCTCCATGCCACCGAGACGCCCCATGCCAATCACCGCGATGCGCGCCGGCGGCTCAGCATCCTCTTCCGCAAGGCGCCAAGCACGAACTTCGGCCCGCAACGCGGCCTCCAGAACGGCATTCCAGATGGTGGAAAGCTCGTGGCATACCTGTTGTACAGGAAGGAATCCCAGCAAGTCTGCCGACGCAATGCGGGCGAGCTCCGCGCGACGCAATGACCGTGCCACTGCCACGGCTTTATCTGGGTTGGCATGACGTTTCGTTGAGTTGATGAGTGCAGAGGAGACCTGCTCCGGCTTGGTCTCCAACAGCTTCGGACCCGCCGCACCGTCAGAGAGCTGTTTCACCACATCAGGGGCCTTGATGATGAGCTCCGACGTAAACGGCGAGGTGCCCAAGATCTTCATGAGACGCTGGCCCACCACGCCCTCATCACGGAGCATGCGGAGGAACCAATTCCTGTCATAGGCAGCCTCCGACAACTTCCGGTAATTCAGCAGGCCCATGTCAGGGTCTGCCGTGAAGGAAAGCCATTCCATCAGCGTAGGAAGCAAAATAGCTTGGATGCGCGCCTTGCGCGAGCTTCCCGCGGCGAGCGAGGTGAGGTGCTCGAAGGCACGGTCAGGGTGGCGATATCCCAAGGCCGCCAGCTGTAGGAGCGCGGCCTCGCGGGAGAGCTTGAGCTCATCTGCAGACATCGACGCCACGGAGTTAAGAAGCGGCCGGTAGAACAGGCGCGAGTGCAATTCCGAAATCAGCACACGAATTTTACGCAGGTGCTCGTTCATCCTGTCTGCGGCTGATTGCTGCCCTTGGGAGTGGAAGCCTGCATTGAGGGCTAGCCACTTCAGCGCGCTGGCATCATCACTGGCCGGCATAGTGTGGGTGCGGCGGAAGCGCTCCAACTGCAAGCGGTGTTCCAGCAAGCGCAGGAATTCATAAGCCTCAATGAGCTGGGTACCGTCTTCACGGCCCACGTAGCCTGCGCGTACGAGAGCGGCAAGTGCATCCACCGTAGCGAGTGTGCGAAGAGTGTCATCGGAGCGCCCATGGACGAGCTGGAGCAACTGCACCGCGAATTCGACATCACGCAATCCACCCTCACCGAGCTTAAGCTCACGGTGACGCATATCTTCCGGCACGTTATCGAGGACACGGCGACGCATGGCCTGCACATCCTCAACAAATGACTCACGCTGCGAAGCAGTCCACACCATGGGGCCGATGTTGTCCACATAGTCCTTACCCAACGGCATGTATCCCGTCTGGGGGCGGGCCTTGAGCTGTGCTTGAAACTCCCAGGTTTCTGCCCACCGCTTGTAGTACGCAATATGCGAATCCAAGGTACGCACCAAGGCGCCAGACTTTCCTTCGGGGCGAAGGTTTGCATCGACCTCGAAGAAACACGCTGAACCGATTCGGTTAAATTCTGAAGCTAGTCGGGTTACTCGCGGTGTGGCCTCCGAGCCGACGAAAAGGACGTCGACGTCTGAAATGTAATTGAGCTCGCCAGCACCACACTTGCCCATTGCGATCACTGATAACTGGGCATCGAGTGGGTCATCGCCGTAGACAACGCGCACCGCGCTTGCCAGGGCGGCCGTCAGTGCTGCGTCTGCAAGCGCTGTTGTCAGCCTGGTCACCTCGCGGAATCCAACGCGCGGCTGTGGCCGCGACTGTCCTTTTCGAGAATGAAATGTTCCTGCCAGATCGTGGGCAGCAATGCGCATCATCAGCGTGCGGTAGACCGTCTTGAGCTGTGCTTTGTGCTCCCCCGCTTCCGCGCGGTACGTACCCGGCGTGGTGAGATCCTCGCTGGCAGTATCGGGACGATCCGGTTGCTCAGCAAACGTTGCCGGCTCTGCGCCAATCGTAGTGAGCAGCGTATGCAGCATTTCCGTGGGAGTAGGCAACGCCCGCTGCAGTTCTTGCCACGTGCCGGGGTTTGCGGCGAGATGATCTCCAAAAGCCGAAGAACCTCCGAGCAGAGCGATGAGTCGCACTCGGAATGTCTCATCTTCTCGCAGTGCCGGGCCAATCTCAGGAGCGCCTTCAAAGACCCTCATGAGGGTATTCAAGGCCAAGTCTGGGTCACCGGCAGCCGCCAGTGTCCACAACAAATCCAAAGAGTCAGCGTTGTCCCAGCCTAAGCGGGCAAGGTCCTCCGCTGCGGTCGGTCTAGTCAGCCCGAGAGTTGCTGGTGACGGTACTGATGCAGGACGCATGCTTCTCCTAGAAGTTCAGGTTGTGGCGAAGTTCAAAAGCCGTGATCTGCTGCTGGTACTCGTGCCATTCATCCCACTTAGAGCGCAGGAAGTATTCAAAGACGTGCTCTCCCAAAACTTCCGCCATAAACTCAGAACGCTCAAACTCACGAAGCGCCTGATCCAAGCTCATCGGCAGATCCTTATAGCCCATCGCACGGCGTTCCCGGCGCGTCAGCTGGTGGACGTCATCCTCTGCAGGATCACCAAGCTCGTAGCCTTCCTTGATACCCCGCAGACCGGCGGCAAGAAGAACCGCATAACCCAAGTAGGGGTTCATCGCGGAATCCAAAGAACGAATCTCTACCCGGCGAGACATCTCTTTGGAGAGCCGATACGTAGGAACACGGACGAGCGCGGAGCGATTCGACACGCCCCAAGTCACGGAACCCGGCGCCTCGCTACCGAACATGAGCCGCTTGTAGGAGTTGGTCCATTGGTTAGTGATTGCCGTCATTTCGACAGCGTGCTCGAGGATGCCAGCGATGAACTGCTTCGCAGTCTCCGAAAGGGAGAACTCATCATCCGGGTCGTGGAACGCATTCGAGTCTCCTTCAAAAAGACTCAGGTGCGTGTGCATACCGGAGCCCGAGCGATGCTCAAATGGCTTGGGCATGAAGGTGGCGTGAACGCCCTGTTGCGAAGCGACCTCCTTAATGACGTAGCGGAAGGTCATAATATTGTCCGCCATCGCTAGTACGTCTGCGTGCCTCAAGTCGATTTCCTGCTGCCCAGGAGAGGTTTCATGGTGACTAAATTCCGTGGCGATGCCCATAGACTCCAGTGCGTACATGGAGCGCCGACGGAAACTCGGCGCATTGTCATGAGTCGCTTGGTCAAAGTACCCGCCATTGTCGGTGGCAACCAACCTGTTAATGTCCCGGGCATCCTCGAGAAGGTAGAACTCCACTTCAGGCGATGCCATACACGTGAATCCTTCATTTGCAGCCTCAGTGACCTGTCGTCGCAAAATGTGTCGCGGGTCCACCATCGAGGGCTGACCATCAGGCTGCGCGATATCGCAAAACATCCGCGCCGACAGCAGCTCAGGTTCATCCTTGTCGAAAGGCATGATCTGGAACGTCGACGGATCTGGCATCGCAATGGTGTCAGCCTCAGAAATGCGGGAGAAACCTTCGACTGATGAACCATCGAAGCCAACGCCTTCTTCAAATGCAGATTCCAATTCGGAGGGGCTCATCACCACGGACTTCAATGCGCCCAGGATGTCGGTAAACCACAGACGAATAAAGCGGATATCGCGTTCTTCTACTGTGCGGAGGACGAATTCGTGTTGGCTGTTCATGCTTTAAACCCTACCGGCGGTCAGTACACCCCAGCCGAAAGTCATCAGGATTGCCCCCGCATCGCCGTTCGTTGCCCCTGCTCGCAAGAGTATCTCGGGGGCAAGAATTTTCTAACCCAGGGACTTATGTCGAAGCAACATGCTTGAATGGCCACACAAGCGAACATTTGTACCAACCACAAAAGGATAGTCATGAACTCTTACCACTCAGCACTCAGTGACCGAGGCATCGATCTCGTTATTATCGCCGCGCAACAGGGGTGGTCTCCCGCAGATCTACTCCACGTCCTAGGCAAATACTGCTACCCCATCGTTTACCGTGCCGCTGGGCGTGTACCAGCCCAAATCACCTCTACGGTTCTACGCAAGGAATGGCTAACCCTCGAACCACCCACGTCCATGAGCATGACCACTACCGAGCTCGAACAGTTCATTACAGAAATCATGAGGCTGCCTCGGTTAAGGGACGTTGACGCTTTGATTGATGAGTCGAGCGCTCAACAACCGCGTAGAACCAAAGAAGCCAAGGTGCGCACAAGAATCACTAATCTCCTCAAGAAGGCCGAATCGACGCCTTACGAAGAGGAAGCGAGCGCGCTTATTGCTAAGGCTCAGAGCCTTCAGCAACGACACCGAATGGAAGAGATTGACAGTAATGATGCAGCTGAGTTCGTTTCCAGGCGGGTTCGCATCAGTGCTCCCTACATCAACCACAAGTCGACATTGCTCAGTGTTATCGCTGATAGAAACGGCTGTTCCGCGTTGCAGATTCACCCTAAAGGAATCATCACCATTTTCGGAACCGAGGGCGATCTTCGGCATGTGCTCGATCTCTTCCGGTCTCTGCAGCGCCAATGTGATTGGCACATGCGCCATGGGGAGCATGCCGAGAATGCCCAGAAACTCGGCAACCTCGCGAGTTACCGCCGCAGCTTCATCCTGTCGTACGCGTCTCGGATCAGCGAGCTTCTCGATGAGGCTAACAAGACACTCTCACCCCATGAGCCTAGGGAAACAGACCTTAAGGATTCTGCCCACCAGGATGACCCCCACGCATTGGCACTCACCAACCGGGCCTTCAATGCATTGGATCAGCGCCGGCTAGACGCTGAAGCAGCCCGAGACCGACACTTCCCAAATGCGCGGACAATATCGCTGGCTATGGGCAGCCGCGCGGGCATGTCCGCCGGGGCCGCCGCTGCAGAAAAATCTCATCTTAACGGTGATTCCTCTGGAGTGGACGGACGCCGACAACTAACACGCTAGGCAACCACTCCAACCCCGTATAGCCCTGTGGCCAGGTAAACTATGTAGCGATATAAGGGCATTTCCTGCTCTTTGAGAAAGTTTCCTCCTCCCGACGAAGGTGTGTGTATGTCTCCCAAGACGTTCCTAGAAGTCGAAGCAAAGTTCGCCGTGGATGAATCCACGCCGGTGCCTGATCTCACCCAGCTCGAAGAGGTCGCCCGGGTAGCGGAAACTCGTCATCACTCAATGTCAGCGATTTACTACGACACTGCGGATCTTCGACTCACTCATGCCAAGATCACTCTGCGCCGCCGTACAGGCGGTAATGATGATGGATGGCACATCAAGATCCCGGGTGAGGCGGGACGTACAGAAGTTCGTGCTGAATTGGGCGAGCCTGTTGACGGCCGCTATGAGGTTCCGGCAGAGCTCATCCACGAAGTGCGCTCGGTGGTCCGCAATCACTCTTTGGAGCCCATTGCACAGGTGGATAACAACCGTACGGAATTGCTCTTGGTCGACGCAGCTGATCAGCCGGTCGCTGAGTTCTGCGATGACCACGTCACCGCCTTCTCGTTCCTACCGGGCGGCTCCCAGTGTGCATGGCGCGAGTGGGAGGTCGAGCTCGCAGGGGAACTTCCCGCCACCAAGGAGGGCGGCTCCTTCCTGCGCCACGCCACATCCCTACTCATCAGCTCTGGTGCTCGCGTATCGTCCTCACCTTCCAAGCTGAAGTCGGCCCTAGGGGACTCCATCAACAACGTGGAGCTGCCGCCGGCACTCGCCGTATCGAATGTTGAACCGGACTCCCCCGCCGCAGCCGTCGTCAATGCACTCAAAGCAAACCGTGACAAGCTCGTGGAGTATGACCCTCGAGTTCGCCGCGATGAGTGGGATTCCGTGCACCAGATGCGCGTTGCTACGCGTGAGCTCCGCAGCCACCTTCAGACCTTCCACGGCATTGTGGTGGGTCCGGAGATTAAGCGTCTGGAATCTGATCTCAAGGAACTCGCCAGCATGCTGGGCGTAGCCCGCGATGCAGAGGTTGTCGAAGAACGCTGGCAGAACCTCCTCGCGTCGGAGGACTCTGACGTGCTGGATGATGCAACCCGTGAGCACATTTCACACGACATGGGCCGTGACTACCGCCGTGCTCACCGTCGCGTTATCGCTGCACTCGATTCTGATCAGTACCTCGATCTGCTTGACGCCCTTGACGCCTTCTTGGCGAACCCTCCGGTTGCTCGTGAGGAAGACGAGCGCGACGAAGCTGAGACTGATGCAAGCGTTGAGGTGGGCCCTGAGGCACAGGAGTCCGCTGACAATCAGGAAGGCCAGGGGTCTCAGGACGAGCCGAAGACTAAGACCAAGCACTCCAAGACTGAGGATAAGGAGCATCATGACCTCGATACTGTCATGGCTTTGCACCTCAACGAGGCATACGACAAGTTGGTAAAGCGCCACAAGAAGGCGGTGAAGAACTGGGAGAACTCCGAGTTGTCGCTGCATGAGCGCGAGGAATATTTCCACGACATGCGCAAGGCCGCTAAGAAGCTGCGTTACGCTGCAGAAGCTGCAGGTTCGGCTACCAATCTCAAGACCAAGAACCTGTACAAGGCGTGCAAGCAGATGCAGTCGGTGTTGGGTGACTTCCAGGATTCAGTAACATCCCGTGACAAGCTCATCGAGCTGGCTGAGACTGCTCGTCGTCGAGGCGAAGATACCTTTGGTTACGGCCTTCTCTACCAGCGAGAGCGCGCCATCGGTCTGGAGGCGCTCGATGCCTACGCCGAGAGTTTCAAGGCGATTAAGGCGGCGTTTAAGCCGCTGCGCAAGAAGCTGCGAAAGTAACGCCGCTCGATAATCGCTTTAAGCAGGCCCGTGAGACGTGGTTGACCCCGCTGCTCCCCTCATTAGGTGCACTAAGCGCCTACCTGATGGAGAGCAGCGGGGTCAGGTGTTTGTCAGTAGTGACGCCTGTGGCAGTGGCGCCTGTAGCTGTGACCTTTAGTAGTCGTCCTCAGCTTCATCCTCGGCATCGGCAGCCGCGGTACGAGCGTTAGCAATCTCGATGGCGTGCTCGGCGGCCTCACGGGAGTCATACGGGCCCATACGGTTCTCCCAGCCAGAAACCTTGCCTTGGGTAACCTCACCGGTAGATGGGTCATAGAACCACTTGTTGTCAGCGTCAGCCATTGTTTTCTCCATTCTGAGACTCGTATCTCTACGTTGTGAATCGGGGAACGCGGAAACCTCTCCGGTTTCGGTCACCGGAAAAGTGCACCGTCGATTCGATGCACCCCACACTACAGACCCCTCGTGAGCCATGCGGCTAGAATGAACAGGTCACTCTCTCCTGCCCAGCCGCAGAGAACATACCGCCACCAGCAAAGGAGTACTTCCCCGATGCCCCTGTGGACCGCCCCTTCAACGCCGGTCATCGACCGCGTACGCACCGCACACAATGAGAACGTCGGTACCGAGCCCGCTCACATTGCGAGTGCCCCAGCCACGTGGTCGCTCATTGGCGAGCACATTGATCACTACGGCGGCATCGCCATCATGGGGCTGTCGGACCTGCGCGCAGCGGTAGGAGTCAGCCCACGTGACGACGGCACCGTCACCGTTCGCTGCCTCAACGCTGACGGCAGCACGACCGAGGATTTCATCACGTTGGATAAGGTCTCCGCGCTCGCTGCTGAACAGCAGCCAAGCGTTGATTCTGAGGGCCAGCCGGTGAAACCCCCGGCACCGGCAGGAGGCCTTGCCGCGCGTTTAGGCGGCATTATCCACACCATGATCACCCGCCAGCTGCTCTCCCGCGAGACCACCGGCGCGGACATCACGGTGGTCACCGACATCCCAGATAACGCGGGACTAGGTGCAGCAGCAGCGATCGACATCGCGACGGCCCTCGCTCTGCTGGGCAGCGCTGACGATCCGCACGACGCCCCGCTGCGCGCGCGTCTGGCTGAGGTCTGCTCGCAAGCAGTCGGGACTTTCGCACACTTCCCGGCTCTGCGCGCCCGCCATTCCGCAGCGCTGCGCGGAACTGGTGAATCCACCACCATCATCGACTATGCCGATGGTTCCGTCACGCAGGCTCCGCACCCAGTCAATCAGGACCTAGCGGCTTATGTGCTCGCCGTACCGGGTGACTTCGACTGCGAAGAGGCTATCGCCGATATCCGCACCCGCGAGCGCTTCGTGGATGACGCCTGCCGCGCCTTCGGCACGGAATCGCTGCGTCTGTTGCCGGACGCACCGCAGCGCGTTCTCGACTGGCTGGCGGCCGTCCACAAAATCCACGGGCCAGAAAATCAGCCCACGATTCCCCAGGCCACCGCATGGCTGACTTTCTACGCAGAGGAAACCGATCGTGCCCAGGGCCTGGCCCGTGCGCTGCGGTCCCGGCGCGGAACGGAACTCTTCCCGCTGCTGACGCAGTCACAGTCAGCGTTGGCTACGGTGTACGGCTTCGACTCTGCGGAAAAGCTCGCCCAGCTGGCCACGGCCCGCGGTGCCGTGACAGCACGTTCGGCGCATGCCGGAACGTCGACGGCGGTCATCGCCTATGTTCCTGCTGCCAAGGCCACCAACTTCGCCGCTGATTTGGCGGAAGATGGCTTGCTTGTGGTTCCGCTCAACGCAGGCGCGCCGGCAGTAACCGAAAGCTAATCGGCCGGCCAAGCGAAGAGTACGTCGCGCTCCGCTACATCGGCCTTGACGAGGGACACGGTGGTCTCGCTGCCGGTTGCGGGCTGGCCCACGGCCTCCCCCATCACAGGAGGCTCGAGTACGAAGAGGCGGGCCTTCTCGCGCTTCTCGCTACCGTCGAGCACAACAGCTTCGAAGTTCGTGCCCTCCCACGGTGCGAGGACGGTAGCCTCCGTGAGGTTGAGGCAGGCCCTGTCCACCTGGGAGGCCAGCTGCGATGTCGAGCGCATCGTGGAAATGACCGCAGCAGCGCGCTCGCGAACCCACTCCGGGATCTCGTAGCCGCCGCTGAGCGCCAAGCAGACCTCGGTAGCGAAACGATCCACGAGGCGCCGCAGCGGCGCCGTGACGTGGGCATAGTACCCACCAATGCCAGCGTGGACATCAGCCGGGGATTCCTCCAGCCACACATAGTCCGCGCCGCGCAAGAGGCGTTGGGCTTCGCGCATGACCGCCATGCCACGGGGCGAATCAGCATCGACAGAGTGCAAGAACTCTGAAATGGACTGCCCTTCCAGCGAGAAGCCTAGAGCTTGAGCTTCGGAACGGAATTCGGCTTCAGCCTCCGGTGTGGCAGCGGCCAACGTGCGCAGGAAACCGACGCCGTGGGATTCCATGAGTCGGCCCGCACACATGCCGGTCAACAAGGAAATTTCCGAGTTGTAGTCCATGACTTCATAGCGCGGCTCGATAATGAGCTCATAGTGTCCCTGTTCCTCAGCCTGCTCCGAGTCAGATGTCTCGGAGACCCGCTGCGAGGGCAGACGCAGGTTGATCGCGTCTCGACGCAAAGAGGAAGCCTGGCGCAGCTTGCCCACCTGTGGCAGCAATGCGATGGAGGAATGCAAGGTGCCGTTCTCTAGATCCTCGTGGACCTGGTCGTAGTCAAGGCGTGCGCGGTTGCGCACCAGGGCGCGCTCGACCGAGAAGTCCTCTACCTCACCGGCGGAGTCGAGGTCGAAGGTCCAGAGGACGGCGGGCCGGTCGACGTCGGCAAGCAGCGAGGCCCTATCCTCTGAGAGCTCCGCCGGGTGTAGCCGCGCTGGGTCATCGGGGAGATAAATGGTCTGCCCGCGATTGAGAGACTCCTCTTCTAAAGCTGAGCCGGGTTCGATGAAGGCGGCAACGTCCGCAATGGCGTAAAGCACGCGGTAACCGCCGTCGCGGGCCTCAATGAACACGGCCTGGTCCAAGTCCATGGAACCGGCCGGATCGATGGTGACGAAGGGAATGTCCCGGGCGTCCCGGCGCTGGTCTGCGTAGCGATCCTGCGCGGCGGCGGCCTGTGCGGAAACCTCAGGCGGGAAGTCGGTGGGGACAGAAAATTCTTCCGCGATGGCGCGGAAATCCAACGGTGCGGCATAAAGCTTCATGCCGCCCCATTGTTCCAAAAAATTAACGTGTAGGAGCGAATGAGCCAACCTATAAGCCGGATTCTGTACCGCGCACGCGGCGCGGCGGTAAACATCCATCCAGGCCAACCGTTGCCAGCTGGCTCAAGCAGCTACCTTCAGACTTCGGCGAGCAACCTACTGACGTCTGATCGGGCCCGCATTCGTGGCGGGCCGTGATGCCTTGCTCCCAGTGGGGTTTACCCAGCCACCGCCATCGCTGACGGTGCTGGTGCGCTCTTACCGCACCCTTTCACCCTTACCGCTCCACTTCGCCGCGCCGAAGCGTAGCGGAGTGCGCGGCGGTCTACTCTCTGTTGCACTTGCCCGCGGGTCACCCCGGGTTGCCGTTAGCAACCACCGTGCTCTGTGGAGTCCGGACTTTCCTCGGCCCGCGCCTAGCCCCACACATGGGGGCCGGTTCGCTAGGACGCGTTTACCCGGTCGGCTCATTCGCTGGTGCTAGTTTATCCCAGCGCGCCCAGATGCCCCACATCGTTGAATCGGTGCAGGACACCGCCCTCTGCGAAGAACTCAACCTCGCTCAAAGACGCCAGCCCCAAGAAGAGGTGGTTCGGGGTCTGCGGGCCGGAGTCGAGTGCTTGGCGGATGAAGGATTTAATGGGGTTGACGTGGGAGACCACGAGCACCGTCTTGCCTTCGTAACGCTTCTGCAGGTCACGGCGGGCGGCACTGACGCGGCGATGCACCGCGCGCAGGGATTCACCGCCGGGGCAGGCCACGGACGTATCCGTGAGCCACTGGGCATGGAGTTCGGGGTCGGCGGCATCGGCCTCGGCGAAAGTCTTGCCTTCCCAACGTCCGAAATCGACCTCGATGAGCTTGTCCACAGTTTCAACGCGCAGGTCTCGGCCTTCCACCACCGCGGAGGCCGTCTGCTGGCAGCGGCGCAGTGGAGAGCACACGACTGCGTCGATGTGGGTATCGGCCAAGGCTTGGGCGGCTGCTAGCGCTTGTTTCTTACCCAGGTCGGTGAGCTCCGGGTTGGCGCGGCCGGAATACTGTTTGGCAGCGGACATGGCCGTTTGGCCGTGGCGCAGCAGGATAAACCGGGTCGCGGGGCCGGTGTCGGGGCGCCAGTCGGACACCGTAGTAGGCCCTATGGCCGGCTCAGTGGAGGTCGCCGTGCTTTCCGACGTCCCCTCCTCGCCCACGGTGTCATCGGCTGTCGCTACAGCGTCAGAATTCTTTGGACCGACGATGCCGACAGGCTCACCGGCTGCGGCGGCATCCATCGCCACGTTGGAGAGCTCGTCAGCCACCTTGTTCTGTGCGCGCGAAACCCAGTCGAGGGTATAACTGCCAATCTGGTTAAGCAGACGGCGGGCCTCGATGGCGAGCTTCTGCATGTCTGGGTGCTTGATTTTCCAGCGCCCGTTCATCTGCTCCACCACGAGCTTGGAGTCCATGTAGAACTCCACCTCGTCCGCGCCCATCTCCACGGCAGCCTCAAGGCCGCGCAGCAAGCCGTGGTATTCGGCCACATTGTTGGTAGATTTCTGGCCTACAACGTAGGCGATTTCCCGCAACAGCTGCGAACGGTCGTCGTTGTAGACCGCGGTGCCGGAGCCGGCGATGCCGGGATTGCCGCGGGAACCGCCATCAGCAAAGATGACGAGTTTCATGAGGCAGGGCGCACGAGGTAGGAGCCGCAGTCGCTGCACTGCGGGACAACGTCGGCAGCCGCGTTGCGCACAGCATTCTGCTCAGCCGGAGGCAGCACGATGAAGCAGCCGCCACAGGCGCGGCCGGTGAAGGCGGCGGCGCCCACGCCGTTCTCCTCGCGGACGGTGTCATAGTCCTCAATGACCTCAGCAGGCAACTGCTCGCGCAGCTCGTTGATGCGCTCTTGCGGGTCCGGCTGGTTATCAGCAGCTTCCTTCGCTGCCTCGGCCGCACGCTTGAGTACCTCAAGCTTGCGCTCGGAGTCGGAGACCTTGGCGCCATGCACGTCCAGGTTGGCGCGCAGTGCATGGATCTCGTTGTGGGCTTCCTGCAGCTCGCTCATGAGATCAGCAATACGGGACTTCGCCGCGTACAGGTCGTGCTCCAGGTCCTTGCGCTGTTCTGGGTCTGTCGCCGCACCGAGCTGTGCCTTGTCATCGCGCTCGCGTTGGCGCAGCTTGCGCTCATCGGCCTGGATGCGGAGGATTTCCAGCTCCATGTCATCGACGGCGAGTTGGGCGGAGCCGGAGGCGTCGACAAGCCGGGCGTGTGCGGCCTGTGCCTTCTCGTACTCCTCTTGTTCTGGGATGGTGGTCGGTCCACCGAGCGCCTGTGTGCGCTGCAGGGTGGCCAGCTCGAGCAAGGTCTGCTGCAGGTCCTGTGACAGTTTCATTTAGTTCTCCTTCTGCGCAGAAATCGTCCAAGGGTCGGTGCGGAGATCAATAATCTCGGTATTCACGCGCAATGCGCCTTCCACAATATCGCGTGCCTGCACGGTCCAGGGAAATTCGCTGGCCCAGTGGGCGGTATCCACCACGGCCGGGCCCTCCGGATCTGCCAGGTCGGCCGCGCGCAGGTGCTCATCCACCGGGTGATGGCGCAGGTCAGACGTGACGTACACGTCCACGCCCAGTGCCGCCGCCTTATCGAGGAAGGAATCACCCGAACCGCTAGAGACGGCCACGCGCTTCACCATGCGCTCCGGGTCCCCGGCGGCACGCACACCCCATTCGGTCTCCGGAAGGGCATCGGCTACCCGCTGAGTGAACTCGCGCAGAGTGATGGCCTCCGGCAGCTCGCCCACGCGGCCCAGCCCCAACGCCTCCTCGAGGTCGTCATAAGGTTCCACCGGCACAATGGGGCGGCCCGGCGTGATGCCGACGAGCTCTGCCAGCTTGTCATTGACACCTGGGCGCGCTTTGTCCGCATTGGTGTGGGCCGACAGCAGAGCCACGCCGTTGCGGATGAGAGTGTGGATGACCTTGCCCTTCGGCGTATCCGCAGCCACCGAGGTCACTCCGCGCATGAGCAACGGGTGGTGCACCACAAGCATCTGGGCACCGAGTTCCACAGCCTTGTCCGCCACCTCCTGGGTGCAGTCAAGGGCGAAGGCCACGGTGCTCACCTCGTCCGTGGGGTCACCGCAGACCAGGCCCACGGCATCCCAGGACTCGGCGAGCTCTGGCGGGTATGCCTCGTGGATGACGCGGCGGATGTCACCGACGGTCGTGCGTTCTGCCATCTCGTTTGCTCCTTTGTTGAAGGTGGGTTTCACGTCAGTCGCGTTGCTGCTATATCCTAGCTTTCGTTCGCCAGCGCACCCTCGATATCTTAAGGAGTCCCCTCCATGACGCCTCCGGAGAACGACAACCAGCTCCACATCGTATTCGTCTGCACTGGCAATATCTGCCGCTCCCCCATGGCTGAAATCATCACCCGCGATGCCATGGAGACCGACATGCTCGACCTCCTTGCCCGCGTATCCTCGTGTGGTCTCGGCGGCTGGCACGTTGGCCAGGGAGCCGATGAGCGCGCCGTGGCAGAGCTGCGCCGCGGCGGCCATGATGGTGCCAATCACCGCGCTTCCCAGCTCGGTGAGGAGCACATGGACGCCGATCTTTTCGTGGCTATGGACACTGGCCACCGCGATGCCCTCCTTGAGCGCGGTATCCCTAAGGATAAGGTGCGCCTCATGCGCAGTTTCGACCCGAACTCTCCTGAGGACGCCAGCGTCGAGGATCCGTTCTACGGCACTGACGAGGACTTTGAGCGCACCCGCAAGGAGATCGACGCGTCCGTGCCAGGCCTACTCGAGTGGATTCGCGAGCAGCGCGACTAGACTGGTCCTCATGCTGAAGACGTTCCTCAAGCCTGGGTGGGTCATCCTGCTCATCACTGTCGTCGCCTTTACCTACTTCGCCTTCACGGTGCTCGCACCATGGCAGCTGGGTAAGGATGATCAGATTGTGGAACGCAACCACCTCATCGAAGAGGCCTATGAGTCTGACCCGCAGCCGATCGAGGATGTTTTCTCCGCTGAGGGAACGCTGAACAAGGAATGGACCCGCGCTGAGGTCACCGGCCACTATTTGCCGGATCAGGAAGTACTGCTGCGCCTGCGCCCAGTGGGCTCGAGCCCCGCCTTCCAGTCCCTCGTCCCGTTTGAAAGCACCTCGGGCACGACCTATCTGGTTAACCGCGGCTGGATGCCCACCGATGAGGGCAACGCCGTCCCCCACATCGATAAGGCCCCCAGTGAGAACGTCACCATCGTGGCCATGGCCCGTACGGACGAACCCCAGCACACGTCCGCCCCCACGGAGCAGCAGGGCTACACGCAGGTCTACTCCATCAATACGGAGCAGATAGCAGGGCTTGTCGGCGTCCCCCTCGCCCACGATTACCTCCAACTCTCCCCGGATCAGCCCGGCGAGCTCCACGCGCTCCCCGTTCCTAAGCTCGACCGCGGTAATCACCTGTCCTATGGCTACCAATGGATTGCCTTCGGCATCATGGCGCCGCTGGGCTTGGCCTATTTCGTGTGGTCGGAGATTAGGGAACGCCGTCGTGCCCGCGAGGAAGAAGCTGCTCTCGCCGCTGCTGAAGCCGCTGTAGACGGCCCCACCACAGCCGAGCTGGAGTCTGCCTCCGACTCCGCACCTGCGTCCTCTGAGTCCGCTGAGTCCGCGGTGTCTACCGACGCCGCACCGCAGCCCACAGCACCGGCCTCCCCTGCTTCCTCCTCGCGCCGTTCCCGCTCGCGCTACGGCTCCTCCAAGCCGGACTTCTACGAAAAGATCCGCAACCGCGGCCAAGACCGCTTCTAGCGTCACCCCCGTCCCCCGTGGGACAGCCGTGAGATCGCGAAAGGGCCACATCCTAGCAGTGTAGAAAGTGGCCCTCACATGGTGCGGCCTGAGGGGATCGAACCCCCGACCTACTGGGTGTAAACCAGTTGCTCTTCCAGCTGAGCTAAAGCCGCAGTGCGCTTGGTGCGCTCGCACAAGATTAGCTTACGGGCACCCGCAGTAACAAATCAGGGCCTCCCCCGACACCGAGAATGCCCGCTGAGCAGCGAAAAGTTTAAGGCTTCTTGGTGTAGCCGCGTGCCACGAGGCAAGAACCCTGCCACTCACCAAGGCGCTCAGCCTTGGTCTGCACTAGGCCTGCCAGCTGTGCGGATTCGGAGATCTCACCCGGTTCAAGGTTGCCCGGCTTGCCGGCACCCGGGGTGAGCAGCCAGATTCGGCCAGAATCACCGAGTGGACGGGTGGCGTCCACGAGGCCATCGACCAAGTCGCCATCCTCAGCGCGCCACCACAGCAGCACGACATCACACAGCTCGTCGGTCTCCTCGTCGAGGAAGTCTTCTCCCAGCACGTCTTCAATGGACTCGGAAATCGTGGAATCGCAGTCCTCGTCCCATCCGAGTTCGAGGGCGATCTGCCCCTCCTCGATACCGAGCTTGGCCGCAGATCCGGTCACGTGTTGAGTTCCTTCCGATGGAGTCGTCGTTGTCATGCAGAGTATTTTAACGTCTGTCGTGCACATTTTCGCGCTGAACCACCCCTATTCCTCCCCAGAAGTGGACATTTTCCCCCGTAAAAGCACCACAAGGGACCTCGACGTGTCTCCCTAGTGAGAGACGCGTATCCTTGTGACAGATCTTTGTACCCCGAACCAGGAGGATTCAATGGCTGATTTGGACGCTGTCAACGGCGACTCCAACTTCCCCATCGTCCGCGATGGTGTAGCCGCGTACCTGCACGACTCCGACCCGGAGGAGACCCGCGAGTGGATGGATTCCCTCGACGGTCTGCTTGATTCTTCCGATCCGGAACGTGCCCGCTACCTGATGCTACGCCTTCTTGAGCGTGCCACCGCCAAGCGTGTTCCACTGCCGTCCCTGACGTCTACGGACTTCGTTAATACCATCCCGACCTCCCTCGAGCCGGAATTCCCCGGCGACGAGGAGCTAGAGAAGCGCTACCGTCGTTGGATCCGCTGGAACGCCGCCATCATGGTGCACCGCGCACAGCGTCCGGGCATTGGCGTTGGTGGCCACATTTCCACCTACGCTGGCGCTGCCCCGCTCTATGAGGTTGGCCTGAACCACTTCTTCAAGGGCAAGGACGATCCGTCCGGCGGTGACCAGATCTTCTTCCAGGGCCACGCCTCCCCGGGCGTCTACGCCCGCGCCTTCATGGAAGGCCGCTTGACTGAAGAGGACATGGACAGCTTCCGCCAGGAGCACTCCCGCGGTGAGAATAAGGGCCTGCCTTCGTACCCGCACCCACGCCTGATGCCGGACTTCTGGGAGTTCCCAACTGTTTCCATGGGTCTTGGCCCGATTAATGCTATCTACCAGGCTCGTTTCAACAAGTACCTGGAGACCCGCGGCATCAAGGACACCTCCAAGCAGCACGTGTGGGCCTTCCTCGGTGACGGTGAGATGGATGAGCCGGAGTCCCGTGGTCTGCTACAGATGGCGTCCCTCTATGAGCTGGACAACCTCACCTTCGTGGTGAACTGTAACCTGCAGCGCCTGGACGGCCCGGTGCGCGGTAACACGCAGATTATCCAGGAGCTGGAGTCCTTCTTCCGTGGCGCCGGCTGGTCCGTCATCAAGGTCGTGTGGGGCCGCGGTTGGGACAAGCTTCTCGACGCTGACAAGGAAGGCGCCCTTGTCAACATCATGAACACCACGTCGGATGGTGACTACCAGACCTTCAAGGCCAACGATGGCGCCTACGTGCGTGAACACTTCTTCGGCCGCGATGAGCGCACGCTCAAGCTGGTTGAGGACATGACCGATGATGAGATCTGGGCACTGCGCCGTGGTGGCCACGACTATCGCAAGATCTACGCTGCGTATGACAAGGCTCTGAGCTACGCCGGCACCGGCCGCCCGACCGTCATCCTGGCCCACACCATTAAGGGCTACGGCTTGGGCCACAACTTCGAAGGCCGTAACGCTACCCACCAGATGAAGAAGCTGACGCTGGAGGATCTCAAGCTCTTCCGCGATAAGCAGGGTATCCCGATTTCGGATGAGCAGCTTGAGGCTGATCCGTACCTGCCGCCCTACTACCACCCGGGTCCGGAGACTCCGGAAATCAAGTACATGCTGGAGCGTCGTAAGGAGCTCGGTGGCTTCCTGCCGGAGCGCCGCGAGAACTTCACCACGCTGACCACCCCGGATCTGTCCAAGCTGCGCTCGGTGCGTAAGGGCTCGGGCAAGCAGGATGTGGCCACGACCATGGCTCTGGTTCGAACCTTCAAGGAGCTCATGCGTGACAAGGAGCTGGGCAAGCGCGTTGTGCCGATCATCCCGGATGAGGCCCGCACCTTCGGTATGGACTCCTGGTTCCCGACCTTGAAGATTTGGAACCCACGCGGCCAGAACTACGTGCCTGTGGACCATGACCTCATGCTCTCCTACCGCGAGGCTACTGACGGCCAGATCCTCCACGAAGGTATTTCTGAAGCCGGCGCTGCCGCGTCCTTCACCGCCGCTGCAACCTCCTACGCCACCCAGGGCGAGGCCATGATTCCGCTGTACATCTTCTACTCGATGTTCGGCTTCCAGCGCACCGGCGATGCCTTTTGGGCCGCCGGCGACCAGCTGGGCCGCGGCTTCATCATCGGTGCTACTGCCGGCCGCACCACCCTGACCGGTGAGGGCCTGCAGCACATGGATGGTCACTCCCCGATCCTGGCATCGACCAACCCAGCGGTTGAGGTCTACGACCCAGCCTTCGGCTACGAAATTGCTCACCTTGTTCCGCGCGGTATCGAGCGCATGTACGG
Source organism: Corynebacterium sp. BF-R-2 (assembly GCF_024586525.1). NCBI lineage: Bacteria > Bacillati > Actinomycetota > Actinomycetes > Mycobacteriales > Corynebacteriaceae > Corynebacterium > Corynebacterium sp. BF-R-2. The sequence goes on along the minus strand of NZ_JAMFTP010000017.1, from coordinate 35,836 downwards.
CGAAGACAACGAGCCGATCATGTACTACATCACCGTGTACAACGAGCCGGTGAAGCAGCCGGCCGAGCCGGAGAACCTCGACGTCGAGGGCCTGCACAAGGGTATTTACCACTACAACACCGCCGAGTCCGGCTCCATCCCGGCCAACATCCTGGCCTCCGGTGTCGGTGTCTATGAGGCGCTGCGTGCCCAGGAAATCCTGGCCGAGCAGTTCGACGTCAAGGCTTCGCTGTTCTCCGTCACCTCGTGGGTCAACCTGGCCCGCGATGGCGCTGCCCGCAACAAGGAGGCCCTGCAGAAGGGCAGCACCCCGACCGAGGCTTTCGCCACCTCCCAGCTCAAGGGCTTCGAGGGGCCGTACATCGGTGTCTCCGACTTCGCCACGGACCTGCAGGAGCAGATTCGCCCCTACGTGCCGGGCGAGTACATCGTCCTGGGCACGGACGGCTTCGGCTTCTCCGATACCCGTGAGGGCGCTCGCCGCTTCTTCAACAATGACGCCGAGTCCATCGTCGTCGCCGTCCTCGAGGGCCTGGCTCGCGAGGGCAAGGTGGAGCGTAGCGTCGTGGAGCAGGCTGCCCGCGACCTGAAGATCGATGACCCGACGGCTACCTTCGCCGCCTCCTCCGATGAGGACTAAGTCTTAGGGCTAAAAGCTTCACGCCCTCCAGCCCCTTCTGTCCCGCTTCGGGCAGAAGGGGCATTCTCATGCTCAAAGCCACAACGGCAACTGCCCTACCTGACAATTTTTCTTCCAAAAATTGAGGCAGGGGCGACAACTTTGGCAGATAGGGCAGTTCAGCCACCGCGCGGGGCTCGGCCGCCAACAGCAAAGGGCACGACCGCTATCAGCAAAGGGCTCAGCCGCCGTCAGCGGGAACTAGCGAGCACACGGTCAAGGACACGGCCCAGCGCCTTAGAGACCTCGAGTGGTTCCTCCAGGATGACCATGTGGCCGGCACCCTCGATAGCGGTAAACGTCGCCGCGGGCCAATGCCGAGCAATGACCTCGGACTGGCGCTTCGGGGTGACGATGTCATAGTTGCCCACGACGATTTCCCCTTGGATATCACGGAGCCGAGCCGCCGCACCGAACTCGGAGTGCTCCACCAAGTCATCAAAAAAGCCAGCGTAGCTCGACATCGGCGTGTCGAGCAGCATGGAGACGTGGAACTGCAGGCTGTCCATCTGCGGGAAACCTTGCAGGAGTGCGGCGAACGCGGGTGTGACCACCGCTGCTGCCTCGAAGCGCGCGCGATTCATGCGATCGGGAAGGCGCAGGCAGGCACTGTAGATCGCACCGAGGGTCCGCGATTCCAACATGCGGGCCATTCCCTCGGCAGCAAAGCGCTGCATCGACGTTGAGACCAACAGCATTCCCTCGATGCGCTGGGCCACCTGACGTGGGGCACGCCGCAGAAGATTGAGCGCAATCATGCCGCCCATGGAGTGGCCCATCACCACCAGCGGCCCAGTTGCGGCGCGCTCAGCAATAACTGCGAGAACATCATCGGCTGCGCCCCGCACGGTGCACTCAGAGGGAGCGACGTGGGTGGAGCGGCCGTGGCCGCGGACATCGACAAGCAAACAACGCACCGAGGGATAGTTTGCGCGGACATCCGCAACCTGCGAATAGAAGCTCTCCGCCGACAAACAGTAACCGTGAATAAAGACCGCGGTTACCTCGGCATCCGCTGGCCCGACTTCATACCAGGCCACGCGCACGCCCTCGTTGTCCACGAAGCCAGTGGCGCTGACCTGCGTCAAACCAGGCTCGGTAGTGAGATCATGCAGTTGGGAATGGACGCCGTGCTCAACGCGGCGCATCTGCGGGCGAACGCGGCGCGCCCAGCTGCGGGCGATTGCGGAGGAGCGTGCTCGAATAATCATGACATTTCAATACTAGACTGATACATATGGCTAACGACCTTTCCGCACAACTGGCCGCCCGCTTTGGCTCCGAGCCGGCCGAGGACACCGATTCTGCTTCCGCTGGCGATACCTATGGTGAGCTCACCCGCCTTATCACGAAAGTCACGGGAATTGAGGAGGGCTTGGAGCGCGACGCCCTCTTGGAAGACCTTGGGGTGGAGTCGCTTGAGCGCATTGAGCTGGCCATTCGCCTTGAGGAAGCCTGCGGGGTGCGGCTGACTGAAGAAACAATGCTCTCCGTGAAGACGGTGGGCGAACTTGCTAATTATTTGGAGGAACACTCGTGATTTCTTATCTCTCCGACATGGACGGCGTGCTCATCAAGGAAGGAGATATGATTCCCGGCGCGGATAAGTTCATCCAGGCGCTGAAGGATAATGACATCGAGTACATGGTGCTGACTAACAACTCAATGTCGACCCCGCGGGATCTTTCCGCCCGCCTTAAGAACACTGGCTTGGACATCCCGGCAGAGCGTATTTGGACCTCGGCCACGGCCACCGCGGCTTTCCTCTCGAACCAGGCGGGCCTGTCTACCGCCTATGTGGTGGGCGAGTCGGGCTTGACCACCGCGCTGCACGAAGCAGGCTGGATTCTCAATGAAACGGAGGCAGACTTCGTGGTGTTGGGTGAGACGCGCACCTACTCCTTTGAGGCCATCACGACGGCCATCAACCTCATCCGCAATGGCGCTCGCTTCATTGCCACGAACCCCGACGTCACTGGCCCCGCACCGCAGGGAGTGCTGCCGGCTACGGGTGCCGTGGCCGCGCTCATCACAGCGGCGACCAACCGCGAGCCCTACTATGTGGGCAAGCCCAACCCGGTCATGATGCGCAGCGCTCTGAACAACATTGGCGCGCACTCGGAGAACACCGTGATGATTGGTGACCGGATGGATACTGACGTCAAGTCAGGCCTTGAGGCAGGCATGCGCAGTATCCTCGTGCGCTCTGGCATCAGTGATGACCGCGAGATTGAGCGCTACCCGTACCGCCCGACGCGCATCATCGATTCCGTGGCGGACCTCTCGGAGCACATCCTCGATCCTTTTCAGGACTAGGGCTGTGAAACGAGCCTAGAGCGCGCGCTGGACTGCACCTTTAAAGCCGTACTCCCCTGCCAGCATCTCTACTGCGCGGCCTAGGGCTTCCAGCTCGCTGGGCGTGCCGGTAAGGACCTGGCGGCAGCCGATGCCCACGCTGGGGCCACCGCCGAGCGTCATTCCACTCACCGGGTCCCAGTCGGCATCACGGCGCCAACGGGTACACCACTGCGCGGTGAGTGGGTCATCGCCCGGCACGATGAATTCGCTCTCGCTGCGGATGCAGCGCGCCATGGCACGCTCGATAGCCGGGCGCAGGCCGCGGGGCATGCCCGAAATCTGCAGGACCGCTGTGCCGACTTCACCGCAGGCGCGGTTGGGCCAGCTTTCTGCGGGGCTAACGACAGGGCTCGCTGACGTGGCCGGCGCAGATGCGTCGGCGTGCTGCGGGTGAACGCGTAGATTCACTCCTTTGTCTCCTTTGACGTCCGTGTGATGGCACGCCGGCCTGCGCCGACGCAAGACGAGCTTCGTCTTCCCCTACGAACTTGCCTTCATCACGCCACACGCTGAGCTCAACCTTGGGCCAAGCCGCACGTGGCTTCGGTGCGTCTGAGTTGCTCACAATTTTCCTCCGCCACTTAAGCCTCAACAACCCTCAACCTGCACTTAAGCCCCCGCTGTCTCAATCTCACCTTGAGACTTCTCCCCCGAAATCCGCCACACGAATCACTTTCGCAACACTAGTGTTCATATGCACCAGCCACGTGCCGCCGCCACAGGCACCCCACTACCCCCGTTGCGCCCTCAGTCGGCCACGGCACGGCATAGCTACTGCGCCTGGCACTCCTCCCAGATCGCCGTGTTAGCCTCCGCCCACAGCGGCTTGCACCAGTCCCCAAAATCACGGTCAGTCAGCGCCACCATGGCCCAGTCACCGGCAACCCAAAGGTAAGTGCCACTCATGCCGAAGTGCCCCACGGCGTCAGTTGGCAGGCCACCCATCCACTGTTCCTTCTCCCCATGGATCTCAAAGCCCAGTCCCCACGTGCAGTCCTTAAAGCTGCCATAGCCTGGCACGATGCCGCGCAGTCCGGGGAACTGTACGCTGCGCATCTCGTCGACAGTGGAGGGAGCAAGCAGCTGCGGGGACTGCACCTCACGGGCAAAGACCGCGAGATCATTAACGGTGGAAACCACACCGTGGCCCGCCGAACCTTCGAGGGTGGTCGCGCTCATTCCCAGCGGGGCGCACACTCCCTCCGCAAGGTAGTCAGGGAAAGAAAAGTCGGTGGCCTTCTCCACCACCTCAGCGGCCCACTCATAGCCCGCCGAAGAGTAAATGCGCCGCTTTCCCACCGGCTTCTGAAGTTCACGCGAATCGAAGCCCACGCCCGAAGCATGCGCGAGCAGGTGGCGCAGCGTGGAGCCTTCCGGGCCAGCGGGCTGATCCAGCTCCACCGCGCCTTCTTCCACGGCCACCATCACCCCATAGGCAGCCACAAGCTTGGTCACCGACGCTACTGGGAAGCGGCGTGTGGCATCACCCACCTGCTCCACCACGTCGCCGCGGTGCAGCAATGCACCGGCAACGGTGTCGACGGGCCACGATTCAATGGAAGAAAAAGCGCTCATGCGCTCTAGCTTAACGAGGATCCCTCTCGCAGCCTACGCCATCACCATCCCTGTCAAACTTCGAGCGGAAGCCCGGATCGCTCGGGTAAATCGGACGACCGAGTGCATTCCACACATCGAGGCAACGACCATAGTAAGCCGGTGCTGGCTGCGGAGCAGGCGCCGGTGCGGGAGCAGGCTTTGGAGCGGGTGCCGGGGCTGGTGCGGGCGCAGGGGCAGGAGCCGGTTCAGGCTTCGGTGCCGGCGCAGGGGCTGGGGCTGGTGCGGGCGCTGGGGCGGGAGCGGGAGCAGGAGCCTGTGGAGAGGGAATTACGCCGGGAAGCGGATTCGGGATAATGCCCTGCTGAACCGCCCAGAACACGCCTCCGGCGGCGGCTGCGAGTACTGCCGCAGCAATGCCCACGCCGAGGGCGATCTTCTCCCCCTGAGAAGACTGCTGCTCCTCAGCATCAGATGCGTCGTCCTTAGCGGGGGACTCGAAGCTCGAGGTAGAGGTTGGGTCAGCATCGGACTCAGGGACAGTAGAGGCCGGAGCGACAACCTCCGCGTCGACAGCACCAGTCTCTGCATGAGCAGGGACCACGGCGAAAAGAGACAGTGAAACAGAAACAGAAGCGGCGAGAACCGCGCGAGAGAACTTTGTCATAAGTACTTGTTATATCCCGTAACACCGCCGCCGAGGAAATCTCACTACCCCGGGGGTAAAGCTCACGTAACGCTCCGGGAAACGGCGTTTAACCAGCGAGCGAATTCTCGCGCCCCAAGTTGCGGAGACGCTTCAGGGGAGAAACCTTTGAAACATGCGCCGTTCCTTCTCTCGTCGCCGCCTCCTGCACGCCACCGGCCTGGCCACCGCCACGGCCGCTTCACTCGCCGCATCCTCCGCCTCCGCAGCAGATCCGAACGCTTCCGCCTCCCTCGGCTTGGTCGAGCCGCCGGAGGGACAGCTCCCCTTCGTGCACGGAGTGGCCTCGGGAGATCCGATTCCGGATTCGGTCATTTTATGGACGCGCGTAACACCCACGGAGGAGGCCCTTCCTGGCAGCGGCGTGGGCCCAGCAGTCACCGTGGAATGGGAAGTGGCCCGGGATGAGGGGATGGGGGACGTCGTCAAGCGTGGCCACGCCCAAGCCACCGCGGACCATGACCACACCGTCCATGTGGACCCGCACGGCCTCGAGCCGGACACGGTGTATTTTTACCGCTTCCTCGTAGACGGTGCCTCCTCCCCTATTGGACGCACCAAGACCGCACCCGCCGCGAATGCCTCCCCGGACAAGCTCACCTTTGGCGTGGCCTCGTGTGCCAATTGGGAGTCCGGTTTCTTCAGCGCCTACCGGGACATCGCACAGCGAGCCCGCGGTGGGCAGCTGGACTACATGGTCTTTTTGGGTGATTACATCTACGAGTATCGCTCCGGCGCCTACTCCGGTTTCGGGCCGGTTCGCCTGCACCACCCAGCACACGAGATTACAACGCTGGCGGATTACCGCACGCGCTACGGACGCTACCGTACCGACCCGGACTTGCAGGAAGCCCATGCAGCGCTGCCGTGGGTCGTGGTGTGGGATGACCACGAGATAGCTAACGATAACTGGGCCGGTGGCGCTGAGAACCACAGCCCCGCCACGGAAGGCAGCTGGGCCGCGCGACAGTCAGCGGCAATGCGCGCCTACTTCGAGTGGATGCCTGTGCGCGCCACCGCGCCATCCGAGGCTGGGCATCTCTACCGTTCCCTCACCTTCGGTGACTTGGTAGAGCTGACCATGATGGACCTGCGCACCTACCGCGATGAGCAGGTGTCCTGGAATCCCGTGGCTTTCGCCCAAGAGGGCCGCTCAATGCTGGGCTCGGAGCAGTACGAGTGGCTGTTGGGCAAGATTGAGACCTCGCAGGCCACGTGGAAAGTGCTGGGCAATTCCGTCATGTTCGCCCCACTCAATCTCATATCTCTACAGGAGAACTCCATGACGGCGCAGGTGGCTGCGGCACTGACGGACAACATCACCAGTATCCCCATCAACGGTGACCAGTGGGATGGGTACTCCGCCGAACGCCGTGCGCTTATCGACGCCCTCCCCACCCACACCCTTTTTCTCACCGGTGACATTCACACCGAATGGGCCCACGCCATCACTACAGGCAGCCGAGTTGTGGGGGCCGAAATGGTCTGTGCGTCCGTCTCGGCGCCCAATATCAATGAGGCACTCAACCTGCGACAGGGAAACACCGTCTCACAGACCGCACAGCAGCTCCTCCGCGCAGCGAACCCGCACTGCTATCACGTGGACTTGGACAGCCACGGCTACAGCTTTGTCACCATCACCCGCGAGGAGGCACAGATGCACTGGCTGCGAGTGGAGGACCTGCTTAAACCCGGTTCCCCGGTTCACGAGGCGGTCTCGATGACATTCAAACCAGGCGTTGGTTTCGTGTCATAGTCCTCGCTGGCGTTAACGAATGCGCCACGAGTAGCGATAAACACAATGTAGCGCTTCACCGCGTTGCATCCCTATCACTCATATTTCTCATGTGCTCTCCCGAGCGTCTCTCACAGAGCCGCGTTCACCTAGGGAGTTCCCCGCTTAGTTCGCAGGGGCTGACTCGACGGTGTCGGTGGACGCGGCGGTGTCTGGGGAAATCGATTCCACGGTATCCGTCACATCGCCCGTGCGTGACCCGTCATCTCCTTCAGTAACCGCAGGTGTGGCTGCTGTGTCACCGTCGTGCGCCTCCTCTGGTCGTGGAGCCACAGACGACTCGTTGCGTGGGGAGGATTTTGCACCGTTTTCTGTGCCTTCTTCCCTGTCACTCGCAGTGGGCTCCGCTGCTGGTGCGTCGTCCTGCGAGGCCTCGCGTGGGGCTGTTTCAGGCGCGGTCTGCTGCTCCGAGGACTCAGCCGCGGTGGCAATTTCATTCATCCACCGCGAGGGCGACAGCCAGCCCGCATCCACGCCATCCGGGTTTGCTGACGCGAGCAGCAATGCGCCAACAACAGCAAGCCCGGCACATAGGCCGGTCGTGGACGCGCGTACTCGTCCGCCTATGGTCCAGAAATAGTCCCACTTGTTCTTTGGGTGATCTGCGCGCCAAATTCCGCGAGTGTGCTCATCCGGCTCGTCTTCCTTGTCGCGCCCCGAATAAGCTGGGCGGCCTGGCCCATTGTCAGTGCTCATGTCCGTATTCGCTACAGCCCCCGCTACCGCCTGCGATGCCTCCCCCGAATCCTCACGTTCAGCAGCGGCATGCTGGTTCGTGGTCGGCACAGAGCTAGTCATCGACGCCTCAGCGTGGGCATCACTGCCCGTCGATGTGCTCGCGGAGTTTGTCGCCGTGCGATCCAAGGGGAACTCATCCGGAATGGCCTCTGGGTGGGGGAGCTTGTACAGATCCCAGAAGGACGCGAGCAGCGCCGAGCGGATCGCACGTTCAACTGCCCACTGGCGGGCAGGGTTGACCCGCACGAGGACACGGTACTTCACCTGCCAGGGTTGACCGGCAACGGTCGGCGCCACAATTCCGGTAGCGGGAAGCACATCGAGTTCACCATCCACGTCATCACGAATATCCGGTGTGCGGATGGCGTGCTCCGAAATCTTTTCCACTCGAGCCGTAATGTCAGGAAGGCTGTCTCCCTCATGGACCGGGATGGCGATGTCCACCACCGCACGGGACCACTCCTGGGAATAGTTTGTTACCACGCCTGCTGAACCGTTGGGCACCATAACCACCTCGCCGGTGGGAGTGCGCACCGTCGTCGTTCGCAAAGTCAAGGACACAACGGTTCCCTCCACGCCCGTCACGCCATCGAAGCTCACATAATCTCCGACGCCGAACTGCTTCTCCGAGAGAATGAAGAAGCCGGCAAGGAAATCACCGATGATTTTCTGCGCACCGAAACCGACCGCGGCTGAGACCACGGTTGCGGGGATGGCCGCACCGAGTGCAGGTACGCCCAGGTTGGCGAGTGCAGCCACGACGAGAAGAAAATACGCCACGGCTTGGGCAACGTAGACCAGAGCGCCTGCCAAGGCTAAGCGCGCCTTGGTTGATTCCTCATTCTCATCCAAGCGGGATTCGATAACCCGCACTGCCAGCCGTCCCACGCGGGGGATAAGAAGCACGGTGAGCAGCATGCCCAGTAGCGGCAGACCATGATCGATGAAGGCCTGCCAGAAGGTGAAAAAGTAGTACCTCAGCATTTCACTAACTCTAGCCGCGCAGCCTGCCAGAAGCCTTGGAAGAAGAAGCGACTACGTGCGGTGAATGAGATAATAGTTCGGCGTGGGCTTCCACGTGTAGCTAGCAGGAGCAATGTCCTTGCCATAGGCCCCAAGTGCCTTTGAGGTCCACAGCGGAATCGCCGGCATAGCGTCCACCAGAAGATCCTGGGCCTGCGCGTAGTACTCGTGGGCCTCAGCCTTGGTAGCGGCCTTGCCGGCTTTCTTTAGCAGATCATCGAATTCGCCGTTGCTAAATCCGGACTCATTTGCCGCCGAGTACGACGCAAACAGTGGTGCGAGGAAGGAAGATTCATCCGGGTATTCTGCCTGCCACACGGTGCGGAAGGCTCCCGTGATGTGGCGCGCAGTGACTTCTTGGCGCATATCCTTGAATGTTTCCAAGGGACGACCTTCACAGGGCACGCCGAGGGTATCCGTCATCTGTTGAGCTACAGCTTCGACCCACTTCTGGTGGCTGCCATCCAGGTTATAGGCAATGCTGAAGGTCCCTTCAAAGGGATCCATTTTCTCTGCCTTCTCCCAGAGTTCGCGGGCCTTTTCCGGCTGGTAGGTCAGCGCCTCGGCGTCGGTGGGTGCGGGTGGCATCGTGCCATGAAGTGGTGCGACGAAGCCATTGGCCGGGATTACGGTGTCGTAGAAGACCTCGCGGGCCAGCTTCTCACGGTCCACTGCCATAGACAGGGCGCGTCGGCGCAGACGGCCTGCCTCGCCGCGGAAGTTCGAGGCATTAGCCGGGATGGTGATTTCCATCATGGACCCCACCGGCTTGCTTACTGCCTGGGAACCCAACTCATCTTCGAAGGTGGCCAGCTTGGAATCAGGGATCTGGACAAGCACGTCCAGATTCCCTGCCACCAAGTCCTTGTAAGCGTGATCCTCGGAGGGATAGATTACAAACTTGATTCCCTCGTTCTGCGGGGTACGCGGCCCCTCATAGCGAGGATTCGGCACGATTGTGAGAGCTTCTTCGCGTTCCCACGAGACCAACATGTAGGGCCCGTTGCCGATGGGATCCGTGCCGCGCTCTGTCAGCTGATTTTGATCCTCAGAGCGCATGGGGAAGAAGACGGAGTAGCCCAAGCGCTCGAGGAAACCCGCGGTGGGGCGAGAGAGCTCAATGCGGAAGGACTTCTTCCCCGTCACGCTCAAGCCGCGCATGGTTTGCTGCCCCTCGTGGAACCCCAGGATGGGCTCGAAATTATAGGCCGACTGCAATGACTGGCGTACAGCCGTATTCCACGTATCAACGAAGTCTCGGGCGTCAACCTCCGAGCCATCGGAAAACACTGCGTCATCCCGGATGACCACGTCATAGATCGTGTCGTTGACTTGGGTGACGGACTCCGCCATGTCATAGTGCGGGTTGCCGTCCTTGTCCAAATACATCAGGCCGGAGTACACCAAGTTGATGATGGTCTGACCCGGAACGTCATTGGAGTCTGCCGGGATGAGGGAATTTTGGGGTTCGGAGATATCGGTCGTAATAAGGTCTAGTCCTGAAGTGTCGACGTGTGCGGACTCATCCGCGCAGCCTGTAACGGCCGTCGCGCCGACGCACGTCACGGCCAGAGCTAACACTACGCTGAGACCGGACCGGACAGATCGCACCCTTGACTCCTTTCTTCCGCACCCATTTTAACCTATTTTTCAGGTTTTAATTATCTCGGTTCTCGTAGCGATGCATAAGTTTCTCAACCAGCTCATCTGTAAGCTTCTCATCGGCCAAGATTCGGTCCAGAAGTTCGCGCGGCGAAGGCCCTTCGCTGTTCTGGGCATCGTAGGAATCACCGCTAAGGTCTACACCGAAATCAGAGTGGGCGTCAGAAGAAGCTGCCGCCATCTCTGCAGACATCTCGGCGACTTCCTCATTGAAGGAATCGAGGAACTCTGAGGCGTCGATAGTCGCGTCTGCTCGGCGCTTACCCGCGCGCACCTCACGTTCAATACGTCGCTGCAGTGCTTTCTCCATCTGGTTATGCCGCCACGCACGGAGCTTGGTCGGCTCCAGACGACGGCCCACAGCGCGGCCCTTGTTCTCCGCCTTGCGCGCCATCACCATGACATACGCAGCAGTGTCATTAACCGGCGCCCACTCTTGACGGGCAGGAATGCGCCAGCCTACCCAGATGCCCAGCATGGTCAGCACAAAGGACACGATTGGGCCCAAGATGACACCGTAGGCCAAGAACCCGGTGGCATCCGCCCCCAGCACCACCAGTGCACACGCCACTGCGGGGATAACAGTCGGTGTGTTGTCACCAAAGACTGCCGGTTCACGGCCCATCGCAATGTCACGAATCATGGAGCCGCCAGTCGCTGTGAACACACCCATCATGATGCAGGGAATAAAGGGCAGGCCGTAGGCAATGGCCTTGAGCGCGCCTGTCGACGCCCACAGTGCCGACACCACCGCATCACCATGGGATTGCACATAATCCCAGGTCTTGCCCTTGAAATAGACAAAGCGCGCGATGATTGCGCCTGTAAAGGCCAAGTAAAGGTACTCCGGCTGACTCATCGCCGCCACGGTGCCGCGGTTGATGAGCACGTCACGGATCATGCCTCCGCCCAGGGAGGAGAACATCGCGATGAAGAAGAAACCCACGATGTCGTAGCCGCGCTGGCGGGCAATGGTGCCGCCGATCATGCCCATGAGAAGGACTCCGATGATGTCGGACCAGTAATACAGCGACTCGATTAACGGGTCCATCTCAACACTCATGTGGGTTATGGTAACTGCTTATCCACAGATTCTCGCATTGAGGTTCACCACGCCCACCAGCGTTGCCTGTGCGCTCCACAGCGCGCCTGAAAGTGGGGCCACCCCGCATCCCACCCCCGTGTCCGACGCATCTGCTTCAATGCATGATGACGAGGATGACGGCACCGTCATTGACGGTGGGATGAAAGCATCCCGCACGTCGCTGACTCATCCCCCGACGAGCAGGCTGAGCGCGAGAAACGAGGTGAAGATTTGATTGATTAACGTTGACGCCCTGATTGATGTGGCGCAGGCCCGGGGCTACCGAATCCGGTGGCACCACGGCGGGCCAAAAGCAGCATGGGTGCCCCACAAACGCACCATCACGCTGCGTGTCGGGATGGATGACGTCACCACCCTATGCTCCCTAGACCACGCACACTACAGTCACCCGCCCGGACACTATGGGGCGTAGGAGCGCCAGGCCGACGAGTTCGCCGCAAGGCTTCTCATCTCCCCCGTCGATTACGCACTTGCTGAGCGCCTCCACGGCCCGCACCCCGCGGCAATAGCCCACGAGCTCGGCATCACCATCCACCTCACCACAATCTGGAAATCTCTCTATGAAAGGCAAGCAGCATGACTTCGCCAAGCTCTCCATATCACTCGCAGCAAATCCCCGCCAAGCCCCCAAAGAGGCCCTTTTATAGGCGTTGGTGGTTCTGGCTCCTCGTAGCCCTCGGCGTCATCATTGCAGCACTCGCAATACTCCTACTCACTAGCCGGGCGGACGGCTTCGCAAACGAGGAAACTAAACGCGAAACCTGGGAGGCGTACAAGTGCGACGCTTATGGCCGGATAGATGCAGCGATAGAAGGGACGTCTATCTTTGTTGAACTTAGCGCGGGAGACATACCCGACGAGGAGCGTGACGAGGCAATCCACTGGTCAACCGAGCTACAGATAAAAGGTCACAATAAGACCGTTGGGGACATAATCGAGCGGACAAACACCCCGCAAACCACCAATATGTGCACCGGCTGGCTCTGGGAACGCCAAAAGAAGCGTGAAGACTTCTGGCGCGAGTACGAAGAGTTCACTATAGATGATGCCCGGGATAGCGGGGTGGTCACAGACTAGAACGTAGGTATGCCTTCGCGGAGCTGAGCTCGAAACGCGAAGGCGTCCTGGGCCCAACCGGGGGATTGTGGGCCCGACAACAGGATAAAGCATGACCGCCCGCGGCGCTCGCCAACGGCAATACCTCCAGTTTCAGTGAGTAGCATTCGACATTTCTTGGCCCCATTCCCTTGCCGTGTAAGGCGGATAATTAAAGCCTAAGCATTAAAATATTCGTGTTCCTGCACACAACTCACCGATACAGGGTATCGTTCTCAACGAAACTACACCTCTATCTCCGTAGGTTTTAATGCTCCTAACCACCAACCCGCCATCGGCAGCTAAGGAAGACTTAAGCGTCGCCTACATGACGCAACTCGCGGCAAACCACGGAGTAAACTTTTCCAAACGTGATAAAGACTTCATCGCCATTGACGGATCCGTAGAATTCGCAGAAGCAGACTTACGAATACAGCTCAAAACCACAGCCGAAGAGAAATACTGGAACGATTCCTTCAGCTACTATCTAGAACCAAAGTGGCTCAAAAAATGGAGCCAAAACCTTTTACCGACAATGCTGGTTGTCCTAACCGTCAACTCCCCACTCGACGATAAGAGAGCCCACACGCCATTCTTTGAGATAAACGAAGACAATTACCTAGTTCGTGGTCGAGCTTACTGGCTTCGGGTCGACGATATAGCTCAAGAGCACGTCGCAAACAGCGAAAAAGGAAAAACCGTATTATTCAACCAATCAAACCGAATAGACGACACGACGCTTAACCATTGGCATGAAATACTACTAGAGAACTACGGCAGGAAGGAGGTGTAGCAGCATGAGCCCACATTCCGACACGCACAACAGCCGACCACAAATTGAACGGGAGTCAATCGTAGAGTGGATGAAACTTCACGACTGGGCAGTAACATCCTCAGGAGTCGGTGGCGAACTCTGGAAATCCACAACAATTGAAGGGGCGGAAATAGGTATCCCCTTTGGCCCGCTTGATGATTTTTCAATTGAGTCCATCTCAAAGCGTTTAGCTCGTTGGAACGGCGTCAATCAATCCACGTTACTGGACACGCTAGCTACCTACATGGTTGACGTTTCTCGTTTCATTGCCGATGTACCGCTTAATTATTCAGCCGGAAAGCCTGGAGCTGAATTGCGAATCGTCTCCCACCTGTTTGGAGGGACAGGGAAAATATTTCGGGCAGCCGCACGCACTAGCCGCTCCACTACCCAAGTTATTGGAAGCAACTTCAATGAACTCGATGAAACAACTTTCTCCAACGCTATTGCTGGAATGACAGAAGTTGGCTCCTATGCCCTGCCCGTCTATGTGCCCGTAGGAAGTCCTGACACCGACGGATCAATCGGGCTCGCCGCCCCATCGCAACCACGGCAGCTTACCAGCACTGTAGCTAATGCACTGCACGCAATCGAAAAGCATGTCATCACGCCCGCAAGAATGGATGTCACTGACGACGTTATCCGCGAAATGGTTAGCAAAGGCGTTAGCAAGGAACTACTTACAGCGGTCAGCGAACTCATCACGGTGGAAGGCACAGATGCAAAAACGAGCTTCTCGTGGGCACCATCTCATGCTCAGGTTCCTGGAGCCTCCAATCTACCGACTGAGGTAAAAATTCCTCACGAAGCCCGTGGCTTAGTGGATAAAGTTGCTGACCGCTTTAAATCTTCTCCACAGAAGAAGAGAGATTTTGTCGGCGAAGTGCGCGGAATGCTCTTGGGCGAAACTGCTGACGAAGTGATTTCGATTGTTGCTGTACCGCGTGCAGGTTCATCCAATGATGAATCTGCACCTCTTTCGAGCACAGTTGAGGTAACGCACCGTCAGGTGTCTGATAAATTTCGCGACGAATTATACCGATTCATGAGCGAAGGCACAAAAGTCGAATTCACTGGCGTAGTCGAAAAAGTTAGCAACCGGCGTCGGATTAGGAATCCACTGAACTTCCGTGAGCGCCCGCAGCAAATTGATCTGAATACCCAAGACTAGAACTATCAGGCGTAGTCGAAGCAGTTTTCTCTTGCCGCTTCGCGTCCAGGTCTCCCACCCCATCAGGGACTGCCAGCGCGGCGTTCACCGCGTCGAGGACAGCTGCCTTACGATCATCCGTGGCTCGCATGTACACCTCGGTGATGGTGCGTAGGTCTCGCTGACCCAGGAATTCGCCGATATCGGAGATGGGCATGCCTGCCTCGGCCAGGGTGGTGATGACCCAGTTGCGGCCGTAGTGCGGGGTAATGGTCATATCAACGTGCCCGGCGCGTTTCTTCGCCCGCTCGAGAATCGACCGGTACGAGGTATCGGTGACGATTTTGCCCGTGCCGATGGTAAACAGCATGGCGTCGCTGCTGCTACCGCCGCGGTTCTCGAGGTGCCAGCGCACGTCATCATGGAAAGCGGGGAAGATAGGGACGGTGCGATAGCCCGCGTCTGTCTTGACGGTGTCCTTGCGCACCATGCCCACGCCCTTTTCTTTGGAGCGGTAACA
Organism: Corynebacterium sp. BF-R-2; assembly: GCF_024586525.1. NCBI lineage: Bacteria > Bacillati > Actinomycetota > Actinomycetes > Mycobacteriales > Corynebacteriaceae > Corynebacterium > Corynebacterium sp. BF-R-2. The sequence continues at coordinate 20,637 of NZ_JAMFTP010000017.1, read as the reverse complement.
ATTGCCTCGGATGTGGACGAGGACGGTTTCGCCCTGGTCCTCGATGTCACCGCGGCGCAGGCCGAGCGCTTCGCCAATCCGCAGGCCGTGGAAGAAGGTGAGGATGGCCAGTAGCTTGTGGCTGCCGTCGACGCGGGGCTGGGTGTGGTCGAGGGCGTCAACAATGTCCTGCAGGACCTGTTTGGCGGGGAGCTCTTTCTTTTTGGGTTTGGGCCGTGTTGTGGCTTCTTTGATTGTGGCGGGGTTGGTGGGGATCATGTCGCGGTCGACGGCAGCGTTGAGTGCGGCGCGTAGGCGCTTGTAGGTTTTGTAGCAGGCGTTAGCGGCATGTGTTTTAGTGTTTTCGTCCCACCATGCGGCGATGTCGCGCTTGGTGAGCTGGGTGAGTGGAATATCTCGCAGGCGGGCTGCTTTGCCGTCGACATGGGTGATGCGCAGGCGGATGTCTTTTTCGTAGTCCTGAAGGGTGGAGGGCTCCAGGGTGTCGGGCCCGTGTGAGCGTAGTTGTAGCCATTCGTCCAGCCATTGGCCGGTGGTGCGGGCCTTGTCCTCGCGAGATTGGGTGCGGGTGGCTGGTGGAGTCCATTCGTCGAATTCGATGAGACGTTGTTCGGTGCGTAGCCATGTGGCGGCGTCGTCGGGTGAGATGTAGGTGCGGGGTGCTTTGTGGCGAGCACCGTCGGGGCCCTTGTAGTAGGCGCGGTAGCGGCCAGATTTGAGAAGTTCGATGGAGCCGAATTGGCGACGGCGTGGTGTCATGGGGTGAATCCTGCGGGGCTTGATTGGGGTGTTTTGTGGGATTGTCGTGGGACTAGTGGGCGTTTTGTGGGACTAAAGTGGGACCCGAACGCTTCTACCTGCACGCCACTGCACGCACCGGACATGTGCCATTGCGGCCTAAACGACAGGATGTGTTGGTGAGGTTGGATAGTTAGCCGGTCTGGCGTGCTGGTATTAGGATGATTTCACTTATCCGGAGGGATAACCCAGCCTCGGGCCGGAAATACCGCCAGGGGCGTGCTGGTGTGCTAGCTGCCCAGGTTCACGACGACCCTGTAGAGATCGCCAGGCAGCAAAACTGGGGCCAGGACGCACTCGCCAAAGCACAAACCCTAGCCAACCAGGAAACTCAAGCTACTAGCGGCCATGAGGACGGCCGACCAGCAACCTACGACAGCGCCATTGACACTGCCTACAACCACTCTATGGGAATACGCAAAGGTCATATACGCTAAAACCCCAACCCCACCAACACAATCTGTCGTTTAACTCGACACGCCGGAAAACAACACGTTTTGTCGTTTAGGCCGCCATTGCAGCAGGCCAGGGACAAAACGAGAAGAGACCCCAGCTAGACATGGCCCTAGCTAGGGTTTCTATGTGGGGCCACCGGGGCTCGAACCCGGGACCAACGGATTATGAGTCCGTAGCTCTAACCGACTGAGCTATAGCCCCGCGTATTCATTACTCATGTGTCCACTCCGGCTTACAGCCAGCGCGCCACACTCAGCAGCGAATCCGCTCCCCGCAACATTAATCGGCAGGGCCCTCAAACGGCAATTTGCGGCAATGACTCCCCCACTAGTCTGCGGCACCTCTCAGCCTCACCCAGCCCTCGAAAGCGCCGAGCAATCCCCAGTCCCACAAGCGCGACGACACCAGCAAAAGCTCAGCGCCCATCTTGACCACTGATTTTCATGGAAGAAACTGTTTGCGCGGATATCACACTGCCGTGTGCCTGCATGCCAACGCGCGAGCTTGTAGCGTGGCGAGCATGAGGCTCCTTTCCTTCAGCGTGTCGAATTTCCGCAGCATCCGCGCCACCCAAACGCTGACCTTGTACCAGCACTGGAAGCATTCAACACCACCCGAAGGAGGCTGGGCACAGGTCAGCCAGCCCATAACCGTGTTGGTGGGGCCAACGGCGTCGGGAAAAAGCAGCGTGCTGGAAGCGCTGAACTTTGCTCTTCGAGCGGTGTCATCCTCGGCAACAACATGGCGCGAGGCCGCCCAGCCCAACCAACTTCCCCACGCACCATTTCGCCTCGACCCAACTACGCAGCGCCGGCCCAGCACCTTCGAGCTGGAGTTTGAAGTCGACGGCGTGCGCTACCTCTACGGCTTCCTGTGGAGCTACACCGGTGTGCATTCTGAGTGGCTCAGCCGTGTTCCGGCCAACCGCTGGACGCCGTGCTTTGCACGCAGCCGTGGGGAGGAAACGCAGTGGACGCGGACGTTTATGGATAAGGGGGACGTCGCCAAGCTTGGCCCCGTTGAGGACACCGAGCTGCTGCTCTCCGTCGGCCTGCGCGATGAGCACCCCGTTCTTGCCCCGCTGGCCCGCGCGCTGGTGCATGACGTGGCGTACCTGCCACACGCGCATTCCGCGCTGAGCAGCACCGCTCGGTTCATCGAACTTATCCGGGAGGGCAAACTACGCCTGCACGAGGCGGCGCCACTGCTGCGCGCGGCCGATAACGAAATCCACTCCGTGCGCCTCAACCAGGACCACATCGCAGAACATGTCTTCCGGCAGATGCACCCGGTCATCGACGCATTAAGCAGCACCGATGGCGCTATCCGGCGTCCCGACGAGTTCCTCATCTATTCCGACGCCGAAATCGAGTCCCTGCTGCATGCCATCATCGTGGAACACAAGGGCGAGGCCACTCACTACTCACTGAAACTCACCGACGAGTCCGGCGGCACGCAGAACTGGATGGCCACCGCACCGCTCGTGCTTGATGTGCTGCGCCGTGGCGGCATCCTCGTGGCCGATGAGCTGGACTCCTCCCTCCGCCCAGCCCTGCTGGACTTCATCATCCAGGCCTTCCGCGAACCCACCATCAACGTCAACGGTGCGCAGCTCGTGTTCGCCTCCCACACCTTCAGCGTGCTGGAGCGCGCCTCCGAGCTGGGTCTTAAGCCGGAAGGATTCTGGTCCGTGGAAAAGACTCCCGCCGGCGAGTCTGAGCTGCTCAATCTCGCCGATGTCTCCCTCGACAACCCCGACGCCACCCACCACTTCCTCACTGAGCGCTACGGCACCGCCTCCCGCGAGGCGCTCGACGCCCTCAAGGAACTTGTCATGGCCGGGGCCTGAAACATCCCTCCTTTTGGGCGTACAATCGGCGGCCACATATCCCCGACAGGAAGGAATCACCATGACCGCCGTCTACACCACCGAAGCTCTGTCCACTGGGGACGGCCGCGATGGCCGCGCCGTAGTTCAGGACTCCGATCTTGACTTCACCATGACCGCCCCGAAGGAGATGGGTGGCAGCGGTGAGGGTGTTAACCCGGAGCAGCTCTTTGCTGCCGGTTACGCCGCCTGCTACCACTCCGCTCTCAAGGCTGTGGCCAAGGACAAGGGCGTGGATGTCACCGACTCCGCCGTCGGCGCGCGCGTGACCCTCAATAACGGTTCCGAGGGCTTCTTCATCAGCGCCGAGCTTGAGGTCACCATCCCCGGTGTGGAGCAGGACGAAGCACAGGCGCTTGCCGACGCCGCCCACGAGGTCTGCCCCTACTCCAAGGCCACCCGCGGCAACATCGACGTCAAGGTCACTGTGGCGGAGGACTAGGATCGCCAGTTAGTAATCGGCAGAAGAGAGTTCGCTTTCTTCTTCGAATTCTCGCCACTCGCGGAATGCCTGCATCCGTTCCTCGGTGCGCTGCTGTTTCAATTTCAGAACATCGTCACGCTTAAAACGGTTGTGCGTTCCGCGCTTGTGGGTCGCTATCTTTCCCTCTTTTGCCCACTTCATGAGCGTCGGACGCGAGACTCCCAAAATTTCCGCAGCGACCGTACTCGTAAGTTCTTCGGGTACGCGCGAAATGGTAACTTCTCCACGCTGCGCAACAGATGCCAAGACTTGAGAAATCAGTCGCTGCACATCGATTGGGAGCGTGACCGCACGCCCTTCTGTATCCGCGGCCTTGAAAGTCGCGGCACCGAGGGAAGGTAGCGACTTGAGGCTCTCTACCGTGGCTTCGTCGATCATCACCTGGTCGTTGATCACTGTAGCGGAGGTCATTGGCGCTCCTTTCCTTCTTACCGCCAATAACAACTCTTTCACTTACAAGTGAAATCCCCTCCAGGCGTAACTTTTTGCTTACGCATGACCACACAGCACCCCCAAACCACCACACCTGACTTGAATTATCCAAGGTCTTTGACTTCCTAGAATCTTCGGGATTCGAAAGTTTAAGCCCCACACCTCTGCACTTGTCCGCCCCACCTGTCAGAATCGAATCATGTCTGTTGAAGCACGCGCTTTGTCACTCCGGCGCTTGATGCATGATTCCGCCGCGATTCGGCTCCTGGCTGCGGATAATGCGCCGGTGATTCTGGCGTTGATTGCGGAGTACTTTCCACGCGGCACCCGGGCGCGACCAGCGGCGGAAGTCTATGAGCTCATGGTCACCGATTTCGAGGTGATTGCCAGCGAGTTTCCTATGCCGCGCACCCCACAAAACTATTGCAATGACTGGGTCAAGGCCGGTTGGTTGGTGCGTAAATCCGGAAGGAGTACACGGGGTGAAACACTCGAGCCCAGCGAGGAAGCCCTATCGGCATTGGAAGCAATCGAGCGCTGGGAAGCGCCGGTGACTACGGTGACGGCGTCGCGTGTGGAATCGATTAGCTCGGCTCTGCAGAGGTTGGCGCGGGATACCAATAAGGACATCGCCAGCCGCGTGGCCAGTTTGGAGGCAGAACGCGCACGCATTGACCGCGAGATTGAAAAAGCACAGCTGGGTCAGTTTGAAAGGCTCACTGCCGCCGAGACTGAGGAACGAGTCCAGGATGTGCTCAATATGGCTATGGCGGTGCCGAGCGATTTCGCCAGAGTTCGCCACGATCTTGAAGCGCTCAACCACCAGCTGCGCCGGCAGCTTTTGGATCCGGAGGGCTACCGCGGTGACGTGCTGGAGGAGATCTTCAACGGCGTGGACCACATCGCAGAATCGGACGCGGGCCGCAGCTTCCAGGGCTTTTATTCCCTCCTTATGGATAGGGAGCGCAGCGCGTGGCTCGACCAATGGATTGAGCAGGTGCTCGATAGTGAAGCCGGCCAAGATGTGGCACCGGAGAGACGCAGGCAGCTGCGTCGTCTCTTTCGCGATATGGAAGAAACCAGCTTTGAGGTCAACCAGACCATGACGGGTTTGGCGCGCAGCCTGCGCCACTACGTGTCCTCGGAGCAGTTCGCGGAAGACCGGCGCATGATTGAGCTGCTGCGAGAAGCCCGCGGCATGGCTATTGATGCCGCGCAAGCCAGTGAACTCAAGGCCTTCCACCGGATGGAAACTCCCCTGCAGCGCATCGGTATGTCGATTCATTCCGTCTCCCGCATCCGTTTGGCCAATCCTGGCCGGGAGGTCGTGGAAGAAACACCGGTGGCCTACCAACCGGGCGAAGACAACGCACACGCCCTTTACGAGCTGGTACGCGAGTCCGAGATCGACTTTGAGGAGCTGCACGAGGCGATTCGGCAGACAGTGAGCGACTCTGGCCCGTGCACCATTGCCCAGGTATTGCAGGCCCATCCCCCAACACAAGGCCTCGCCAGCGTGGTGGGACTAGTCCACATTGCTGACCAACATCCGCTGCCTGCGGTGCGGGAGGCCAGTGAAAAGGTCACGTGGACCGAAGAAGACGGTGCTGTACGTGCCGCGCAGATTCCCACTATGTATTTCGATCACACAACCGTTGAGGAGCTTCAATGACCACCGCCAACAGCCCCCGCGTGGATTCCGCGCACGAGCCCCCGCTGTGGGAGCACGACAAAGGAACGTTGACCTACCACTCGCGCCGCGCCTTGGTGCAGCTGCTCCAAGGACCACTTGTCCGCGCACAGAAGGAGCCGGTGCTGTGGTCAGCGATTATTTCTGATGAGGAGAATCTGCGTGCCCGGTTGCACGAGGTATTTTTGGAGCTCGTCATCGATGAGACCGAGGGATTTGCCTTTACCCGCATGGTGGATGATGACACCCTGAGCATCCCGCAGGTGCTGCGCACGGACAAGCTCAAGCACATCGATACCGCCATCCTGCTCAACCTGCGCCAGGAGCTGGGGCTGGCTCTGCCCGGCGAGCGCGTCATCGTGGACGTAGAAGACCTCCGGGAGAGCATCGGCTATGTCCGCGCAGTGGATAACCGCGACGAGGCCGGATTCACCAAACGCTTCAACGCTGCTATCAAGCGCATCCAGAATGACTATTCCCTGCTCAGCGCCACGGAGACCGAAGGCCGGTTGGAGGTCTCGCCGGTGCTGCGCCAGCTTTTCGACGCCTCCACGGTCACCGCCATCCGGGATGAATACGCCCGCCTGGCGCGAGCCGAGGAGACCGAGGAGGACACCTCAGATGACTAAGCACACAAACTATTACCCAGGCCAGTTCCGCATCAGCCGCATCCAGCTCATCAATTGGGGAACCTTTCACGGCTATTTTTCCATCCCGGTAGCGCGCAAAGGTTTCCTCATTACGGGTGGCTCGGGTTCAGGAAAATCCACGCTGCTGGATGCCATGTCGGCGGTGTTGGTCCCGCAGAACCACGTGAAGTTCAACGCGGCCTCGCAGCAAGACCTCGGACGGCACAACGGCCGCAACTTGGTCTCCTACGTGCGCGGCGCGTGGCGGCAGCAGGAGAATACACAGACCGGTGAGATTACCCCGGAATACCTGCGCGAAGGAGCCACCAACTCGGTGGTGGCGCTGACCTATGACAATGGCCAGGGCAAGCAGCACACCCTCATCGCCATTTTTCGCCTCAACGGCGGTGAGAACTCCGTAGGCCAGATCAAGAAGTTGTATGGGCTGGTGCCGGGCGATGAGGACGTCGACAAGCTCAGCCCCTTGCTCACCCGCAGCCTGGATAGCCGCAAGATCAGGGCACTGTATAAGGGCCCCGGCGCGTCCTTCACACCGACCTACGCCACGTTTGCGGACCGCTTCCGCAAACGCCTCGGAATCAAGAATGTGGAGGGCCAGCTCCTTCTTCACCGCACACAATCCGCGAAGTCACTGTCCAGCCTGGACCAGCTCTTTAGGGATTACATGCTGGATGTGCCGGATACCTTCACCAGAGCGGATGAAGCCGTGGAACAATTTGAAGATTTGCGCCAGGCCTACCTGCGGGTTGAGGACGTCAAGGCACAGATAGATACGCTCGCACCACTACCCCAACTTCACTCTCAGCGGTCTAGTGCTGAGGCAGAAAAGGAAAAAGCTGAGGCCATGAGTGAGGCGCTGCCGGCAGTACGCGCCCGCCTGGTGGCAGAGGAATTGGACTTCCGCATCCGTGCGCTCACAGCACAGCTAGCGGAGGCCCAGTCACAGTCGGAGACCCTCGACGCTGAGGTCGCGCACCTGGATGATGCCGAGCGCCTGGCCGCGGTGGCCGTTACCCAACTCAGCGCTGGCGAGCTCGATGCCTTGAAGGCCAAGATGGAGACTGCGGAGAAAGAGATTGAGCACCGCACGAAGGAATTCCAACGGCTGGCTGCAGCCGCTGGCGCGTGGACTGATGATTACGAGTTCAGCCCGCACGGCTTCGCCGAGCTGCAGGCCACCGCGAAGCTGCGCATCGCAGATTTTGAAGTTGACTTCGCCGACCTCACCGACCAGCAGCAAGAAGCCGGCGTAGCGGCCCGCGACGCCGCCACCGCCTGCGCCACGCTCGATAGCGAGCTGCGCTCATTTAGCTCGCGGCGCACCAACATCGACAAGGCTCTCGTAGAACTGCGCGCGCAGCTAGCTCGCGATACCGGCTATGCCGAATCCGAGCTTCCCTTCGCCGGCGAGCTCATCGATATCAGCCCGCAGCAGGCGGACTGGGAACCGGTAATTCAAAAGCTCCTTCACGGTTTTGCGGCCACCCTGTTGGTGCCCGAGGCTGCCCGCGACACCATCAACCAGTGGGTCAATTCGCGCAACGTGGGCACCCGTTTGGAGTACCGCACCATTCCGGAGTTTGCTTCACCACCGGCGTCCGCACGCAGCCCGCGGCAGCTTATCCACAAGCTGGAATTCCAGGACCACGCCATGGCGCACTGGGTTCGCCAACATATTTCGCGCCGCTTCAACTACGAGTGTGTGGACTCGGTTGCGGAGCTAGACAAGGTCACCACCACCCCGGCGGTAACGCGCGATGGCCTGGAAAGCCGCCCCAAGGATAAGGACGGCTCAACCCGCTTCATCAAGGATGACCGCAAGCGTTTCCGCGGCACTGCCTGGTACCGGGTAGGTTCCACCAACACCGCCAAGATTGAGCTGCTGCGCGCCCAGCTCACGGGGGCCAAAGCCACCGCGCGTGCCACGGCGAAGCAGGTCCAGAACCTCAACCGGAAGATGGACATTCTGCGCTCCCAGCGCGATAAAGCCCAGCAGGTGCTAGAAACCTCCTTCCAGGATATTGACACCGCCTCCGCCGAGGCTCGCCGGCGGGATCTGCAGGAGCAGTATGACTCGCTGGCCTCCTCCCCGGAGGCCCAAGCCCTAGCCGCAGCCCACGAGCAGGCCAAGGCCAAGCTCATGGCCGCACGCGCCCGGCTGAACGCCGCCCAGAAGCACCTGGGCAACATCGAAGGCGAGCTTGAGCGCTCAACCGAGCGACGCCGCAGCATCGGTACCGTGCCCGACATCGCGGACCAGGACATCGCGAAAGCAGTCGAAGAGGCCCTGCACAAGGGCAAGCGCAAGCTCACCATTGATGACATCGATGCGCGGCGCGATGAGGTGCAGGCCAGTCTTCAGAACACCGCCCGCACCGCCGCGCGCAGCATCGAGGACGCCAACGCCAAAATTGTCTCTGTCCTCCACACGTATCTGGCCCAGTGGCCGGCGGAAGCCGCGGACCTTGAGCCGCAGGCCAGCTTCGCTGGCGAGGGCATTGAGAAGCTCAAGTTCCTACGCGCTGACCGCCTGGCGGATTTCCGCGCCCGCTTCCTGGAGCTGCTCAACGGCTCCACCGTGCGCAACCTCTCCCACCTCACCACCGACCTGCGCCGTGCTCGCAGTGATATTGAGCGGCGCATGGAATACATCAACAAGTCCCTGGAGCGCTCTCCCTTCAACGGTGAGCGCACCCTGCGCATCGACGTCAAAGATGCTCGCGGCCAGGTGGTCCAGGATTTCCAGCGGGATCTTGATGCCGCCACCTCCCACAGCTTGGGCGAAATCGGCTCCGATGATACAGAGGCCGCCCTTGCGCGCTACCACGCGTTGGACAAGATCTTGAGCCGCTTGGGCTCGAGCCAGCCAGAGGATATCCGCTGGCGCAACGTTGTCTTAGATACCCGCCGCCACGTCAGTTTCATCGGCCGCGAGTGCTACCCCGACGGAACGACGGCCAATACCTACCAGGATTCCGCGTCACTCTCCGGCGGCCAGGCGCAAAAGCTCGTCTTCTTCTGTCTGGCTGCGGCCCTCCGCTTCCGGCTGGCGGAGCCGGATCAGGACGTGCCCACCTATGGCTCCATCATTCTGGATGAGGCCTTTGACCGAGCCGATCCCACCTTTACCCGCACAGCCATGTCCGTCTTTACGTCTTTTGGTTTCCATATGATTCTGGCCACTCCTTTCAAGCTCATCCAGACGCTGTCTCCTTACGTGGATGGCACGATTGTGGTCAAGTACGACGAGCCCACCATCAATGGCCGCCCGCAGGCGCGCACGGGCTATTCGCTTATCGACGCCTCCACCTACCAGGATCCCGACCATGCGCAACCCTGAAGATTTGCACGCCCACGCCGCAAAGTTCCTGCGCAACCACTTTGCCCAAGCACTGGCTGACCCGGATTCTGTGCGCGTCGACTGGCCCCTGCACCCGCCCACTGCCGCTGCTGCCGCCCGCGATATCGACGCCGCACAGGGCTTTGTCCGCGCTTGGCAGCGCTGGCCCCACCAGGAGGAGGTTATATACACCTCCCGCAATTGGTCACGCGCGGGCCTCGGCACGAACACCATCCCGACTCGCATCACAATCACCGGTGCTGAACGCATCGCCACCGCCGCCGGCTTGGAACGCGAGTATTCCACCGCCCGGCAGCGCGCCCGGAGCATCGCCGCCATCTTCCCGGGCTCACCCGACTTCGCCCACACCGTCCACCGCAGCTATACCCAATGGAAGGATTTAAGCGCCTATGACCTGGCGTGCCTGGGGCCGTGCCTGACCTGGCTGCGCGCCAACCCTGAATCCGGTGAGTGGGAGCGCGCCGTGCCGGTTGAGGGTGTGGACGGCAAGTGGATTGGCAACCACCGCCGCCTACTCCTCACCCTCCTCGCTCCCTTCGGCATCACGGACTTGGGCCTGCGCCGCAGCGACACCCGAATCCGCCTGCGCTACCTCAACCACGCCCCTGCATTCTCCGATATCGAAATCCCCCTTGCCGACGCTGCCAGACTCTTCACCGATACCCCTCCCCGCGTCCTCATCGTGGAAAACAAGCAGACGTTCCTGGCCCTGCCCGCGCTTGCCGACGCCTCCCCTCCCACCATCGCACTCCTCGGTGCCGGCACCGCCGCTCACCAACTCCACGCACTGGACTGGCTTAACCACACCGACATCACCTACTGGGGCGACCTCGACGCCGCCGGCTTTGCCATCCTCAACGCCGTGCGCGCCCACTTTCCCCACACGAAGTCACTCCTCATGGACACCGCCACCGTCACCGAATTCCAGCACCTGGCCGTCCCCGACCCCGGCGACGGCTCCGCCACACTTACCCACCTCACCACCGAAGAGCAGCGCGCCTATCGCCAACTCTTCACCGCAGGCCGGCTGCGCATTGAGCAGGAGCGGATTCCTTTTGCGCATGTGAGTGCGGCGATTCAGCAGGAACTCGGACCGACATAGCGGCACCATCACCCCACCACAAGAAAAATGACCCCCACCTGCCAGTAGCCCCGGTGAGGGTCGAGCAGCTGTACGTAATGTAGGGCTGCTCCTAGCGAAGAGTGTGCCTCATCTAGCTCCATTCAGTCAAGAGTAAGGTGCCAGGCCTATTTTTCCTTTTCCCTTTTTCTGGCTTGTCTGCGCTCTCGCCTTCGAGCACGTTTTGCTTTGCGGATGTCGACGACCCACTTCGGAACAAAAGGCCACGGAAGCGGAATCCCGAACGCACCCGTAATTCCAATGAGCCCGATACCGAGCGCTGTCATGCCCGCAAACATCAGCACCGTTGAGACTAATTCGGGAGGGTTTACACTTTCGACCAACCCTGAGATACCGCCAACGCCCAGAATTAGCGAGCCGTAAGGATAGTAGAAAAGGACACCATCACTTGCTGCGCCTTCAAAGGCGGGTTCGTCGTACCACTCTTCCGATTTGGGATTCCTGCGCACCTCCAAAATGTAGTAGGCCCAGAAGAGCACCATGACAAGCACTAACCCGGCGTATACAAGCAGCTCAGTAACATCCCCGTCCATAGAATAGTCCTCCCGTGGCTGCCGGTTGCGTTATGTGCAAACGCTACCAGCGTCTGCTGAGATGAGGTTTAGGACGAAAGCAAAGTATGGATGCGCACATGCACCTGAGCCAAGGACACTCTATAAGACCAGGCATTTATGAGGCTTGTAGTCGTTCAGCCTTGGGGCGCCTCTCTTTTAGCTTCTCTGAGTTCCACATCAACCGCACAACGCAGACCCGCTTTCGCCCTGCTCACTATTGAGTCCTCTGCCGCCGCCCGGCTTGCCGACGCCCCGACCATCCCCCGGTACATAGCGCTTATCCAGAACTTTTGGGCTGAGCCAATAAAGTGCTTTGTTGCCTGTGGCTATTGGGTAAAGAAGACTTCGCCCGATAACGGGATGCCGAAAACGCTCAAATCGGAGAGCTCTCTGTGGTGTCCTACTCGCTGACTACTTCACCATCAATTACGGGAGGATTGGCGGGTTTACTTTCAAGCTTGTCATCAAACTCCGGCAATAATTCATCAATATCATCAAACTCACCATTTAGTTGACGTTCGAACACGTCAATAAGGCGTTTGCCCATCGGCTTGAACGAGGCCCACGCAATTCCACCGGAGACAGCTCCACCAAGTACTGGAACGGCCTTAGTGATGGTCTTCTCAACGGTCTTTTTGGTGATCTTCGCACCAAGCATCGTGCCGGTTTTCTTGAATAGGGGGTACCAAACAGTTTTGGTCAAAGCCTTTCCAGCAACCTTCTTACCTACCCGGGCCCCTACTTTTTGGGAGGTGTTGGCGATCAGCGCAGCAGCACCAGCCGCGCCAAACATTCCACCCAGATAAGCCATTACTCGGATCTTCGCCTCATCTGAAAGGCCAGATGTCCCGTTAGACTCGAACAGCTCATCTTCCCCATACAGATACGCGATCTGTTGCGCCATACGCATTGCAAAACCGAAATATTGCACGACGTCCGCAGCGCCAGCTGGAATCATTACGAGGACATTGGTCGGGATACCGGATGCAAAAGATACCGCAGCTGTCTTGGTTGTATTGGACGCTACAACCTTTTGAGCATGCTTTCGCAGTGTCGCCTGTGAGAAAACGGCCTGCGGACCATGCTCAAGAATCTCTTCCAAGTAGGGTGAGCCCTCAAAATGCTTGTTCAAGAATTCGGCGCGATCCACCTTCACAAATGGAATTTTCGATGCCAAATTGATCGTATTAAGGGCGTTTTCATACAAAGCTTGCTCGTCAAAATCGGAAAATTGCAGCTTCTTTCCCATGACTAAAAACTCCCATAACGAAGTAAACTAACTACGGCTTATCTTAGTTCAAGTAGCTTTCCAGTGTTATCCCAAGGACAAGAAGAGCTCCAACAGAGCAACTAATAGTGCCATCACCTCCAACGCCGCCTGCGATACTCAACCCGAACTGGAATCTCGTCAGGTTCTAGTGGCCTATCAGGGGTCTCGCGGATGGTATACGGCGTTATCTGCTCCGTGAGTAGTTCCTGCCGGTACATTTTGGCAATCTCTGGCTCTTTCTTTTCAATATGCTCAATCAGTCGCTTAGCCAAGTCGAAAAGCCTTGCCCCCTCTGCTTCTGCCGCAAGTTCTCGTTCGTACTTCCGTACCGCAGCAAAACCGCACCATTCACGCCAGAGTTCAAACATCGGCCGGTAGTGCTCACAATAGAATTCCCACTCCCATCGCGCAGAATTAATTCCCTGATGCTCTCGAAGCTTAAATTTCCACTCATTCTCTTCTTTTGCCACGACCTCAAGCACTTCATCAGGACAGACTTCCGCGAATCTTTGCACAATGCGGACTCCGCCCAAGGGAGATATTTGCAGCCCTTCCTCGCAGGAAGCGGTTAGCACTCCCTCCAAAAGCACGTCCAATGGGGAATCTACTAGTTCTTCAAGAGCCTTCGCATCGGTGATCACAACATCATCGCCGCTTCCCAGCTCCATGGCTTCTCCTAGGCGGCAACTCTCAATCATGAAGCTTGCGGCACTGTCTTGCTCTTCCCCACCTCGTTGCGCGTGTAGCCTCACCTGATGGTTCACTAGTCCATCAATCTCAGCAGCCTTAGCCCATGGCCCCTTAATTCGCGGCCGCGGGACCTTACGGATGGATCCGTCCTCAAGCTCTAGGGAGTACCGAAACGAGGCCTTTCTCGAAGGCTGAATGTCCACAATCCGAGCCTTTAAAGATTGCCCGACGATGGAATCGCTTTCTCTATACGCAACTACGTCTCCAACCTCGACCTTGTCCATTAGCCCATTCCTCGCTTCTCGACGCCAACTGAACACTGCCCTCTCAAAGTCTAGTGCTAAAGCGTGTGTTCAGCGCCGTGCTTGCCGACGCCTCCTTCCCCACCAGGCCGACCACACCGACCCGAGCTGACGAGCAGCAGGAAGAAGAATCCGGCGAGCAGCCCCTCAACGCGAGCCAGGTCGGCGGCGACTGCGGCCTGACGCCCGAGGGTGACACAATCTTGGCCGCAGCAACTGAACACTACCGACTAACCACCCCAGCTATTCCAGAATCAACGACGCCGTCTTCTCCGGCGGCACGTCCTTCAGCTGCAGGCTCTTGATGGTCCACGACACCAGGCCCAACGCAATCCAGACCACCAGCGCGATGAGCGGAGCCGTTCCCAGCATGCCAGGCGAGCCCGGGATAAAGAGCAGCGCCAGGAACCCGATGGAGAGAATGCATCCGGCGAGCGCGAAGTACTCGTAGAACTTGTTCGGTGCAATGGGCTGAGTCATCCCGGAGACCTGTCCAGTGCGCGCAATCTTCCAGGCGCAGAAGCACGTATAGAAATACGCCACCGTGATACCAGCACTGGACATATCGACGACCCACGTCAACGCCGCACGCCCGAACCAGGGAGTCACCAAACACACCGCACACACCAACAGAATCGCGTTGCGTGGGGTGTGCTCCTTGCCCTTAAGCTCACCCAGCCGGCGCGGAACCAAATTAGCGCGGCCCAAGGTAAACAGCACTCGGCTTGCTGCAGTGTAGAAACCATTGAGTCCAGTCAGGACACCCGCGCTCACCGCAACAACCATGAGCACCAAGCCCGCTGGTCCCATCACCTCGCTGATGGCTGCTGCCGGTGGCCAAGCCTCGCCCTCTAGGTCGCTGTGGTTGGCGCCCACGGCAATCGACGTCGCTAGCATCATCGCCAAGTAAATCAGCGTCGCTACAGTGATGCCCCACAGCAAAAGCCCCAGAGCCTTCTTCGGAGAGAAATTAAACTCGCCTGCCAGCTGCGGAATGGAATCAAAGCCCACGTAGGCCCACGGGGCAAAAGCGATGATGGTCGCCACCGCCGCAACAGGCGGCACATTTGTGGGAAAAGCAGGGGCAAGCTCCGGGCGCTCGACGACGAAATAGATCACCATCGACGCCACGATAACCACCACTGCCAGGATCATGAGCACAACGGCAAAGAACTGGAACTGGCCTGAGAGCGCAGCACCTTTGGAGTTCAACCACGCGAACCCAATGATAAACAGTGAGCAGATGGCTACTTCGGGAAGATAGATGGTCCACCCGGCGACGTCGTAAAGCGCGCCCTGCATGACCAACTCAGGGAACGTGACACGGAAGATGAGCGTGACCGCCGACGCATTCAACGCGACGACGCACGAGTACCCCAGTGTCAACGCCCACCCCGCAATAAACGCATGAGTCCGGCCGAGTGCTGCCATGGCGAACGCCACCCCACCACCGGTCAGCGGCAGCGCACGAATGGTAAAGCCGTAGCTCAAACCAATAACGGCAATCATCAGGCCACCGATGACAAAGCCGATGAGTGTTCCAGCAAGCCCCGCCTTCTGCATCCAGTCAAACGGCAAGATATAGGCACCCCAGCCAATCGCCGCACCCAACGCCATGGCAAAGACCCACGAGGGCTTCATCGTTTTCCGCAGTGTCGTACTCTCCGACATGTAGTTTCACTCCAGACAATTCACCTTGGGCGCAAGGACCTTGCGGACGGTCCCAGCGCGCGTTTCTAGCAAGTCTAGAGATCTCGCGTTAAGTGTGCTGTAGATCTAATAAATTTAATACGGGGTTCCACTTCTCATCTCACGAACGTAACCGATGTTGGCCATTGCAGAGCTCTGTTGACGAGCACTCGCATGCCCTGCAGTCTTGGGATGTCACTACGAGCTGATCCAACGATCGTGCCCCAACTCCCCGCACAAGGCGGGTAACGCCCGCCCCCGGCGACTAAGTTCCCAGTGCCTACCTCCGGTTGCGTCGGGCAATCTCCGCGCTGAGCAGCGTGGCAAAGCCCGTCCACGCGGCGTAGGGAGCAAGCACCACTCCGCGCTCAGGGCAGATTTCCATACGCGGCGATCAAGGTCGGCGCAGCTGACAGCTAGGGCACCGGCCCACGCGGCGGCAAGACCGCGTCGGCGCCGACCGTGCCGAGGGTCTTCTGCCAGCGGCGAGTATCGGTGCCCTCGTTAGCGGCCGCGACGGCGGCAGCAAAGGTCTGGTTGCCGCCGGGCGGGGTACCTACATAGGACTCGAAGTCACGTTCCTTGTCCAACACCACGCCGGCCTGCAGGGCCGCCGAGAGAACTGATGAGTCGAGAAAGACCTCGCCCACCTCCACGCGGGAGCCCAAGTGCTCCGAAAGCTCCTCGGCACGGACGTCTCCGGTCTTGGACATGGAATGGATGAGGTAGAGGGAGACGTCGGCAAGCATCGGCGCCTCATTCAAATCCACAGCGCTCGTAGCATCACCATCATCCTGTTTCTCCTCGGCGCCCTCATCGTGCGCTCTATCCCCGCCCTGTTCGGGCCGGTGAGTGACCTGCTGGACACTATGCGCCACGACAGCGTCCCCATGACGCTGGCCACGCTCGTCATCAACGGCGTGGGCGAGGGACTCTTCTTCCGCGACGTGGCACGCCGCGCGCTTTCCGACGCCTCCTCCCCCACCCCCTCACTCATCTTCCAAGTTGCCCTCTACATCGCCGTCACCGCTGCCATGGGCGTCCCCCTGCTCCTCGTGGCCTCCGTCCTCATCTCCGCCACCACCCTGCACCTAGTGTGGAGCATCGGAATGGCGTTTGTTCTGCCGGGGTTGATTCACTAGCGCGTAGCGCTGCCCATCCCGTCAGGATTCCCCAGCGGCCGACTCAATAATTTTCCACTAATAAGCAGGTCAGGCCGCCATTCCCGTATATACTGCTGTGCTATGCACAAACTCTCTTCTCTCACACTCGCTATCGCCACAGCATGTGCGCTGACCGCATGCAGCACTGACACCTCTTCCCCAGCCACATCACCTGACACCGACAGCGTCGACGACACCACAGTTGCCGTGGAGGAAACGACCACCGCGGACAGTGATGACGACACCACCACGGAAGAAGACTCCACTCCCGCCCCAACTACAGCTGCGGACGACGATGACGACGCCGATGATGAGGCACACGACGACGCAGAGGAAAACTCGACGAATGCCAGCCAGATTGGCGGCAACTGCGGTACGACCCCGCAGGGCGACCGCATCACTGCCGGAAGCGCCACGTCCTGCGAGTTCGCGGTAGCCATGTTCGCCCCGGCCTCGAAGGCCACCTACACCATGACCTCGCTCGACCCTTCAAACCCCACGGTCGGCTCCCTCTACACCGCTCACATCACCGCCAAGAGCCCCGTGACTGGTGAGAACTATGACCTCATCTGCCGAATCGGCAGCGACAGGGCTGACCTGACCTGCGCGAAGCCCGGCGATCGCAGCGTTTCCGGTTCCTTCAACTCCGCCGCACACGATTGGCCGGATAGGGTGAATACCGTCGATTAGTCTGACCGCAGCTCTTCCCGAGTAAGCAACAAAGGAGTCCTAGTTCCCTAACGGGAACTAGGACTCTTCGCATCTTTAACCCAATTGCTGCCTATATTTTTCCATGATGGCCTCAAGGTCTTTAAACAACGCCGGTCCATACTTTGGATGGCGCAAGCCAAATTCCACGCTGGCCGGGATAAAGCCGGCCGGGTTACCCAAGTCATGGCGGATACCGTCGTGGACTACGACGTGGACGGGGTGCCCCTCGGAAATGAGTAGATCGATGGCGTCGGTAAGCTGCAGCTCCCCGCCCTTGCCTGGTTCGATGCGGCGAAGGGCATCGAAAATCGCGCGATCTAGTAGGTAGCGGCCTGTAGCCACCAAGTTCGACGGCGCGTCCTCAGCCGCAGGTTTTTCCACCATGCCCACGACCTTCTTCACGCCGTCCTCGTCGGTGTCCTCAATGTCAAACACGCCATAGTTCGATACGTGTGCCGGATCCACCTCAACAGCCAACAGCACCGAGCCACCATGCTCCTGACGCACCCGAATCATCTCACTCATGGCAGCGGTAGGCTCAATGACGTCGTCGGGAAGCATGACCGCAAAGTAGTCCTCGTCCTCGTCCAAGACGGACTCCGCCAAACCAACAGCATGTCCTAGGCCCAAAGGCTTGTCTTGGACAACAGCGACGGGATCAATAATCTGCGCGGCACGCTCAACCTTCGCTGCCTGCTCATCTTTTCCACGAGCACGCAGGATCTCAACTAGGTCAGGAAACTCATCGAAGTGCCGCATGACTTCGTCCTTGCTAGGCGAGGTGACAATAGCTAGTCGTGTTGCTCCAGCGCCCGCGGCTTCCTCGGCAATCATCTCAATACCGGGAGTGTCCACAACCGGCAGCAATTCCTTAGGGACAGTCTTGGTCGCGGGCAAGAAACGAGTACCCATACCAGCGGCTGGGACTACGACGGTGCGGACAGAAGTGGATTTAGCCATAGGGCAATCTTAGTGCACAGGGAATCCCACTCAGGGCCTCAGCCTACTAAAGAACAATATTAGTAGTGCACACGCTTGCCGGTGTCTACCAGTTCTCCTGCCCCACGCGTCACCACAAACTAGACTTCGATTTATCTCAACCTCACCCACGAAGGAGCCTCTCATGCGTCGACCGCCACGCACTGGTAAAGCACTCGTTGCCCTAGCCCTCACTGCCTCTCTGGTTACCGGACAGGCAACCACCCCAGCACCTGCTGAGGCACAACCATTCCCTGCCTTCCAGATGCCTGCCCTTCCCCAATTCGATGAGGAGCAGGTCCAGCAGGCCGTTGCTGCACTCGTGGCGCTTGCAGCAAGCGTTGGCGGTTTGGCTCTCATCGCCGGCCTACTGCCCGGAGTCGGTTCTTCCAACGGCTCCTCGTCGCCCACAGCACCGAGCACCACTTCTGCAGCAACTCCGAGCACTACCACTTCCACGCCTGAGTCCACTCAACCTTCAACTTCCCCGGCGCCTACTGAGGAACCCAGTTCCTCGCCGGAACCGACCACAAGCACAGCTCCCGCCCCAGTTACTTCCGTGGAGCCCTCCCCTGGTTTTGCTCAGCACGTAGCCAGCATCAAGGAACGACTTGCCACCAGTGAAGATAAAGATCCTTTGTGGGCGTGGACCGCTCCGCGCGGCCCGCAGCTCACCTTGCCCACCCACGAAGACAGCGGCCAAGCCACTCACCCATCAGTCCTCTACTTTGAGAATGGTTGGCACGGTTGGAAGTACTGGATGGCGATGACCCCATACCCGGCCAGCGACGAAGGTGCTGAAGATCCCAACGTAGTTGTCTCCAACGACGGCTGGAACTGGCAGGTTCCAGACGGACTCAATAACCCCATCGACGACCAGCTGGGCAAGCCCAACCCTCACAACTCTGACACCCAGCTCGTCATGGCCCCGAGCGGTGAGATGTACCTCACCTGGCGCATGGTCGATCGCCCGAACGGAAAGACCAACCGAATCTACCTAGTGAAATCCACCGATGGTGTGCACTGGTCGGAAAAGGAGGAAATCTGGACCGGTAAGCCTCAGTTCATGTCTCAAGCCCTCATCTGGACGGGAGAAGAGTGGCGCCTCTACGGTGTAGCCAACGGCGGTGGTGTGCCTAACCGCGTGGTCTTTTACGAAAGCTCGGATCTCAAAACCTGGTCTGAACCAACCACCGTGTCATTTGACCCTGGCCTCACGTCTGGGCAGCGCCTGTGGCACATCGACGTCCAACTCTACGACGGTGAATACATCGGCCTCGTCCACATCATCCCCGGCACGGTCAAGCAAGGTAACCTCTATCTTCTGCGTTCTCAAGACGGTGTCACTTGGAAGCGCTCGGACACCCCCATCATCTCTCACGAGGAGTCCGGCTACCCCAACCTCTATAAATCCGCCCTAGTCCCCCACGGTAGCGGGGACGACCTCTCCTTCGATCTGTACTACTCCGGCTTTAGCGAAGGCCGCGCTGACTGGCGTATCAATCGCACCATAGTGGAGCGGGTAACTAGCGGTTAATCTCCAAGGAAATCAATTAGCCCCATGGAGTCGGTGTAATCCTAACCGTGTGCACTAGGGTTGAGCATCAGCAACATTACCCCGGGGCACAACTCTGGGGGACTGCGCCAACACTCAGGCCCTCTCGCTTATTCGACAGACCCACTGAGCTTCTGATATTCGTTGATGAGAGTTGGACAGACTGGCCCCTTTGTCCACCCCGCCATCGGCGTTATGCCGATAACCCAGCATTCGTGTAGAGGGCTTCGAGGTTTTAAAGAGTCAGTCCCCGAGACTGGCTCCATCTTCGCAGAAGTCGAGAAACAAATCTTTGTCGGCGCGATTCCGGTTCACCGATCACCTGGACGATGGCAGAAAAAGCGCCAACCTCCTCTACGCAAAAGTCCCGGTAGAATGCCCCAAGCCTCCGCATCATAGGTAACTTGATAACAAGTTCAAAACCACTCGTGGGCCCAGGGAATTTGATGAATTCAAACGGCCATCGATGCAAGAGTCTTTGGACACATCGCACGATACGTTGATGTGCACGACGGTCATGTCCTCATGATGTGGTACCACATTTACGAAGAGCCACGAAGACAACGCCTTCCCGAGATGAACGCCCACATTCTTGGCAGATCGTCCGAGTTTTCAGAGGTAAGGCTGATTGTTGAACCAACAATACTCATGGACAGTTAGCTGGATTCTAGCATCTAGTTAGCCGATTGGGTTTGTGCATTGTGTCAGATGCGAGTTTTTGGTACCGGTGTTCTGGGGACTCGGTGTAAAGTGTCAGCACCTCGTGCACGGTGAGTGTCATCAGGTTGTGCACACTGGGTGTCAGGAGGTTGTGCACACTGTGTC
>NZ_JAMFTP010000016.1:0-77121 GCF_024586525.1 Corynebacterium sp. BF-R-2 | reverse complement strand
TCGATCGGATTAAAGGCCCGGCCGCTGGCCCCGACAAGGCCAGCTGCCCGGCCCTACCACCTAGTCGGAATCCAGCCCTACCACCGTTCCGCAACACCCCTACCAACAAGCCGCTCTCAGCAACTGCGAAGGAATTGTAATTCTTAGAGGGTTTAAGTTAAACCATTCTTCGGCTGTCTCTGATTTATTTGCCTTGAGGTATACGTCTTGTATGCAGTCCATTAAAGGGCCGGTTTTATGTCTAGCTAGGCGAGGAGCTTTTCGAGCTCCTCGTCAGCAGTTAGGGTAGGTACTGACGAGGTTGAGGGCAGGTTTGGGGCATTGGAGCCTGTACAAGAGGCGCAATTTCCCGGAGATTGGGAGAGCGCAGGGGACTCAGTGGTGGTGTCAGTGTTTGAGCACACTTCAATAAAGTCTATGGAAATCGTCAAAATTCCTTTCAGTATGAGGTAGACGACAATCGTGTAAATGTGTTAACCATAACTAACTGGGTGTTGGTTGTCTACCCCTTAGTTTTTGGATGTGAAAAGAGTAGGGTTGGACGGTCTGCAGATTAGGGACGCGTCTCGGAGCTTTCTAGTGGTCACGCGGCTATTTCTTTTGATAGCTAGCTTGGGCTGTGTAGTTCTCGAAGTGCACTCCGGTACACTCGATGGAGTTTAAAAAGCACAGTTTGCGGACTCTCCAGAGCTATTAGCGTGCAAGTCCTCTGGCTTGCTGGGTGCTTGTTCTGCCAGCGCAATCCCCGAATTGCGGTAGTGGAAGTAGGTTTCTAATACCCCATGGCGACAGAGACTAAAACAGGTTCACCAACCCCGCAACCGGAACGCTGTATTACTCGGCGTTAAAAGAATAGCTCCAGGTCAGCTCGTTGTGGATGATGACGCTATAGTCTTGGCCGTTGGCATTGGCGCCGTCGATAAGCGCCTGCAGCTCCTGCTCGTTGTAATGGCGGCTTAAGCCTACGTAGAGCACTGCGAGGATGACAAGCCCTGCCACGAGGATGGCGGCAGGTACGAAAGCGCTGCGGAATTGGGACATGTAGTCGACACTAGTAGAGAGCCGGTTTAATGGCATCCCACGCCAGCAGTTCGAGGTACCCATCCAGGCGGCCATTGGCTCGAAGACTATCGCGCGTGAGAACATCCGCGCGATGCGCAAGGACGTGCTGGCCAAGTGTTACGGCGGCGATATTTCGCGTAAGCGCAAGCTGCTGGAGAAGCAGAAGGCCGGTAAGAAGCGCATGAAGTCCTTGGGCTCTGTCTCGGTGCCGCAGGAGGCTTTCGTCGCGGCGCTGTCCACGGATGGCGATTAGGAAAATTTACTATGAATTGTACATGAACTGCTGTCATGTCCGCTGAACGGTAAATTGGTGGTCTAGACAGCGCTTTCAGGGCATTCTCTTTCCGAGGAATGCCCTTTTTCTTTTGTTGCGGCAACGTCACAGTAGGCGTTAAATCCGCTGTGAAAGCGACCGATGACTCATCTGGCGAGCCACAGCCACTTTCAACCTCATTGTTCCTAAGAGTCTCATCTAAGGTTGGAATCTTCCATGAAACTTCGCTCTCGTGCTGTGGCCCTGTGCGCCGCAGTTGCTGCAACCACGTCCGCCGTCCCGGCCCTAGCTGCCCCTGCGACCCCCATCGAGCACGTCGTGGTCATTTACTCGGAGAATATTTCCTTCGATCACTACTTCGCAACGTACCCGAATGCCCTCAATAAAGACGGCGAGAAGCTGCAGGGTAGTGAAAAGGATGCCCCGAAATTTAAGGCCAAGGAAGGCACCCCGAAGGTCAACAACTTGGAGAACAATGACCTGCTCGGAGATAAGAACCCGAACTCTACTAAGCCTTTCCGTCTCACCCCGGAGCAGGCTGTGACTGCGGACCAGAACCACCACTACGCCGATGAGCAGAAGGCCTACAACGGCGGAAAGATGGACAAGTTCCCTGAGACTGTGTCTGTAGACAATGACAAGTATGACCCGCAGTCCTACGGCACCACCGGCCTGACCATGGGCTACTACGATGGCAACACCGTTACCGGCATGTGGAACTATGCGCAGAACTTCGCCATGAACGATAATTCGTTCTCCACTATTTTCGGTCCATCTACGCCGGGCGCGCTGAACCTTATTGCAGGAACCGTTGCTGGTGCCACGATGCATGACCCGGCCACGGGTGAGCAGCAGACCATCAAAGATGGCGAGAACCACGCTTTGGCCGGTGTTTCGGAAGACGGAAAGACCGCCACCGTGGTGGGAGACCCAGATCCGCTGTACGACGACTGCTCCAACAGTTCCTCCGCTGGCACCAACCAAGTCACCGCGATGCACTCCAAGAACATCGGCGACCAGCTCAACGAAAAGGACGTCACGTGGGGCTGGTTCCAGGGTGGTTTCCGTCCTACTGAAGAGGCCACCGATACCTCCCGTGCTCGCTGCGGCTCGTCTCACACCACGCTGACCGGTAATCCTCAGACGGACTACAACCCGCACCACCAGCCGTTCCAGTACTATGCATCGACGGCGAATCCCCACCACCTCGCGCCGTCGAGCGATGACATGATCGGTAAGACGGACCGGGCTAACCACCAGTACGATCTAAAGGATTTCGACACCGCCCTCAAGCAGGGCAACCTGCCGGCTGTGTCCTTCCTTAAGGCGTCGAACTTCCAGGATGGTCACGCAAGCTACTCCAACCCGCTCGATGAACAGGCTTTTATTACCCACTACATCAACGAGCTGCAGAACTCCCCGGAGTGGGACTCCACCGCCGTGATTATTGCCTACGATGATTCCGATGGTTGGTACGACCACCAGGCACCGGAGATCCTCAACGGCTCCAATGACCCACACCAAGACTCCGAGATTTGCACTGCGGCTGCTGCTAAGGTCGGCGTTGCCGGTGACAAGCATGGTCAGTGCGGTCCGGGTACCCGCCAGCCGCTTATCGTGGTTTCCCCGTACGCCAAGACCAACTTCGTTGATTCGACCTACACCGAGCAGACCTCCGTCACCAAGTTCATCCAGGACAACTTCGGACTTGGCCGCTTGGGTGGCATTGCCTTCGATGAACGCGCCGGCGAGCTGAACAACATGTTTGACTTCAACGGTGAGAAAGCTCCAAAGCTTTTCCTCAACGAGACCGACGGCACGGTGGCAAAGGACTATGCCTCGATCGAACACGTCGATGTCACCCCTCGCGCTGGCACCAACCTCAAGCCGGTCGTCGAGGGCATGAATGATCCGAAGGTGACCGAAAACGGCGTTCCGGAAATCACCAAGCTGCAGTCTGAGACCAAGCCTTCCGAGACCAAGCCTTCCGAGACCAAGCCTTCTGAGACCAAGCCTTCCGATGATAAGAAGGACGAAGATAAGAAGGACAAGTCTTCCGAGTCTTCCAAGGGTGGCGTCTTCGCCATCCTCGCCGTGCTTGCCGCTGCTGCCGCCGGTGTCGTTGGTTGGTTCATGAACGGTCACCCCGGCCTGGACCTAGACAATCTCGGTATCAAGCTGCCGTTCTAATCTGACAAACCCATGAAGACCTTCCATATCACCACTGCGGCGCTTGCCGTCATGCTCATCGCCACCCCCACCGCCGATGCTCAAAGCTCCTTCGGGCTCAGCTCTTCGCGTTCCGATGCGCCCCCTAAGGTGTCTGCTGAGAAATCGGAGCCGCAGCTCAATGTGCGCGACGTGTACCACTGTCCGACTCCGGACGACGTTCAGGGACAGGCGGAGTGGAAGGTCTTCAACACCACCGGCCTTGCCCTCACCGTCTACGTTGCAGATGATGCGGGTAACGCCTACCAGGTCCTCGAGCGCGTTGGCAGCCCTGCTCAGCGCGCCTGGACCCCCAAGCTTCAGAACGGTACGTACCACCTGACGTGCGTGTTCCATAACGACTCCGCCATTAAGTCGAATAACTTCACAGTGTCTGGCTCCACCTTTACGAACGCTCTGAAGATGGTGCCTATTACGGATCGCGAGATTTCCGCGGTCGCCATTGAACAGGCAACGCAACAAAAGAAGCGCCTTCCCGAACTTGCTAGCAAAGCTGATGCCTTGGGTAAGGCTGTGCATTCCGGTAATCGTACCGATGCACAGGCCGCCTATCTCGAGTTCTACGAGTTCTTTCGCACCTTTGACAACTATTCGGGTCTGTGGCCGGGAGAGGATGTTGAGTATGGGGGCGTCGAAAAGCAGCTCTTCTCCGACGCCGACCTCACGCCTACGCTTGCCGACGCCCTTGTGGCCGCCGTTCACGCCAAAGTTGAGACCCTTGAAAAGACGCATTTCACAGTGCCAGCTCCCGATTATGGCCTGCGCACCCACGAGGTGATGGAAGAATTTGAGCGATTCGATATGCGCGGCGAGCGTGATTACGGCGCCCATGCGCTACCAGTGGCATTGCGCGCCAATGTCCTCTCCACTCGTTTCATGCTCGACCCAGTACGTGAGCTGGTGGAAGGCCGCGGGCTAGATACGGCGCCGATTTACGCCCAACTTGAAAAACTTGATGCTTTGGCCGCTGAATTCGATGCGAAGTATGACGTTGCCTTTGCTGAGTGGTCCCAGAAGGATCGTTTGCGCCTGCAAGCTGCGGTTGCGAGCGCCAACGAGTTGCTCGCTCCGGTAGCTACCATGACTGTTGTCCGAAGGATGGATTAATGACCTGCCCGTTTCACTTCTCTCGTCGCTCTTTTCTTTCGGGACTCGCCGCGAGTACCGCGGCGGTCACCGTACCAACGGCGAATGCGCAATCGAGCTTCTTCGGTTCTTCCAAGCCGATGACGAATCCGGACAATGGTAGGAGTAAGGACCTTGAGGAAGTTGCCGCCTTTCACGGCGAGCACCAAGAGGGCATTGTGACGGCGCCACAGAAGTTTTGTGAGGTTATTGCTCTTGATATCCAATTCGCAGATGTGTCGCGTTTGGAGACCCTTCTGCGCACCATAACGGATCGCGCTCGCTTCCTCACTACTGGCGGCCAGACCCCGCCCGATGGTATTGCTTACCCGGCGAATGATTCCGGCGAGCTGGGAACTGACCTGCCTACGGACAACCTGTCCATTACCGTGGCGGTGGGCGAGTCTCTTTTTGATGACCGTTTCGGCCTCAGCTCGCACAAACCTGCGCACCTATCCACGATGGAAGCTTTTGCCGACGACTCGCTTCAAGAAAATCTCTGTCATGGTGACCTCGCCATCCAGATTTGCGCCGACCAGCACGACACCGTTCTGCACGCGCTGCGCGATATCTTGCGCCACACACGCGGCGACGTCGCGGTGCGCTGGCGCCAGTCTGGATACATGAACGAGCCCCGCCCGTCCGGCACGCAACGTAACCATTTGGGTTTCAAGGATGGAATAGTGAACCCGAAAGAAGAGGAGAACGACACCCTAGTGTGGGCTGGTACCGATGAGCCCGCGTGGGCCGCGGGAGGAAGCTACATGGTGGTGCGCCTTATTGCGATGTACACTGAGTTCTGGGATCGTATTTCCATTGCGGAACAGGAGCAGATTTTCGGGCGTGACCGTGCCACTGGCGGGCCGCTCTCGGGCGGCGATGAATGGGCGGAACCAAGCTACCTGGACGATCACGGAGACGTCATTCCTACCGATGCCCATATCCGTTTGGCTAACCCGCGCACTCCGGAGACCGCGGATCAGCTTATGCTGCGCCGCGCGTATAACTACGACAACGGCGTGCGCGATAATGGCACCCTCGATGTAGGTTTGGTGTTTATCTGCTTCCAACAGGATCTGGATCGCCAGTTCATCACCGTGCAAAAGCGCCTTGAGGGCGAGCCGCTCGCGGACTACATCCGTCCTTATGGCGGTGGCTATTTCTATGCGTTGCCAGGTGTGCGCGATGAGTCGGATTTCTTCGGACGCGCACTTCTCACCGCCTAACCTAGTCCGTGCGTTGTGTGCCATTGGGGCTTGAATTCTTGGGGTCCGAAACCGGGACTTCCGGAGCATGATTCACACATAGCCCTGTACCGAGAACACCCATTCCATTAGCGGACCCCCATTTCATTAGCACTGTGCGCTTCACACTGCGCAAGCCAGATTGGCGCGGGCGTGCGCGACGAGGTGGTTGTCTTCGCTCGCTGCTCGGCACTTATCCCACGCGCGCCGAATTTCCCGTCAACCTCCTTCTGGTTGGCGGGTTTCGCTCTTTAAGGTCCCTTAAGCCCGGTGGGCAGCGCGTGAATCGTTGTGTGGGATCGCCGATATGCCCGCGCACCTGGCTTTGGTTGGCGGGTTTCGGCGTGTACTGGTCGTTGGTGGTGTCCTTTCTGTTTGGTGGCTGGGGTGTTAGCTGCTGTCGGGTGGTGGCTGTTCTGGTGGTGCGGCTGGGGTTTGTGCTGGTGGTGGTTCTGCTTGCTGTTCGGCGTTGAGTCTTGCAACGGCTTGTTGGTATTCGGGTGTGGCGGTAATCGGTGCGCCCCAGGGTGGGATGTAGCCGATGCCGGTGTTGAGTCTGAAGACGTAGCCTCGTCCGGTGGGCCGTGATGGGTCATCATCGTTAATGCCGTTGTGGTAGGCGCACAGGAAGGTCAGATTCTTGATGTTGGTGTAGCCGCCGGCTTGCCAGGGGATGATGTGGTGAACCTGGCAGTAATCAGCTGGTTTGTTACAGCCGGGTCTGGAGCAGGTTTGGGTTTCAGCTGCTAGGGTGAGGCGTTGTTTCCAGCTGGCACTGCGTTCTGCGCGGTAGGAGTTAATGGGCCCTTCCACGGGGTGGACGATGGTGGCATACCCGATGGAGGCGAATTGATAGGACAGGAATTCTGCCCCGGTCATGCGTGCACCGTTGGTTAGCTGTAACTCAATTTCGTCGCCGTCGCCGTTGATGATGCGGTCGAATTCGTCGAGGGTGACTACGACTTGGGCGTGGATGGCGGGTTTAGTGCCCACACCGCCGGTGACGATGACGGTGCGTGCGGCTTCAAGCAGGTTGTGTTTGTTGACGGATTCGAGGGTGCCGCGGATATCAGCAATGACGGAGGCGTCATCGGTGATCGTCATGGAGTTTGGTCCGGTGGCCCGGTAGGTAAACCGCACCCCGGGTTTGGGTGTGCGTTTGGCTCTGAGTTCTTTGAGTCTTTTGACCGCGATGTCGCGGATTTTGTGGGCGGGTGTGGACGCGAGTTTGATGCGGAGGTTCCAGGCGTCGAGGTCTTTTTTCACGCGTGTGGTGTAGGACTCGATGAGGTTGAGCGTGGCTAGGCTGTGTTTCTGGGTTTGGGCGGCTGCACGGGCTTTGCGTTGTTTGCCAGTGAAGCGGGTGGGGCCGAAGTAGGTGCGGTGCAGGTGCGCCAATTCTGCGGCATCAGACGCGTCGGCGCCGAGCGCGCGGAGCTCATCGGGTGAGCTGGATGCATTCTCCACGAGCGCAATCCCCGAATTGCGGTAGTGGAAGTAGGTTTCTAATACCCCCATGACCCGGAAGCCTAAAACAGGTCTAACGACCCCGCAACCGGAACGCTGTATTACTCGGCGTTAAAGGAATAGCTCCAGGTCAGCTCGTTGTGGAGATAGTCCTGGCCGTTGGCATTGGCGCCGTCGATAAGCGCGTGGAGCTCCTGCGCGTTGAAATGGCGGCTTAAGCCGACGTAGAACACTGCGAGGAGGATAATCCCTCCCACAAGAATGGCGGCGGGGACAAAAATGCTGCGGAATCGGGACATGCCGTCGGTGTTAGTAGAGAGCCGGTTTAATCGCATCCCACGCCGGCTGCAATTGCTTGCCAAACATCACCCAGTCGTGGGTGCCCTCGGTGAGGTAGTTGGTGGTGTGGGGGATGGAGGCGTCGGAAAGCGCGGCGGAAAACTCCTCCGTACAGCGACGCGACCCGGCTTCCAAAAGGGTGCCGCCGATGCGGTCGTTGACGGATTTCCCGGGATAGGCCGCCAGTTCCTCGTCCGTCCACGCGCCCGACGCAGCAGAAAGATAAAGCGCCGTGCCGCGCAGGCCCTCCGGATGGGACATGACGTCGTTGCGTAGCCAATCCTTCGAACCGCGCGGGCCCCACATGTTCGTTGGGTCGCCGCCCTTGGTGCGCACCGTCAAATCCACCGTTCCCTGACCCACCTGGCTGGTGGTGGAATAGCAGCCGGAAATGCCCGCCACGCCATGGAAGAAACCCGGGTTGTTGTTCGCCATCATCACCGCGCCCGATGCTCCCATGGACAACCCAATGAGCCCGCGCTTGCCGTTGTGGTTCAGCTCCGCCTCCACTAGCGGAGCGAGTTCGGTGATGAGGAACGTTTCCCACTTGTGGCGCCCCAACTTCGGGTCATCCTCGTTCCAATCCGTCCACATGGATCCGGCTCCCTGCGAGGGGATGACGATGCTGGCGTCGGATTCGCCGAAGACGCGCTTCACATGCCCCTTGGTGATCCAGTTCGAGGTCTTCGGGGAATCTACGCCCTCGAGAAAGTACACCACGGGCCCACCATTGCCCACGACGACGTCGACAGGAATGTCACGCCCCATCGACGGCGAGGAGACGATCCACTTCTCACGACCAGGTTCGTCGGTGGCACGCCGCTCCAGCAAGGAGACCTCGTTGATTTCTTTAATTGGGTACGGGTACTCCTCCTGCTCCGTGGACCATGTGTCTGTGAGCAGGTGAGAGGAGGTCCCCATCGCGTCGATGGCGTTGAACATGGTGTCGACGGCCCACTGCGAGGAAGCCTCGTCACGGCTTGATAATTGGTAGGAGGAGCCGGGCGTGAACATCAGGGAGCTGGCCACCAGCGCGGAAAGGACCTTCATGGCCTAGTACATTAATACAGCCGCCGGTAAGCTCGGGGAAACCACTCTGCGAAAGGATGACACCATGAAGATGGCACCGCGCCACCGCCAGCAACTGCCCCCGCTTCCCATGGTTTCGGCCAAGTTGGGAGACCGGCTTGCCAGCGAGGTGTTCCTGGAGGAAGGCCGGGAACTGCTCCCGCAGCTGCAAGAGTTCCGGCGCGATATGCACCAGAACCCCGAAATTGGCTTGCACTTGCCGCGCACGCAGAAGCAGGTGCTTAAAGCCCTCGAAGGCCTGCCGTTGGAGATTCACCGCGGCCATGATTTGAGTTCCGTCGTGGCGGTTCTGCGCGGCGGCAAGCGCGGCGAGCGCCCGGTGTCGGTGCTGCTGCGCGCGGACATGGACGCCCTGCCGCTGCGCGAGCAGACGGGTAGCCCGTTCGCCTCCACGAACAACAACATGCACGCCTGTGGCCACGACCTGCACACGGCGGGACTTATTGGCGCGGCGAAGATGCTGTGCCGCCACCGCGAAGAGCTGATGGGTGATGTCACCTTTATGTTCCAGCCGGGTGAGGAGGGCCCGGGTGGTGCGCAGCCAATGATTGAGGAAGGCGTGCTTGATGCCGCAGGCCGCCGCCCCATCGCCGCCTACGGCCTGCACGTCGGGCCGCAGGATAGGGGCACGTTCCACCACATCCCGGGCCCGATGATGGCGTCGTCGTCCAACCTGTGGATCACGGTCTACGGCAAAGGCGGACACGGCTCGCGCCCGCACGACGCGGTGGACCCAGTCGCCGCGCTGGCGGAAATCCAGATGGCGCTGCAGGTGGCTTTGACGCGCCGCTTCGACGCCAACGAACCCATCGTCATCACCGTGACGAACCTGCGTGCGGGCGACGGCGCGGTCAATATCATCCCCGACAAGGCCGAGCTGGGGGCGACGGTACGCGTGCTTCGCGACGAACACATCGAAGCCGTCCGCCAGATGATCATCGAAGTGTCGAGCTCCGTGGCGGCCTCGCACCGTTGCACAGCCAAGGTGGATTTCGAGGTTCTGTATTCCGCCACGAAGACGTCACCGCGCGAGGACCAGTTCGCAGCATCGCTGTGGTCGGGCATGTTTGGCGCCGAAAACGTGGTGCCGATGCAGACGCCGATGATGGCCTCGGAAGATTTCGGCGCAGTGCTCGCCCAGGTGCCGGGCACGTTCATGTGGTTGGGTACAGCCAACCCTGAAACCCCGGAGCACATGCGCGAGTGGAACCACTCGCCGCTGGCGCGATTCGATGACTCCGTTCTGGGGGACCAGGCGGCGGCTCTGGCGGCGGTGGCCTTCGAGCGCCTCGCCGCAGAGGACGCGCATCCCTCGCCGGCGACGAAGGCTATGCGCGCGCCGGTGCAGGGGACAGGGTCGGATTCGCAGCCGCCTTCTTCCGCAGCGCAATAATGCCCCAGATGGTGGCTACCCACAGGGCTACGACGACGAGAAGGCCGGCGAGGAGGGGCCAGATGGCGTCGTCGAATGTGGAGCTTAGCGATGGGAACAGGTTCTTCGTGGTGTGCACCGCGATGGCGATAATAAGCCAGCGCACCGGCTGTTTCTGGGACAGACCGTAAGCGCTAAGACCGGTGAACAGCGCGTGGGAGAGCGGGTTGGACATCAGGCGGATGGCCACCGCCGAGATCGCGCCGGCGGTATCCGAATCGAGGTTATCCACCGTCATGCGCGCGAAGGCGGTAGCATTTTCGCCCGCAGCGAAGCCGATACCCACGGCCACGCCCACGAACACGTAGTCGCGCCAACTGCGTGGCCGGATGACGCAGGTGCAGATGAGCACCACGCCGAGGAACTTCAGCACTTCTTCGTTGAGCGGCGCATAGCCCGCAGCGCCGAGCCAATCCAGGCCCGAGCGGGCAAGGAGGTGGGTCATGTTCGTATTGATCTCCACCGCTAGCCCGGAGACCGCGAAGCCCCACACCACGCCGTGCGCAATCCCCGGGCGGCGGCGCAGAAGGAACAACGTGAGCGAGACGACGACGGCGCCGAAGATCACAGCAGTCAGCACACTCGCCGGGAGGAAGGGCTCCCGCGTGTAGTGGAGGACGGTCGTGCCCAGCGCGCCGAGGGTGAGCAGGTAATACAGGTATTTCATGCGTCTTCCTGTACCCGGTCGGCGAAGTCACGTTCCTTCGGTCCGTAGATGTGGAGGAAGGAAATGGTGTTGTCGTCGGGGTGGGCCAGCGTGATCCC
Source organism: Corynebacterium sp. BF-R-2 (assembly GCF_024586525.1). Lineage (NCBI taxonomy): Bacteria > Bacillati > Actinomycetota > Actinomycetes > Mycobacteriales > Corynebacteriaceae > Corynebacterium > Corynebacterium sp. BF-R-2. The sequence continues at coordinate 66,095 of NZ_JAMFTP010000016.1, read as the reverse complement.
GTTCTCGTCGGCCACGCGGTAGAGATCCGGTGCTTGGGTGGTGATGGGGGCGTCGGTGAGCGCGCTGGTCCCGTTGAAGGAGCGGTGCTGACGCGGCAGGTACGTCTCTACCGGGTGCGAGGAGCTGCCTTCTTCGGCAATGATGGTCGCGCCCTCACAGTTCCACGTCTGCGAGGAGGAGTACGGGTCCTCCGGGCATTCAAGCCCCGGGATACCGCGCACGGCGGTGGTCTCGGGAGTGGGGTCGGGGAGGAGGGCGTCGGCAAGCGGTACTGCGGCGAGAACGCCGAGGCAGGAGTAAATCAGTGTGTTTTTCATGCTTGTGACCCTACGAGCTGTGGTTTCGTGACGGCATCCTCCGCAGGGAGGATTTTCCGGAGTTTGACCATGCTGACAATCGTTGCTGCCCACAGGGAGATAAGGATGAGGAAGGTGGGGAAGATGGGCCAGAGGGCGTCGTCCAACGCGACAGTGACAGACGAGCCAAAGTTGGCTGTGAAGTGCACCGCCATGGCGGCAAGCAACCACCGCACCGGTTGCCTGCGGGAGAGCCCGTATGCTGCGATTCCCGTGAAGAAAGAATGCATGAGCGGATTCGCGATGAATCGGACAAGTACCGCCAGCAGCGTTCCCTTGACATCGGAGTCCAGGTTCTCCAGCGTCATGTTGACGTAGTAGACGGCGTTCTCGCTCACGCTAAAACCCATCCCCACGGCCACACCGACGAAAACGTAGTCCGCCCAGTGGCGGGGCCGGATGACGCAGGTGCAAATGAAGATGACGCCGAGGAATTTGAGGACCTCCTCGGGGAGTGGGGCGATTCCAGCGCCGACCAGCCAGTCTGGGACCACGCGGATGAGGAGGTGATTCATGCTCTCGTTGAGCTGAGCCGCGACTCCCGTGACCGCGATGCCCCACACCACACCGTGTGCAATGCCTGGGTGCTTGCGCAGAATCAGCAGCGTGAGACCAATTGCCACGGCCGCGTACAACACTGCGGCGAGCGCACTTGTAGTGACGAAAGCACCTTGGGAGAAATGATAAACGGCGAACACCAGCCCAGCGGCGGTGAGCAGATAGTACAAGAGTCGTGTTTTTCTCATGAGGCTTAGGTTATGAACCGCGCCCGGGGTGCCGGTATCCTCCGCAGGGAGGATTTCCATACCCTGGGGGAGAGCTATCCTGTCAACCATGACGAGAAAGACGAGACCACTGTGGCTTACAGTACTGCTCATTCTGCTCTGCGTGCTGGCGGATATGGCCACGTGGATCCTTCAGATCGAAAGCTTTGAGGTGACCGACCGGGAAATTTACATCACCTCCTTCATGATTGTCTGTGCCGTTGTCACGTGGATTTTGCTGCCCTTCGCCCTGCACCACTCGCGCCGGGAGCGCAACATCCACGAGGAGTACCCCGGCCACCCGGTGGCGCTGAGTGCGGCTCTGCTCGTCTTAGCGCTCGGCGGGTTTCGCCCACTGTCGCTGTCAGTGCTGGTGGTGTTGATTTCTCTCATCTCGCGCGGCCGACTGCGGTTGTCCCTGGCGGGCACGGTGGTGCTGGTGGTCTCGTATGCGACCGTCATGGCGGTGCCCTACCTGCACTTGAGCTACCTGTCGGTTTTCGGCTACGGGTTCTTCGGAATCATCGTGCTCGTCGTCGCCTGGATTACGGGGTCGGTGCGCGCCCAGCGCCGCCAACGCGAGGTCACGCTGGTGAGCTTGGCGGAGCTCAATGAGGACCAGCTGCGCTCGCGCGAGGAGCGCGCCCGCCTGGAAGAGCGCAACCGCATTGCCCGCGATATCCACGATTCCCTCTCGCACAGGCTTAGCCTCATCTCCGTCTACGCGGGTGGCTTGAGCTATCGCAAGGACGCCGACCCAGAGCGCGTCGCCGAGGCAGCCGACACCATCCAATCCGAAGCGAAGTCCGCCGTGGAGGACCTGCGCGGGGTCATCAAGGCCCTGCGCGTGGATGACCGGGTGGATCCGCGCGCGAGCATCGAGGAACACATTGAGCGCGCACGCGCGGCGGGGACGAAGGTGCGGTATGAGAAGGGAGACGTCGATAAGCTGAGCACGATGGCGGCTCACACTCTGGGTCGCGCCGTGCAGGAGGGGCTGACGAACGCGCGCAAGTACGCACCGGGCCAGAAGGTGACGCTCAGTGTGGAGAGTAAGGAGGACAAGGTGCGGGTGAGGATGCAGAACAAGAAAGTGGCGCACCAACCGGAGTCCGGTGGCAGGAACGGCCTGCTGGGTTTGGAGGAGCGCGCCCGGTTGGCGGGAGGTACGTTTACCGTGCTTGACGACGCCTCCATCTTCACCTGGGTCCTCGAACTACCTAAGGAAGGCAGCGCACAATGATTTCAGTGGTGTTGGTCGATGATGAGCAGGCGCTGCGGCGCGGTATCCGTTTCATCCTGGAAGGTGCTTCGGACATCGAGGTGCTGGCCGAGGCCAGCAATGGCCGCGACGGCGTGGCGCGCGTGACGGATTTGCGGCCCGATGTCGTCCTCATGGATATCCGCATGCCCGTCATGGATGGCATTGAAGCGGCCGGGCAGCTGCGCGCGAGCGCCCCGGATATTCCGGTGGTCATGCTGACCGCTTTTGATACGGATGAGTTCATCGTGGATGCGCTGCATGCCGGCGCTATGGGTTTCTTGCTCAAGACCATCGAGCCGGAGGGCTTGGTCTCCGCGGTGCGGGCTGCGGCCACGGGGCAGCAGCTGCTGAGCCCGCAGGCGCTGAAAAACCTTCTGGCGCTCAAACGCCCTGAGCCGGAGCCGGCAGAGGTGGAGGTGCTTGAGCCCCGCCCGCTGGAAAGCCTAAGTCAGCGCGAAAACGAGGTGGCGCAGCTGGTGGCCCAAGGGTTGGATAACCAGGAGATCGCGGATCAGCTCTACGTCTCCGTGACCACGGTGAAGACCCACATCAAGCACATCCTGGACAAGCTCGGCGGCACTAACCGCGTGCACATCGCGATTGCGGTGCTGGAATCGCGCTAGCGTCGGCGGAGGAAGGCGGAAATGATGCCGATGATAGCGATGACCACCACGATGATGGAGGCCGCCGGCCAGTACTGGGGGTAGTACTTCAGCGTGTAGCCAAAGACCTGGCTGTCGTTGAACTGTTGGGTCAGTGCGATGGGCATCCACCACAGCTTGGTCAGCGTCAGGATCGCGCCCAGGAGCCCGGCGATGATGCGGACCGGCCTGCGCAGGAAGAAGCTGGCTGCCACGAGGAGAACACCAACAATCGTGAGTGCGAAAAGTAGAGGCGTATCCACGGCGAGCGGCGAGCCATTGATAAGGAACTCGTGGTCCACTTCGTGCTGTTCGATAAGCGTGTAGCCGTCGAGGACGACATCGTCAGGGATGCCCACCTACTTCTCCTTCTGCTCAGAGTCCGGGTCGTAGCCATCGGACCAGGTATCGGTCCTAAAGTCGTAGTCTACATTCTCGCCTTCTTCGTCCGTGCGTTGGTACCAGTCGGTGTAACGGTGCGCGGAGGAATCGAAATCAGATCCGGCACCCCGGCCGTCGTCGGCGCGCTCGATGGATAGCTCGAAGTCATCGCCGTGCTCCTCGATGCCCCTCAGAACCGCGTTCTCCACCGCGGTCTGGGCGTACTTTCGGCGGATGAACATCGGGTCGGAGCGTAGGTCAGTGATGAAGGCAACCATCATGACGAGTAGCACAATGCAGAAGGGGAGCGCGGAGAGGATGGTGAGGTTTTGAAGCCCGGTGAGCACGTCTTCGCCGCCGGTGAGCAGCATGACGACGGCGATTCCCATCATGCACAGGCCCCAAAAGATGACGATGATCTTGTTGGGCGCTGGGTCGCCTTTGGAAGACATGGTGCCCATGATGACCGAGGCGGAATCGGCCGAGGTGATGAAGAAGACCGCCAGCACCACCAGCAGGATGAAGGGGGTTACCTGGTGCAGCGGCAGGTTGGCAAACATGTCGAACAATACCTGCTCGCCGGAGGCGGAGCCGTCGAAGCCCTGCAGGTTGTCGCGGTGGAAGTCAATGGCCGTGCCGCCGAAGATCGTGAAGGCCAGGATCAGGATGGTGGTGGGGGCCAGGACCGTCACGGCGGTGAATTCGCGCAGCGTGCGGCCGCGCGAAATGCGGGCTACGAACATGCCCACGAACGGTGTCCAGGCAATCCACCACGCCCAGTAGAAGGCGGTCCAGTAGGACTGGAACTGAACCGTCTCATCGCCCCAGGACAGCCCCTTGGCCATCATGGGCAGCAGCTGGTCCAGGTAGGTGACGATGCCGGATGGGATGAGGTTGAGCAGCAAGAGGGTGGGGCCGACGAGGAAGACGAAGAGCACCAGTCCAAGTGTGAGCGTGATGTTGAAGTTGGACAGGTAGCGCACGCCGCGGGAAACACCGGAGACTGCCGAAATCAGAAAACCGCAGCCAAGCACGGCGATGATGACGATGAGCGCGGTGTTGGTCAGCGGCCCGGCGCCCCGGATGATGGAGACACCCTGGCCAATCTGGATGGCGGAGACGCCGAGCGTAGCCGCGGTGCCGAAGAGCGTGGCCACGAGCGCGAGGATGTCGATGAGCTTGCCCAGCGGGCCGTCGGTATCGCGGGAGCCGAACAGGGGCTTGAAAATGGAGGAGACCAGCGGCACGCGGCCGCGGCGGTAGGAGGAATACGCGATGGCACCGCCGACGAGCGCGTACGCCGCCCACGGGGATAGCCCCCAGTGGTAGTGGACCTGCGCCATGGATTGGTGGAGGGCTTCGACGGTGTTGCCATCAACAGTATGTGGCGGTGGGGTGAGGTAGTGCGCTAGCGGCTCGGAGGGGCCGTAGAAGAAGATGCCGACTCCAATGCCCGCGCCGAACATCATGGCCACCCAGCTGAACCAGCCGAATTCGGGTTCTTCGTCATCAGTCCCGAGCTTGATGCGGCCAAGGCGGGAGAAGCCGATGTAGGCCATGGTGACCACCGCCATCATCATGGTGACGTTGAGCAGCCATCCGGCGTTGGTGATGGCCCATGAGAACGCGGTTGAGGATGCCGTAGAAACGGACTCTGGGGAGCTAATGCCCCAGATGATGAAGCTTACGATGAGGGCTGCGGTGGTGAAGAAGGTGACTTTGTCGAGCCCGAAGGTGTTGCGTTGGTCCTCGACGCTGATGCCGGGAACCAAGCCTGGGTGCATGTTATGGGGATAGAGACCGACCGCAGGGCCGGTGGCTTTTTGAGAGTTCACGGCCACCATTGTCTCAGATGAGCGAAATGACAGCGCTGTGAGTTAGGATAGGGGCACTTATTTCTGCGTCGATTGGAATGCCATGCCGCTGCCTAATTTTGATGAGAATGTCCGCGAGCTAGAGGAGGCCTTTGCCGTCTTTGAGCGCGTGGAAGAGCACGTGTTGGATCCAAAACTCCTGTTGACGGTGAGATGATCCGCCTTTTCAGCGCCTTTTTCCCCTCGGAGGAAGCGCGGGAGCATCTGGTGCGGGCGGTACGCCCTCTGAAGGATAATGGGCTGCGGTGGGTCGATCCAGATAATTGGCACATCACGCTGGATTTCTTCGGGGATCAGCCCAATGATGCCGCCGAGGTCCGCGAGATGCTCCGCGGAATTGAAGGAGCGCCCGTGACACTGAGTCTGAGCGGGGCGGGGTCCTTTGACAAAAACGTGCTGTGGGCTGGAGTGCACGGCCACATCACGCACCTCATGCTGGAACCATCCCGTCCGCATCTCACGCTAGCCCGCGCGGGGCGTCGTACGCGCGACCCCTGGCTTATCCCGGATGCTGTCCACGCGCTGAGTGTCTACCGCGGACCGGAATTCGAGGTCAGCACCATCAGCTTGGTGCAGTCCTTTCTTGGGGAAGGACGCGGGGGCGGGCCGCGTTATGAGGTCATCGATGAGTTTCCGCTGCGGTGATGTGCTCGATGAGTTCATCCAGCTCCGCGCGGCTCGGCTGCGAGAGCGGGTTGACCACGCAGAAGTCCAACAGATAATAGCCAGCTGCTTGTAGAGCCGTGTGGCGCTTCCAGAACTGTTCGATGTCAGAGCGGTTGGTGGCCAGGGACTGCATACTGCGGCGCTCCGAGAGCAGCTCGTAATGGAGGTCGCGGCGCTGGGCCAAGGCTTCCTCCGGAGTCTTGATAAGCAGCGCGCCGAGCAGGGCCGCCATGGCCTCGAAGCAGCGCGTCTGCAAGCGGTGGTGGTTGAGCATCTGCGCGTTGGGCTTCCACAACCACAGTACCAGCATGGCTACCACCACGGACAGCCCGATTTCCGCCATGCGCTGACCAATCGTCTGAGCCAGATGGCCCGAGGAATTGCCCATGAGCAGCGCCAGTGGGGTGGAGAACACCACGCACAGCGCATAGTTTTTCACCACGAGAATCTCCGCGCAGAACTGGCAGAATGCCAGCGCCAGCAACAGTCCCCAGCCGTGCGGGCTGAAGGAAGCGATGAGTGCGAAGACGCACACGCCCAACACGGAGCCGAGCATGCGCTGCAGGCCGCGAATCGTACCCGGAACGCGGTCTGGACCCCACTGTAAGAGCAGCAGCACCGATACCGCGCCCCAGTCCGGGCGGTGAAGCCCCAGCGCCAAACCCAGAAACGCGGTCACCAGACCACCCAGCGCAATCTTTTCCGCAGTAACCACCGCATGCGAGTTGCCCACGGCCGCGCGGTACATGCGGTAGCGCATCGTGGGCTTGGTGTGCGGAATCGTGGTGCGGTCGGGGTCGACATAGGTAGGCGCATCCGACAGGTCGTCTGAGTTGCCGCCCACCTGCTGGTGGTGGGCCACGATGCGTTGCTGCGCGGCGAGGGCGCGATGCACCAGCGAGGCCTGGGCAGGGCGGCGAATGCGGCCACCGCGGATGACGCCGGCGTCGGCAAGCGCTTGCCACGCCGTGGACAGGGCAGATTGTGCCTGGTGGTGTTTGGCCAGGAAATCCGAGGAAGAGTCCACAAAGGCCGCGGCAGCTTTCTCCAGTGCGGCGACCGCGCGCGTCTCCGGGCCGTGCGGATCCCAGAAGCGCGGCAACATGCCCAGCACGTAGCCGGCAGCCACGCCCGCCAGGCTCCACCCGGCGACCTCCCATGGCGAAATCCCGCGCAGCATGGTGGAACCGCCCGCCACCATCACCATGAAGAACGTGCCGGGCGGTGGCAGACGCAGCGCGTTCTGCACGAACGCGCCCACCGTCGCCAGCGTCACCGTGAACACCGCGGTCATGGCCAGCCCGTCGATGAGGGAGCCCGTCGTGGCGGCGAGCGTGAGCAGCGCACCGGCAGTGAGGATGATGCGGCGCCGCGTGCGGTAGGGGTGCCCCTCACCGTAGATGACGGAGAACGCTCCGGCGGAGACCAAGAGCACGGCGTCGGGGTGTCCGATGAGGATGGCCACCAAGCCAGGAATGATGATGGCTAAGGCCGCGCGCAGGGCGCCGGGCCAGCGGCGCGCGGAGGTGTTGAAGGCGGTGAAGAGCTGGAGGGCGCTAGGGCGTTGCGGCAGAGGGTGTTCCATAACGTGAGAACACCTTACTCGTTTCGCCAGAATCCACGAGCTTGCCGTCCTGCAGCACGGCCACGGTGGGACACAAGTGCTTGACGACGTCCATATCGTGTGACACAAACACCAACGTCATGTCCCGAGTCACCCGCTGGATCAGCTCGAGGACCTGCGCGCGGGAGGTGGCGTCGAGAGCGGAGACGGCTTCATCGGCCAGCAGGATCTCGGGCTTGCCCACCACCGCGCGGGCGAGTGAGATGCGCTGGCGTTGACCACCGGAGAAATCACGGGGATAGCGCTCGACGCCGTCGATGCCGACTTCGCGGAGCACGCGCTCGGCCTCCTCGCGGGTGCCGCCGCCTTCGGCCACGATTTTCCATACGGGCATGCGCGGATTGAGCGAGCTCTTGGGGTCTTGGAAGACCATGTGGAAGCGGCGCGAGACGGTGACGGTGCCGGACGTGGGCTTTATCAAGCCGGTGAGCAGCTTGAGAAGTGTGGATTTGCCGGAGCCGGAGCCGCCGATGATGCCCAGGCGTTCGCCCTCGCGGACGGTCAGGGAGACATCATCCAGCGCGGTGACCCCGCGGTAGGTCTTAGTGACGTGGTCAAGGGTAATGACGGGCTCGCCCAGGGTAGGGGTGGGCGGCAAGCTGAGATCCGGCGTGGTCATCTCACCGATGTGGACGACGCGGTCGCAGAGGCGCTCGACCACCTTCTGATCATGGCTGATGAACAGCAGCGCGGTGTCCTGGTTGTCGGTGACGGAGGCGATGTCGGAGAGGATCTCCTCCTGGGTGCGCGGATCGAGGGCGGTGGTGGGCTCATCGCAAATGAGGAGTTTGGGCCCGCGCGCCATGGCCATCTCAATGAGGGCGCGCTGGCGCTGCCCACCAGAGAGCTGGTGCGGGAAGCGGTTGAAGCCCGGAACCTTCTGAAGGGGATCGAGCGCAGTCATGGGTTCCTGGAAGACCATAGCCAGGGGAAGCTGGCGCAGGTCGCGGTCGCGCATACCGAGCAACTCCTGGCCCTCGAAGCGGATGGAGCCGGTGGCCTCGAGATGGTCAGGCAGCAGGCCCATGATGGCGAGCGCGGTGAGGGACTTGCCGCTGCCGGAATCGCCGACGAGCCCGACGCGCTCGCCCGGGGCAATCTCGAAGGTGAAGGGGCCGACGGAGCCCACGCGCAGATCAGTGACGGTCAGCATGGCTTCCTAGAAGGTTGAATCCGAGGACGGTGCCGGCGATGGCCAGCCCGGGCCACAGAGCTTGGAGGGGGTGGGTGGCCAGGAGGGGTTGGGCGTCGTGAAGCATGCGGCCCCACGAGGCCGTTGGAGGGGCGGTGCCCAGGCCCAGGTAGGACAGGCCGGCCTCCGCGAGAACGGCCAGCGCAAAGTACACCGAAGCCTGGATGGCGATGATGCCGCCGAGGTTGGGCAGCACGTGGCGCCACGCGATGAGTGCCGGAGGCACCTTCGAGATGCGCGCCGCGGCGATGTAATCCTGCGTCATGATTTGCAGAGTGCCGGAGCGCGTGACGCGGATGAAGGAGGGAATGCCCGCAATACCAATGGCGATGGTGGCCGTGAGCGTGGACGAGCCCCACACCGCGCCGGCGACGATGGCCAGCAGCAACGCCGGGAAAGCTAGGAGGAGATCGGCCGCGGCCATGATGACCCCGCCGCCGCGCATCCCCGCGATGATGCCCAACGGCACACCGATGAGAGCGGCGATAGCCACCGCTACGACACCCACGAGCAGCGTGACCTGCGCGCCCGTGAGGATGCGGGAGAAGGTATCGCGGCCAAAGCGGTCGGTACCCATGAGGTGCTCGAGGCTGGGGCCGGCCAGGCGGTCGGGGGAGATGAGGTTCGGGTCATAGGGCGTCCACACCAGCGAGACAAGAGCCAGCAGGACGGTAAGCCCCACGAGAAGATAACCGGGTTTCATCGGGCCTCCTTGAGGCGCGGATCGATGACGCGGTAGGCCAGGTCCGTGAGCAAGTTGACGGTGAGGGTGAAGGTGACAAAGACCATGATGAGCGTTTGGATTGTGGTGAGGTCGCGGGTGGAGACGGCGTCGAGAAGCATGGAGCCCAAACCTGGGATGACGAAAACATTCTCGATGACCACCGCGCCCACCACGAGCGTGCTCAGCTGCACGCCCGTCACGGTGAGGACGGGCAGCGCCGCGTTGCGCAGGCCGTGGCGGATGAGCGCCCCAGTGCGGGACTCACCCAGGGAGCGCGCGGTGCGGATATAGTCCTTGTCCATCTCCTCCGTGAGGGTGGCGCGGACGTAGCGGGTGAGCATCGCGCCCTGCACCAACGCCAGGGAAATCACCGGTAGAACGAGATGGCTCAATCCCTCACGCGGCAGCTGCCAGCCATTGGCCGGCAGCCAGCCCAGATGTACGGAAAAGACCGCGACGAGGAGGATGCCGACTAAGAAACTCGGCACCGCGATGCCCAGCTGCGTCGCCGCGTTGAGCACCGGGAGGCGGAATCGCGCGAGGAGGATGCCCATGGGGATGGCGCCCAAAAGAGCGAGGGCGATGGCCAGGCCGATGAGCAGCAGGGTTACCTGTGCGCGGTCGAGGACGAGCGGGGTGATGTCCTGCTGGGAGGATAGCGAGATGCCAAAATTGCCCGTGAAAAGGCCCTTCATCCACTCCAGGTACTGCACGAGGAGCGGGCGGTCCAGGCCCATGGAGTGGGTAAGCTTCTCCACGGCCTCGTCGGTGGCGTTAACGCCCAAGGCTACGCGCGCCGGGTTGCCGGGCACAGCCCGCATGAGCAGGAAAATGAGGACGGAGGCCGCGAAGAGCGTGCCGATAAAACGCAGGAACCTCATCGCACGTCTCGCAATTCGATGGCATCTGTAATCTGGTTGGGCTGAAGGCCGGTGAGGCCGTCACGGTAGAGCACAATGTTGGGCATATTCATCAAGGTTAGGGCGGGCATATCGGCCATAATCTGGTCTACGGCCCCGCTCATGTCGTCCTGCTGCAGCAGGGTCCGGGCACGCTCGGAATCATAACCAATGTAATAGTCCGGGTTGCCAAAGATGGTGGGGATATCCCGGGGTTCGACGTGTGCGACGAGGGACATCTGATAGTCCTTGGCCCCCATGACTTGGCTCAGCCACACGGCGGGGAACTCGGCGGTTTCCAGCTGGACGTCGAAGCCGATGTCAGTGAGCTGGGAGTAGAGAAATTCCGAGAGAGTTTGGGCATAGGGCAGGCTCGGCACCGTCAGCGTCAAGGGGGTGCCCACGGCCCCGGCGTCCTCCATGAGCGTGCGGGCACGGGCAGGGTCGAAGGGGTAGTAATCCTGGCCGCTAAACCACGGGTCGCTCGGTGGTACGGGCGCCCCACCGGTGTCGCGGGCGCGGCCCTGCCACAAGATGTCATTGGCTGCCTGCCGGTCAATGCCATAAGCCACAGCGCGGCGCACGCGGGGGTCATCGAAGGGCGCAGCCTGGTTGTTCATAGAGAGCAGCACCTCACCGTTGGTGGTCCCGACGGCGGTGTGAATGGAGTCCTCAAGGGTGTCGAGCAACTCAGGGTTTTGCACGCCCCACACCGCGTCGACCCCTCCGGAGCGCAGCGCGTTGACCGCGGTGAGGGAATCGGGGAAGTAACGGATGGTGATGTCCTCGGCGGCTGGCGTTCCCCAGTAGTCGCTGCGGGCCTCGAGAGCGATGTATTCACCGGGGGAGAACCCCGCCACGGCGAAGGGGCCAGTGCCCACGGCTTCGGTAGGGGTGCGCATGGCACCAATGGCGGTGCCCATCGACCATAGCCAGCCGGCCGATGGCCGGGAGAGCTCGACGATGAGCGTGTGATCGTCGACAGCCGTGGCCTGCTTGACGACGTCCATCTGCGCACTAATGCCGTTGGTCCACTCCGTCTTCACCGCGTTGATGGACCAAGCGGCGGTGTGCGCAGTAAAGGCCTCGCCATTGGAAAAGGAGGCCTCGCGCAAGTGGAAGGTGTAGCGCGTAGGTTCGGCCTCCCAGGATGTGGCTAGGCCCGGAACGATGTCACCCTCCGGAGAGATACGCACGAGGGTTTCGTAGACGTTGCTCATGAGTGCAGCAGGGATGGCTGCACCACCCACGGTGGTGAAGTCCAGGGACGTTGCGGGCGTGGTGGTAGCTAAGGTGAGCGCGGTGGAATCAGCATCCACAATCGCGGTGGAGCCTGCAGAGCATGCGCTTAGCGACGCCACCCCCAGCAGCCCCAACAGAGTCAGTCGGGTTCTCATCCTTCCGAGAGCTTGACTTCAAGCGGGGAGGTAGTGCCACGCACGCTGGTCATGCCGAGCGTGAGGCGGTCACTGAGGTACAGGATTTCGGTGCACTCGACGGGGTGGCCAGAGTGATCGGAGATGTCGAGGTGCAGGCGCCACAGCGGGGTGCCCGTGTCGATGTTGAGGGAACGCGCATCCTCCTCCGTGGCTTGCGCCATGGAGAGCTCGCGGTTGACATTGTCGAACTCGACGCCTTTGGCGCTGAGGTGATCGTGAATGGAGCCGTTGTCCGCATCAAAGTTGAGGATGTGGCTGCCCACCTCCAGCGGGAAATACATGCGCTCGATGGAAATGGGAAAGTCGTTGGCGCTGCGCACGCGGTGCACGAAGACGACCGGGGCACCTTCGTCCACCTGCAGGAAGTTGGCCACCTTCTTCGGGGCGGGGCAGCGAGCGAGCCACAGGGTCTTCGCGCCGGGCTCGAAGCCGCGCTCGCGGAGCCAGTGCGTCACGGAGAAAATCGAGTCGAAAGACTCGGAGGTGAATCGGCCCAACACGACGGAACGCCGGCCGCGGCCGGAGGAAATGAGGCCCTCCGAGCGCAGGGCGGCAACGGCTTGGCGGACGGGCCCACGGGAGGAGGAGAATTGCTCGCAGAGCTCGGCTTCACTGGGCAGGAAGTCACCTGGGGCGAGTTGCTTGCTGCGAATGAGTCCGCGCAGATAGTCAGCAATCTTGCTGTGCTGCTGGGTACCGCGAAGTGACACGGCCATTCTCCTCAATGTTGATACTGTTATAACAGGTCTAATATTAATTCACGCGCATGCAAAAAGTCTTGCACGTTGGGGAAACATTACAACTCCCACGCGTGCGCCAGTGTTTCCATGTTACCCAAGACCTTCTCGTGATTGGTCGACTGCAGTGAAATCATGAGCTCGTCCGCCTGTGCTAGCTCTTGGAACTCTGCAAGGTACTCGCGGACGTGCTCGCCGTTGCCCACGGCGGAGTACTTGAGCATGTCGAGGATCTGCTGGCCCTGGGCGGTGGAGATGATCTGCTCCACGTGGGCGTCAGAAAGCTGCTTGCTCCTGCCCACAAAGGCCTTGACGCGGCGGAAGCACACGCGCTCGAACTCCTCCTCGGCGTTTTCACCTGCGGTGACGTTGACGCCGGCGATGACATAAGGTTCGGGGAAGGACTCGGAAGGCTGGTAGTTCTCGCGGTAGTAGGCGGTGGCGGACTCGAGGTGCTGCGGGGCGAAGTGGGAGGCAAAGGCGTAGGGCAGACCGTACTTGGCTGCCAGTGAGGCGCCGAACATGGAGGAGCCCAAGATATAGATGGGCACATTGGTGCCAGCGCCTGGGATGGCTTGAACGCCCGGGATGATGGATGTGCCGGCGAGGTAGCCCTGCAACTCCCTGATGTCCTCCGGGAAGCGCTCCGCGGCGTGGCCATCGCGACGCAGCGCGCGGCCCAAGGTCTGCATATCGGTACCAGGGGCGCGGCCCAGGCCCAGGTCGATGCGATCGGGGTAGAGCTCGGCCAAGGTGCCGAACTGTTCGGCGATGACATAGGGAGCGTGGTTGGGCAGCATCACGCCGCCTGAGCCGAGGCGGATGCGCTCGGTCTTGGCGCCAATGTGGGCGATGAGAACGGCCGGGGATGAGGAGGTGATGGAGGGCATGTTGTGGTGCTCGGTGTACCACATACGTTTAAACCCCAAGGCTTCCGCGCGCTGTGCCAGCTCGACCGACCTGGCCATTGACTGGGCGGGGGACTCTCCGTCGTAGATGGTGCAGAAATCGAGGATGGACAAGGCGGCGCGCTGCGTCATGAGTTACTCACTTCTTTCTTCAGAGCCTGTAGATACAACATCGATGATAACGCCGATGATGAACGCAAGGAGGGTGGGAACAACCCAGCCCAAGCCCACGTCCTGACCAGGGGAGAAGTCTAGCGGTGCACCAAAGGAGGTAGCCGCAGACCACAGGACGGATACCCACAGTGCAAGTCGGAATGCCCAGTGGAAGGTCACCCAGCGCTTGACCACTGGCTGCAGCAAGGTGAGAGCGATGAGCGAGATGGCCGGCGGGTACAGGAAGATGATGAAGGGCACGGCAATCGACAGCACGGTCTCCAGGCCTTGGAAAGCAAAAGCGATGGACAGCGCTGTAAAGAGGCAGGCCCAGAAGTGGTAGGAGGTCTTCGGAACCAGCATGGCGAAGAACTCTGACGTGGCGGAGATGAGTCCCACCGCGGTGGTCATGCAGGCCAAGATGACGATGGCGGAGAAAACGGCCTGGCCGGTGGTGCCGAGGGTGAGGTTGGAGGCGTCGGCAAGCAAGGCGGCGCCTGAGTCGTAGGAGGAGCCGTTCGGCATGGTCTGGCCAATCCACGCCAAGCCCAAGTAGATCGTGGCGAGCAGAATTCCGGCAATGACCGCGGAGACCACCGTGCCGCGCAGCAACTCAGTGTTCTTGGAAAAACCTTTGGAGCGAAGGGAGTTCACAATGACGATGGAGAAGGCTAAGCCGGCGATGGCGTCCATGGTGTTGTAGCCCTCAAACAGGCCGGTGACGAACGGCGAGGTCGCGTACTCCTCCGTTGGTGTGCCCGGGACGCGTGGGTTGCTCACGGTTGCCACAGTGATCAACACGACGAGCAGGGCGACGAGCGCTGGGGTGAGGAATTTTCCCAAGGTGTCGATGATGTTGTTCGGGCGCCACGCGAGCACCAGAGCGATAAGGAAGAAGACCACGTTGAAGGCGCCGTTGGCGGCAGTACCTTCCCAGCCCAGCAGTGGGGTAATGGCGGTTTCCATCGACACCGCACCCGTGCGCGGCAAGGCGTAGAAAGCGCCGATGGCGAGGTAGGCAATGACGGAGAAGGCAACGCCGAAAACGTTGCCGCCGTGGTTGCCAATATCGCGCACAGACTGCCCGGAGATGGCCACCGCGATGATGGCGAGAACCGGCAACGCCACGCCGGCGGCGAGGAAGCCCAAGGTGGCGGGCCAGAAGTTGGTGCCGGAGGAGACACCGACCTCCGGCGGGAAGATGAGGTTGCCCGCTCCAAAGAACATGGAGAAGAGCATGAGGGAAGCCACGACGATGGTCTTCACGGGAGAACCAGTCGAGGCTGTATGCGGGGAGGCCTGAGCGTCGTTTATGGACATTTTTCCAAGGATAATGCCCATGACGTGAGATGTAAATTCTAGTGGAAGGCCTTCTCCAAGCGGTCGAGTGCTTCTTCCAGCAGCTCACGGGAGGTCGCAAAATTGAGACGCGCGTGGTGCTCGCCGCCCGTACCGAAGGTCACACCCTCATTGAGGGCTACCTTGGCGTGCTCGCGGACCCACGCGGCCGGTTTCGGGTTATCCCCGATGGCTGTCTCTGAGAAGTCGAGCCACAAGAGGTACGTGGCCTCCGGACGGGACGTCTTGAGCCCCGGCACGCGCTTGGGTAGCTCATCCACCAGCCAATCGCGGGTGTCCTTGAGGTACTCCACTTCCTCATCGAGGAAGTCCACGCCCTTGCGGTAGGCGGCCTCCGCCGCCAGCACACCGAGCGTGCCGGTGCCGTCCTTGGCTACTCCGGTGAGGCCATTCCAGCGCTCCACATCGGCGGAGTTGGACAGGATGACCTGCGCGCACTTGAGGCCCGCGGTGTTCCATGCCTTGGACGTGGCGGTGACGGTGATGACGCGATCCGACAGGGAGGCCAGCGGGATGTGGCGGCCCTTGTAGACCAGTGGCGCGTGGATTTCGTCGGAAAGAATGCGTGCATCATACTTATCCGCCAGCGCCACCAGCCCACGCAGCCACTCCTCATCAAAGACAATGCCGAGGGGGTTGTACGGGTGGGAGAGCAGGATGGAGCCGGCGCCGGCCTGGAAAGCACGCTCAATGTCCGCAAGCTCCAGGGAGGTCTCGATCTTCTCGCGACCTGCCGTTTCTGGAAGCTCCAAGAGGGGTGGGTAGGAGGGAACTGGGACCGCAACCGGGCCCTCGGTGAAGTACTGCACGCCGAGCAACAGGCCGCGGACAACGTCCCCGATCCAGAACACGTGCTTCGGGCGCCAGCCATAGCGTGTTTCGTAGAAATCGGCGACGGCCGCATTGAGCTCCGAGGCCTTGGGGGCCGGGGTATAGCCGAAGGACTCGGCGTCAACGGCCTCCTGGATTGCCTCCTTCACCGCGGGTGCGGTGAGAAAATCGGACTCGGCGATCCAGAGAGGGATGACATCCTCGTCGTACACGGTCCACTTGCGCGTCCCGCGGGCGGAGAGTTCTTTCAGACTAGGAAAATGCATGGGCCCCACCCTACTCGGAGGGAGTCTGCACGAATCCGTATTTTTTCAGTCGCTGGCGGTCTGCGGCGGAGGCGGATTGGGTCAGGCGGAGCAACTCGGCATAGATGCCGTCGCTCTGTGCGAGCTCGGCTGGCGAACCGATCTCTGAGATGACACCGCGGTCGAGCGTGACGATGGTGTCCACATCCGCAATGGTGGACAGGCGGTGCGCGATGATGAGCGTGGTGCGATCCTTCATGAGCTCATCCAGCCCTGCTTGCACGGCGCGCTCGGCCTTGGTGTCGAGCGCGGAGGTGGCCTCATCGAGGACCAGGATCGGTGCGTCCTTGAGCATGGCGCGTGCCACGGCCACGCGCTGCTTCTGCCCACCGGAGAGCTTCAGTCCGCGCTCGCCGATGACGGTGTCGTAGCCATCCGGGAATTCCTCGATAAAACCGTGGGCGTTGGCCCGCTTGGCCACGGCGATGATCTCCTCCATCGATGCCCCTGGCTTACCGTAGGCGATGTTCTCCTTGATGGTTCCGGAGAACAAATAGGACTCCTGAAAGACCACGCCCACCGAGGCACGCAGGCGTTCCGCCGTGAGCGTGGCCACGTCCTGTCCAAGCACCGACAGCGTGCCTTCCGTGGGCTGGTACAGGCCCAGCAACAGGTTGACCAACGTGGACTTACCGCCACCGGACTCGCCCACGAGCGCCACCTTGTGCCCTTCCTCGGCGCTAAAGGTGATGCCGTTCACCACCGGCTTGTCCGCCTCGTAGGCAAAGGACACATCGTTGAAAGCAAAGACGGGACCCTCAGCTGGGGCCAACGGTTCGACAGGGGGGAGATCGAGCTCCGGGACGTCGGACGCCGCAGCGGCAGAAACCAGCTGCGGGTTGACCGTGGGCTCCGGGGTTTCCTCCATGACCTTGAAGTAATCCTTGGAGCCGGCAATAGCGCGCTGGCTGATATCCACGATCCAGCTCATCATGAACACTGGCTGCTTGGCCATGTTCACCAGCTGCAGGAGCATGACCATGTCACCGATGGAGAAATGGCCGTCCAGTGTGCGCCAGAAAATGAGTGCGTAGATACCGAAGAAGATGAGCGCCATGGCTACTCCACGCGCGGTGTCCATGGAATGCCACCACCGTGACTGTGGCCTCGTTGTATCCACCACGGTGCGGTAGTGGCCACCGAACGAGGCCAGCTCACGGGCTTCGGCCACGAAGGACTTGGTCACCTTCACTTGGCCAATAACTTCCGCGAAACGGCCATTGGCCAGGTCAATGTTCTCATTCTTGATGGCCTCAAACCTCTGCCAGCGCGATGAGGTCTTTGCCGTGAGCCACATATAGATAGGAAAGAGCGCAGCCAAGAGAATCGCCAGCGGCCAGTAATACACCGCAGTGATGACGAGGACCGCCGCGGCCTGGATGAGCATGACGAAGAAATTATTGGAGAAGGACTGTAGGAACTGCGTTACATTGGCAATCGAGCGATCCAAGCGCGCGATGATGGTGCCCGTGACCTGGTTGTCGTAGTAGCCCTGCGGCACGGACAGCAGCTTGGCAAAGTAGCGCGTCGAGAGAATCTGGCGCAGGCGGGAAACCATCACGTCGCCGATATAGCCCCCGATATTCTTCACTACGTTGCCCAGCGCATCCGCCACGAAAAGGGCGAAAACCCACCACACGATGGTGCGCAAAGCTCCGCCGGTCACGACGGTGTCCGTGGCCTCGCGGAGGATAAATGGGGTCAGCAGCGACAGAATAGCGGTCACTGATGCGGTGATAAGGACGCCGAGATAGAACGGCCACAGAGCGGAGGCACTGCGGACGATGCGGAGAATAGAGTTCATCGCCGGCTGATGATACGCCCTTAATAGGAATATCCAACCCGTGGACTAAGGTAGGGGAGAAACCGTAGTCGTGATGGAAAAGGATTCGCGGTGAAGAACTACCTCCCCCTAGCGTGCGTCCCGCTGTGCTTGGTGGCCTTGTCGGGCTGCAGCATCCTCCAACCGCCGGACGCGGGCCCGCAGGACAACATCGTGGTCTCCAGCTCGGAGCCACCAACGTTTGAGGCTAAAGACGTCGATGTCCGCGAGGTGACCGACAACCTGGCAGAGCCCGCCAAGGACGAGGGCCTCAACGTGGAATATGAGCTGCAGGGACTGTACGCCGGCGGGGGCGGCACCGTGCTGACCGTGAAGATTCACAACCTGGGGGAGCTGCCGCTGCCTGCCGACGCCCTCGCGGAACCCACCCTGGAGCGTGCCGATGGCAACGGCGGGTGGGCCGCGGTTGATCCGGTTCCTTATGACCCTGAGGTCAATGTGTCGCTGCCCGCGCCGGGATTGGACCACCCGCTGGGTGCAGGGGCTTCGACCAACCTTCAGTATGTCTATAACGTTGCCGCCGGCAACCTGTGGAATGCGCGCTTTACCATTGGCAATGTGCGCTTTGTAGGAGACCTTAACCTATGACGGAACTCGTCGTACTGGCCTCACCTGAAGGAGAAGCTATCGGCACGGCGGACAAGGCCGCTGTGCACACCGCGGATACCCCGCTTCATTTTGCGTTCTCCGCGTGGGTCGTGCGCGAGGGCACGATTTTGCTCACCCGCCGCGCCTTGTCCAAGCTGACGTGGCCCGGCGTGTGGACCAACTCCTTTTGCGGGCACCCAGGTCCCGGCGAGGCAACTGGTGACGCCGTCGTGCGCCGTGCCCACTTCGAACTCGGCCTCACCGGCACCCCAGAGCTGGTGTTGCCGGACTTTTCCTACCGCGCGGAGGATTCCTCTGGGGTGGTGGAACATGAGATTTGCCCGGTCTACCTCTTTGAGACCACCGACGAACCGACGCCAAATCCGGATGAGGTCGATTCCTACGCGTGGGCTCCTGCTGGCGATGTCCTCGCCGCCGCACAGGCTACGCCTTTCGCGTTTAGCCCGTGGATGATCGAGGAGCTTGCTCACGCGCCCCTGCGCGAGGCGCTCCTGCGCTAAAGCAGAGCGCCGTCCTTGGCGAACGCCGCGGAAATGTAATCCAAGCTGGAGTGCGCCACGCGGTGTTCCCCATTATCCAGGTTGTACTCCCACACGGCATGCTCGGGGCGGTAGGACTCGAAACCAGGATCGCCAGTGCGCACGTACTCCTGCAGCCACGCGGCCAGCTCGGTTCGACCGAAGAGCGGGCGCAGCTCCTCGCAATGCAGCGCCGGGCCGGAGGAGCGCGTGAATTCCACCATCCACGTCTCACCCGGCGCCTTTTCTGCCACCTCCGCCGTCCACCGGCGGATGATGGCATCACCCACCATGCGGCCAGACGGTCGATCCTTATCCAGGAACCGCGCCACCTGATACCACGGCTTGAAGCCATTGCGCGGGAAACCCAAACGCGGTGCCAAGTACCGCAAAGCAATCCCGCGGAAGGGAGAGCGGTCAATTTTCTGGGTGGCGGGGATGTTATAGAACTCGTCGCGGGTGCTTCCGAGGATGAGGGGGACCTGGGCAAGCTGCGAGCACACCATGGGCGTCGGGCCGAGCGCCATGTCCAAGTTGTACTTCCTGCGGAACTTTTTATAACCGGCGTGGAGCTCCTCCTGGCTCATCGCAGCCAGGGAAGAGCGCGTAATGGGCTTCTTCATTACCTGACGCAGCGTGGCCTTGCGCTCCTCAAAGCTCTCGCGCGGGAAACCGGGGGACAGCGCAACACCACGGCGGAAGGCGCCGCGGTAGTGATCGCGCCGGGTCAGCCACAGCACGGCATTGGCTCCGGCGGACTGGCCCAGAAGAGTGACGTTGGTGGGGTCACCGCCAAAGGATTCAATGTTGCGCTGGATCCATTCCAGGCCCAGCTGCAGGTCCTCAATGGCGCGGTAGCGGTGGGGTTCATCATCGCGGAAACGTGCCAGGCCCGACAGTCCCACGCGGTAGCCCAGCTGCACGTGCACAATGCCCGCCTGCGCGGTCGGCGTGCCTTCTGCGCGGCGGTCCTCGTGGGAACCGTGCTCGTAGCGCCCTCCGTGGACATAGACCAGCACCGGTGCCTGCGAAGATGCATGGTGTTCGCCAGTGGTGAGCGGCTCGGATGGCGCGGTGATGGTGAGCGCGATCTTTTCCGGATGCGGTGTGCGCGCATCCTGATCGCGGCGGGCAGCGGGCTCGGGATCCGCGAAATCTCCTGGGATGTGGGAGTACTCAATGGAATGGAAGTGGGCCACATCATCCGTGAGGTATCCGGTGATGGTGCCTGCGGGGCAGGTGATGTCGAGAGGTGCGCTGCTCATGTCCAACAGGCTACCCTGAGGGCATGGAATGGCTTGTGCAAGCGCCAGTGTGGGCGCAAATGGCGGTGCTTGCCGTCACCGCCGTGCCGGCCGCGACGATTATGGGGTGGCTTCTCATGTGGGTTATTGACCGCGTGTACTCCCGCGTGGAGGCCGTGACTAGGATGGGTGAGCATGACTCCCGATGATCACCGTGAAGGGCTCTGGGACCCCGAGCGCCCAGAGCAGCCCCAGCGTAAGCGGGCCCTCCCCAAATCCCGAGTGAGCGTGACCCTGTGGTTGATGATCGCGCTCATCGTCGTTGTGGCAGTAGCGGGCCTGCTGGTCTAGTCGGCCCGCCCTCAGCCGCGTCTTAGCTCGACCGCGTTGACACTTGGGCTAGGCGCTGGAAAAGCTCCTGCTTCGGCAGATCCTCCAGCAGCACCGGCTCGCCGGCGGTGTTGCACAGCGGAATGCACCAGTTGGGGTACTGGTCCTTCGTCGTTCCCGGAAGGTTCTGTGCGCGCACGTCACCGACCATGTCCACGACATTAGTGATAGTCAGCGCGGACGGCGTGCCGGCGACGTACTCGTGGAGCGCCACGAGGACGTCTTCTGCGTTCTCACGATTATCCAGCATGCCGTAGGCCTGCAGGTTGTCTTTGACCTCGCTTTGCCACTCGCGGTCTTGCTCCATTTCATCCGCGACTGCGGTAGTCAACAGACCCAAGCGTGCGCGCAGCGCGATGTGTTCACCGCGTAGGTACGCCAAGGTGGGCGGCAGATCGTGCGTACCCACGGAGGACATCGCCATCTGGCGGTACTGATCTTGAGGGCGCGGAGTGGGGCCATCATCGGCATGTTCAAACCAGATGATGGTGGTGCCTAGCACACCCATGTCCTGCAGAGCAGTCTGAACCCAGGGCTCGAGGGTGCCTAGGTCCTCGCCCACGAGGACTGCACCGGCGCGTTCGGCCTCGAGCGCCAAGATCCCCAGCATGGCTTCCCAGTCATAGTTCACGTACGTGCCGTTGAGTGGGCTGGAGTGGCGCGGAATCCAGTACAGGCGGAACAGACCGAGAACGTGGTCCACGCGCAGACCACCCGCGTTGCCCAGCATGGTGCGCAGCAGGTTCCGCCACGGGAGGTAGCCGGACTCTGCCAAACGCACCGGGTGCCACGGCGGCTGTGACCAATCCTGGCCCTGCTGGTTGTAATCATCCGGCGGTGCACCTACCGAGCACTGCGGTGCAAGGTATTCCGAGAGGTTGACCGCATCGGCGCCGCTGGGGTGGATGCCCACAGCCATGTCCGTGATAAGGCCAATGGACATCCCAGCATTGAGCGCGCGGCGCTGAGCGGCGTCCAGCTGCTCATCGCAGAGGAATTGCAACCACGAGTAGAACTCCGCCAAATCGGAGACATCGAGGTCAAGTGCGTGGCGGCGGCCGCTGTGGCGCTCCAACTCGGTCTCAGCGCACCACAGGGCAAAGTTGCGCAGGCCGCGGCCCTCGCGGCGCTGGTATTCACCAAAGGCCGCACGGCGCTCCGGTGTCATCTCTTGGTTGAAGAGCTCTTGCAGTACCTGCAGCTTGGCCTCGAAGATGGAGTCGCGGTCAATCTCCTCTGCGGAGTGGTTGCGCTCGCGGAACTCGGAAGCCAGCTCGGCCACATCATCCTGCAGCTCTGGGCTCAGGAGCTTCAGCTCCGGAACATCCTCGACGCGGATGTAAATGGGGTTGATGAAACGGCGGGTGGTGGGCAGGTACGGCGAATCCTCCACTGGCGGGAGCGGTTCACCTGCATGCAACGGGTTAATAAGGAGGAAGTCATAGTGCGGCGCGAGAATCTCTGCAAGCTCGGCCAGGTCGCCGAAATCACCCATGCCCCAGGACTTGTCGGAGCGCACTGAGTACAGCTGCGCCATCGCACCCGCTGCGGGCTGCTCGAGGAAGCGATCCGCTGTGCTCAGGTGGTTCGGCACGACGATGAGCGGGCATTCATACTCGCCAATGCCCGGAGAGGACAGCTTCAGGGTGTGGAAGCCCAACGGCAAGTCTCCAGGAACGTGGAAGGAGGCCTCGCCCCAGATGATCCCGGAGACGTCGGCAGGCGGGGCGTCGTTGTGGTCCTGGTATGTCGGACGCGTCTCGCCATTCTCCAACTCAATGGTGACGGTGACGAGATCACCATCGTGGACGTGAACAGTGAAGGATTTTTCTGCGCCTTCGCGCGCCACGACGCACGGTGGCAATGGGCGGGAAGCGCGATCCAGGTAGTCCTCAAAGAGGGCCTGTGTTAATTCTTCATCGTCAGGTCGGTCAGAGATAGAGACGCCGAGTGCGCGCAGCGTATAGGTAATAGTTTCCTCGCTGACGTACACAGGCTGTCCGTTCTGGGCGGTGTACTCGCAGGCCACTCCGTGGCGCTGGGCGAGCTCTTGAAGCAGATCACGGGTAGTCACATCGCCTAATTGTGCCACGCCCTCCGCACGCACGTGATAATTCCGGTTGGTAGAGTGGGCTGGAATTTAGTTTTTGTGGGAAAGGACACAACTGTGACTTTAAATGAGGCACATACCAAAGCTCAGTTCCAGATTGATGAAGGGGAGACCTGCCTGACGGCCATGATGGCCACGGCGAAGGCCCGCCCACATGGCGTAATGTTTACCCGTCCGGCGAACTACGAGTGGGTCAACGTTACCGCAAAAGAATTCGTCGAGGAGGTCTACGCGGTGGCGAAAGGCCTCATTGCCCTCGGCGTGGAGCAGGGCGACCGCGTTGCTTTGATCTCGACGACGCGTTATGAGTGGTCCCTGCTGGATTACGCTATCTGGGCTGCCGGCGCGATTTCCGTTCCGGTCTACCCATCCTCCTCGCTCTCCCAGGTTCAGTGGATTGTGGAAGATTCCGGCGCTGTCCTGGCGATTACGGAGACGCGCGAGCACTCTGAGCTGGTCAAGCACCTCAAGCTGCGTGAGGACGGAACCCCGCAGCTGCACGGTTCACCTTCCCAGCTGCGCCGCATCTTGGAGATTAACTCTTCTGCCATTGACACCCTGAAGTTTGAGGGCCGCGAGCTTGATGACGCCGCAGTGAACGAACGCATTGAGGCCACCGCTACCGATGACGTGGCCTCGCTGGTCTACACCTCCGGCACCACCGGCCGCCCGAAGGGCTGCATGCTTACCCACCGCAACTGGCTGGCGGAGGCCCGTGGCCTGCTCACCAACCCGATCGGTGCCATCGCCGTACCGGGTTCCCACGTGCTGACATTCTTGCCGCTGGCGCACGTCTTTAGCCGCGCGGTGTCCCTTGCGGTCACCATTGGTGGTGCATCCCAGAACCACTGGGCAGACTTCGGCACCATCACCATTGAGTTCGCGCGCTCTCGTCCGAATCTGATTCTGGGCGTGCCGCGCGTGTTTGAAAAGGTGCGCAACGGCGCTTCCGCCAAGGCGCATGGCTCCTCCGCGTTCAAGGGCGCTATCTTCGATCGCGCGGAAAAGGTAGCCATCGAGTACTCCAAGGCGCTCGACACTCCGGAGGGTCCTGACCGCTTCCTCAAGGCCAAGCACAAGGCCTTTGACAAGCTCGTCTACGGAGCAATCCGTGAGGCCATGGGCGGCGAGGTGAAGTACTGCATTTCCGGCGGTTCGGCCATTTCCCAGGAACTTCTGCATTGGTACCGCGGTATCGGCGTGACCATCTATGAGGGCTATGGACTCACTGAGACCGCCGCGGCGGCCGCCGTGGACTTTGTGGATCAGTCCATCGGTACCGTCGGTCCGCCGCTGGGTGGCACAACGCTGCGCATCAACGATGACGGCGAGATCATGATTAAGGGTGGCGTCGTCTTCAAGGGCTACTGGCAGAACCCGGAGGCCACCGAGGAAGCCCTGAGTGATGGCTGGTACAACACCGGTGACCTTGGTGAGATCGATGAGGATGGCAAGCTCGTCATCACCGGACGCAAGAAGGACCTCATCGTGACCGCGGGCGGCAAGAATGTCTCGCCCGGTCCAATGGAGGATATCCTGCGGTCCCACCCGCTGATTTCCCAGGCCATGGTGGTCGGTGACGGTAAGCCCTTCGTCGGCGTGCTGCTGACTCTCGACGAGGACGCGCTCAAGCGCTGGAAGGCCGAGCGCAACATCTCCGCGGCCAAGGGCATCCGTGAGGTCTCCGCCGATCCGGGCCTACGCGCGGACATCCAGGACGCCATCAACCAGGTTAACGCCACGGTGTCCCACGCGGAAGGTATCAAGAAGTTCGTCATTCTGGACCAGGACCTCACCGAGGAAAGCAATGAGCTCACCCCGACTATGAAGGTCAAGCGCTACGTCGTGGCGCAGCGCTATGCGGCCGACATCGAGCGCCTCTACGCCGGCAAGAAGTAATCCTCAGAACGCGAGCCCACTGACGTGGGCCCAGTGACTCAGACTCCGCCCGGTGGCAGGTGCCGCTGGGCGGAGTCTGTGAATTTCTTCGGAGTGTCGCGCGGTTCGACGCGGGGATCTCTAATAGAGTCAGCGGGGTCAGAAAAACTCTAAACCTCAACTAGAGGTTCCCGCGGAAAGGGCAGCCTATGCACAAAATCGCAGCCGAGCTGCGCCACCGTGAGCTGACCCAAGAAATCTATAACATCGGCGATGAAGTCGTTGATTACATTGAGCACCTCATCGAGGCTATCGAGGACTGGGACGAAGAACTTGCCCTCGATTGCTTGGCTGAACTGGGGGACATCGTCGAGGATGCCCGCGTTGATTCCGGACGCTGCGTCGGGGAGCTCATCGGCCTGCGCCACGCGCTCGTGTCGGGACTAAAATCCGGCACCATATCGGCGGCATCCTCCGGCGATAATGACGTCGAGGAGCCCGCGCAGCTCACCGCCCGCGCGCTCGCTGAAGGCCTGCCCATCTCCGGCCCACCCGTCGTGGTGTCGGAGCTTGCCGAAACCCTGCGCGGGCGCACCGCGGCTGTAGCAGCCTACCTGCGCGAGCTGGTCGAGTACGTGCTGGCGCAAACCGACGCCGTG
Source organism: Corynebacterium sp. BF-R-2 (assembly GCF_024586525.1). Taxonomy (NCBI): domain Bacteria; kingdom Bacillati; phylum Actinomycetota; class Actinomycetes; order Mycobacteriales; family Corynebacteriaceae; genus Corynebacterium; species Corynebacterium sp. BF-R-2. Next base: position 40,726 of record NZ_JAMFTP010000016.1, on the reverse strand, counting down.
GCCCGCAACCTCGATGTTATCTCCCTGCCGAACCTGTACAAGCGCGCAGGAGAGTCCTCCCTCATCGCAATGCAGGCTTGGCGCCACACCGTGGTCGAGGCGCACCCCGCTTTCGTGCGCACTATGCGCGGCCACAACCCGCCACCCTTCCTGGAGGAGCGTGCGCGTATCGACGCCGTCGTCGCCCGTGTCCGTGCCAAGCGTCAGAAGGCCGCGACGACCGCATAGAGCACCCCCACAGACTTCCTTGTTGCCAACACACAAGGACAAAGGAAAGCGCCACCGAGATTCCCTCTCTCGGTGGCGCTCTTCTTTATTGCCGGCGGCTTTAGGCCCCCGGATTCTTCGTGGCCGGGGCGGCTTGATCCAGCTGCTCGGTAATCTGCGGCCATAGCTGGCCCATGATGTCATCCCAGGTGAGGATCCACACCGTCTTGTCCTTGGTGGGCTTGCCCACCATGACGAGCTGTTCATTGCGTGCACGCATCTGATCCAGAGTCTTCTGCACGGTGGAGGAGGAGCTAACTGCCAGTGCGGGGCGGGAAAAGTCCAGCACCGGGGTCTCCGGATCCGCGAGCAGGGTGTCACGCACGTGCACGATGCGCGGGATGCGCGATGTACGCGGGTAGACCAGCACGCGCATGATGGATTTGCGCACCACCAGGTCATGTAGCTCGGCCACGGTGGAATCGGAGGACAGCGGCAGAATCTCAGAGCCGTGCTCGCGGGCGAGCTGAGCCGCGGTGGAGGCCTCCAGCTCGATGACGCCGGTGATTTGGTTCGCGGAGTCATCATCAAGCGTGCCCGTCAGGCGCGAGTGCTCCACTAAGTGGCGCAGGGTTTCCGCGTCATAGCCGGCGGCACCGGCGCGGTCCACGGGCTCCTCACCGGTCATGCGAACCAGCTTGTTGGCCATCTTGTTGATCCAGATCAGTAGAGGACGGAAGAGCCAGATGAAGCCGCGGGCGGGCACGGCGATAAGTTGCAGGGCCGTCTCTGGGTGGGCAATGGCCCAGGACTTCGGCGCCATCTCACCAATGACCAGGTGCAGGAAGGTCACGATGAAGAGGGCGAGGATGAAGGAGATGACGTCAGCAATGCCCAGTGGCAGGCCGAGTGCCTCCAGCGGGGCCATAAGCAGGTGATGGACCCACGGCTTGGTCACCGCACCGAGGACGAATGTGGCTGCGGTGATGCCCAGCTGGGCGCCGGCGAGCATGATGGTCAGCTCGTTGAGGGAGCGCAGGCCCGCACGTGAGGCGGAAGAAGATTCCGCGGTCTCCTCCAAGCGGTTGCGGCGAGCGCCCATGAGGGAGAACTCGACGATCACGAAGAACCCGGAGGCCGCGATGATGAGCAGGGTAATGATGAGGTTAAACCACCACGTGTCAGTCATTAGTCATCCTCCTCTTCCGGGAATTCCTCGACGAGTTCCAGAGCCAGAACGGAGGGCACATGGCGGTCGACTTCCTCAACACGCACGTTGAGCGTACGCGTGGGCGCCTCATCACCATCGACCCAATCGTCCGGTTCGGCCTCGAGCTCAATGGAATGCAGCTCGCCTTCCTCTGGCAGCGCGCCGGAGTGCGCGATGAGCAGGCCGGCGACGGTCTCGAAATCGCCCTCCGGCAAATCGTGGCCGATGGCGCGCTCGATTTCGTCGATAGGCGTGTCACCGTCGACGATCCAGTGCGTCTCGTCCTGCTCGGTGATTTCCTCGGTCTCTTCGAGGTCGTGCTCGTCGGTGACATCGCCGAGGATCTCCTCGGCCAAGTCTTCCATGGTCACGATGCCCACGAAGCCGCCGTACTCGTCGATGACGCAGGCGAGTTTCTCGTCAGCGTCGCGAAGCTCTGTGACGACGTCGGGAAGCGGCATGAGCTCCGGCACCACCACGGGTTCCTTCATGATCTCGCGGGCCGGTGTCGCCGGAGGAAGCTCGGTGCCGAGCACATCATAGAGGTGGACTACACCGATGGGATTGTGCTCATCATCGATGATGGGGTAGCGCGTGTGATTCTCCGACATCATCTCCCGAACCTCACCCAACGTGGTTTCCGGCTCGATGACATCCACGCGCGAACGCGGAATCATGGCGTGTTCCACATCGTGCTCGGGGAAGTGCAGCAGACGATCGAGCACGAGGTACGTGTCCTCGTCCAGGTCACCGGCTTCGTGGGAGGCATCCACGATGGACTCCAAGTCATCGGTGGTGGCGGATGAATCGACATCCTCTACCGGCTCGATGCCGAACACCTTGAGAATGGCGTTGGACGAATACTCAAAGAAGTGAATGAGCCAGCCGAAGATGCGCAGGTACCACATCGTCGAGGCGGAGAGCCACAGCGCGGACTTCATGGGGGCCGCGATGGTGTAGTTCTTGGGGAAGAGCTCAGCAAAGAGCATGGTGAGCACCGTCGATACGGCCAGCGCCGTCACGGTACCTACCGCGACGGACACGCCCACCGGTACGCCAACATCACCGAGGAGCTTGCCCAAGCCCTGGCCCACAAGGGGCTCGGCCACATAACCAATGAGCAGGCCCGTAATCGTGATTCCCAGCTGCGCGCCGGAGAGCATAAAGGATGTCTTCTGCGTGATGCCGAGGGCACGCTCCGCAGGTTTGTCACCCTCGGCCGCGCGCTGGCGCAGCTGGGTGCGGTCCACCGACATGAAGGCGAATTCCTGCGCCACAAAATAGGCGTTGGCCACGATAATCAGGCCGATGACGACGAAACCCGCCAGAATCATCAGGATTGCAGATAACACGGCTTACCCCACCGCCTTAGGTAGGCGGCGGGGACATCGACTCGGAGGTTCCACGTACAGGGGGCCTTTCTTTAAGAATCGGGGTGGCAAATCTGCACTATAGACTACCGCTTCAACGGGCGAGTCGGTTATTTTGTTCCCCATGGATCCCTTTGGTCTTTACATTCACGTCCCCTTCTGCGCCTCACGCTGCGGCTACTGCGACTTCAACACGTACACCCCGGGTGAGCTCGGAGGGGATCTGACCAGCGATTATCTCGACGCGTTGGAGAGGGAACTGGAGATGGCCGCCGCTCAGGTTGGCCGCGAAGCCGAAACCGTTTTTATCGGCGGTGGCACGCCGAGCCTGCTTGGCGCGGACGGCCTTGGCCGCGTGTTGTCGAAGGTTCGCACCACCTTCGGCCTTGCTCCGGGCGCGGAGATCACTACGGAGTCCAACCCGGAATCGACCTCGCCGGAGTATTTCACAGGGCTTCTCGACGCCGGATTTACCCGCATCTCGCTGGGCATGCAGTCCGCATCAGCAAGCGTGCTTGCCGTTTTGGAACGCGCGCACACCCCGGGGCGAGCTTTCGATGCCGCGCGTGAGGCTCTTGCCGCGGGCTTCGAGCATGTCAACCTGGACATGATTTATGGCACGCCAACGGAGAAGGACTCCGACGTGGCCCTCACCCTCGAGCGCGCTTTGGACACCGGCGTGGACCACATCAGCGCCTACTCGCTCATCGTGGAGGATGGCACCCGCATGGCACGCAAGGTATCGAAGGGGCTGCTGCCAGCCCCAGATGAGGACGTGCTGGCCAGGCGCTACGAGATGATTTCTTCCACCCTCGAAGCGGAAGGTTTCGAGTGGTACGAGGTCTCCAACTGGGCCAAGCCCGGCGGCGAGTGTGAGCACAACCGTATCTACTGGGTTGACGGCAACTGGTGGGGTGCGGGCCCGGGTGCACATTCGCACCTGGGCAACGAGCGCTTCTTCAACGTCAAGAACCCGCGAACCTACATCAGGGCTGTGGGTGAGGGCCAGCTCCCGATTAAGGAGCGCGAGCAGCTCAGCGAGGCGGACCGCCACACCGAGCGCATCATGCTGGGCTTGCGGCTGCGCGAAGGTATCCCCGCTTCGTGGCTTGCCCCAGCTGCCGAGCCCGTAGCCGAGCGGTTCATTGAGCGCGGCCTGCTCGAGCGCGCCGGTGACCGCCTGCGCGTGACCAAGGCCGGTCGCCTGCTGGCGGATGGCATCATCACCGACTTGCTCGTCGCTGAGGACCGCGCTCGCTAGCTTGTGCTGTCATGAGTAGGTGCCTCAGACCTGCTCGGCAGCTCTCTTACAGTGCTTCGTTGTAAAAGGTCCCTCTAGTCTGGTCCTTTTACCTTGGTCCCTGTGCAGCGAAAAGAGACCATATAGACCGGGAAATGGGCCCCGAAATGGTCCCTTTACGCCGATAAGGGACCAGACTAAGGGGACCACAGTAGAGAGACCATCTGGCATCGCTGGCGGCCTGCCTGAACACCGCGGCGGATTGGCACTGATTCCACCACCATTCCGCCAGAACGGATAACCTTAGAGACATGTCCAGCTCCACCGATGCCCGCCGCCAAGAAGTCCTGCGCGCCATCGTCGCGGACTACATCGCCTCGCAATCGCCCGTCGGCTCGAAGGCTTTGCTCGAGCGCTACCAGCTCGGCGTGTCCTCGGCGACGATCCGCAATGATATGGCCGTGCTCGAAGCCGAAGGGCTCATTGCTCAGGAACATGCCAGCTCCGGGCGCGTGCCCACGCAGAAGGGCTACCGCCAGTTTGTCGATACGCTCCATGACGTCAAGCCTCTCTCGGCAGCAGAACGCCGTGCCATGCTCACCTTCCTCGAAGGAGGGGTGGACTTAGAAGACGTGCTGCGCCGCTCCGTGCAGCTGCTCGCCCAGGTGACCAAGCAGGCGGCAGTCGTGCAGCTGCCAAACCTCAAGGTTTCCCGTGTCAAACACTGCGAGGTTGTCGCACTGTCACCGGTGCGCCTGCTGTTGGTACTCATAACGGATAATGGGCGCGTCGATCAGCGCAATGTGGAGCTCGATGACGTGATCGACCCCGAACAGACCCACCGCCTGCGCGACATCCTCAACACCACTCTGGAGGGCAAGACGCTCACGGATGCCTCGGTGGAGCTCGCCGCGCTTGTCGACGCCTCCCCAGCCGACATCCGCCCTCACGTCCTCAAAGCGGCCACCACCCTTATCGAGACCCTGGTGGAGCAGCCCTCCGATCGCTTGATCATGGCCGGCACCTCCAACCTCACCCGCGTGGCGCTGCCGGAGGGCCTGCCCTCCATCATCGAGGCCCTTGAGGAGCAGGTCGTCGTGCTCAAACTGCTCGCCCGCGTGCCCGACTTGGGCAATGTCTCTGTATCCATCGGCGACGAGAACGAAGCCGATGAGCTGCGCCAAACCTCTGTCGTGGCAACACGCTATGGCTTCGGCACAGGGGCCCAGGCAGCAGCGCTCGGTGGGCTCGGCGTGGTGGGGCCGACTTATATGGACTATTCGGGAACAATCGCCAAGGTGTCTGCCGTTGCACGTTATGTGAGTGAAATCCTCGCGGGCGAGTAAGCTTGCCTGCCGGACTGAATTACTGAGATAGCAACGAGAAATAGAAAAGGATGACAGTACGTGGCTCGTGACTACTACGGCATTCTTGGTGTAGATAAGTCGGCCTCTGATGCCGAGATTAAGAAGGCCTACCGCAAGCTGGCCCGCAAGTACCATCCGGATGTGAACCCGGGCGATGAGGAGGCCGCGGAGAAGTTCCGCGAGGCCTCCGTGGCCCAGGAGGTTCTCCTCGATCCGCAGAAGCGCCAGATTGTTGACATGGGCGGTGACCCCATGGAGGACCGTGCTGCCCAAGGCGGCGGTGGCTTTGGCGGCTTCGGCGGTGGCGGCTTGGGTGACCTCTTTGCCGAGTTCTTTGGCGGCGGCGGTGCCTCCCGCGGCCCACGTTCCCGCGTGCAGCCGGGCGATGACGCTCTCCTGCGCACCACGATCACGCTGGAAGAGGCTTATAGCGGCGTCAAGCAGCAGGTCAAGGTGGATACCGCCGTGCTGTGTGACCGCTGCGAGGGCACGGGCTCGGAGTCCAAGGCCAAGCCGGTTACCTGTGATCACTGCGGCGGCATGGGCCAGGTTCAGGAAGTTCAGCGCAGCATGCTGGGCAACATGATGACCACCCGCGATTGCCCGAAGTGCTACGGCTACGGCGAGGTTGTCACCGATCCGTGTGGACACTGTGGCGGCGATGGCCGCGTGCGTAAGCGCCGCGATATTACGGTCACCATTCCGGCCGGCATCGGTGATGGCATGCGTATCCGCATGGCTTCCCAGGGCGAGGTCGGCCACGGCGGCGGCCCCGCCGGCGATCTGTACGTGGAGGTGCACACCGAGCCGCACCCGGTCTTCGAGCGTAACGCCGATGACCTGCACTTAACCGTCCGTGTGCCGATGGTGGACGCCGCGCTGGGCTCCTCGTGCACCGTCGAGCAGCTCGACGGCGAAGAGCTCACCCTCGATATCAAGCCGGGCACCCAGCCGGGCGAGTCCATCACCCTTCAGGGCAAGGGTATGCCGCGCCTGCGCACCGATGGTTTTGGCAACCTGCATGCCCACGTGGATGTCGTTATCCCGACCGACCTGGACAAGAAGACCCGCGAGGCTCTGGAGAAGGTCCGCAACGCAGGCCACAGCGGCACTGAGGTGCACCGCGCGGGCGACAACCAGGGTGAATCCCTCTTTACCCGCCTCCGAGGCAAGTTCCGCCGCTAATGTCTCTGCCCGTCTTCCTGCATCCGGATCTCTCCCTGGCGGAGGTCGGTCAGCCCGTCGGCCTCGACGGCGCGGAGGGCCGCCACGCGGTCACCGTCAAGCGCATGGGACCAGGGGAGCACCTGGTCCTGATCGATGGGTCCGGGCTCCGCGTCACTGCCACCATTACGGACGTGCAGGGCAAGGACACGCTCGCCGCGCTTGTCGACGACATCGCAACCACCCCCGAACCGTCCCCGCGCGTCGTCGTGGTCCAGGCCATCCCTAAGTCCGAGCGCGCCGAGCTCGCAGTCGATCTGGCTACCCAGGCCGGCGCGGATGAAATCATCGCGTGGCAGGCGGATCGCTGCGTGTCCAAGTGGGACGCGAAAAAGGCTCCGAAAGCGCTGGGCAAATGGGAATCTGCGGCTGTGGCGGCGGCGAAGCAATCGCGCCGCACGCGCATCCCTGTAGTGCGCGGGCCGTTGACCACGCGCCAGCTGTGTGAGGAGATCGCCGGCGTAGGCGCACTCGTCCTCCACGAGGACGCCACCGTGCGGCTTAAAGACCTCGATGACCTCGACGCCTCCGAGACGATCTACCTGCTCGTGGGGCCTGAGGGCGGAATCGGCGAGGAGGAACTCGCCCAGCTCACCGCGGCTGGTGCCACGGCGATTAAGTTGGGGCCGGAGGTGCTGAGGACGGCGTCGGCAAGCATGGTGGCGTTGGCCAGCATCGGCACCCTGACCTCCCGCTGGTAGCCTTTTGGGCGTGCCTATTATCACCACCAAGTTTGATCTCGATTCCGCCTACCTGGCCACCGTGCTGGGTCCGGCGGACGATAATCTGCGCGTGCTGGGAGACCTCGTCGGCGTGGATCTTTTTGCCCGCGGCACGACCGTGACCGCAGCTGGGCCCGACTATGAGGTTGCCCGCGCCCGCAAGGTCCTGGAAGAGCTTGAGGCGATTGCCCGCCGCGGACATCCGGTCAGCACGGATACGGTCAAGCACACGCTCGACCTTGTGGCCGTCGATGCCCCCGAGTCCGTCTCGCAGGCCCTCGCGGCGGACATCGTTTCGCGCCGAGGCAAGTCCGTGCGCCCGAAGACGCTGGGCCAGTCGCGCTATGTGCAGGCTATCGATGAGAACACCATTGTCTTTGGCATTGGCCCTGCCGGTACCGGTAAGACCTACCTGGCCGTGGCGAAGGCCGTGCAGGCACTGCGCGCCAAGCAGGTCAGCCGCATCATCCTCACCCGCCCCGCGGTGGAGGCAGGGGAGAAGCTGGGCTTTTTGCCCGGCACCCTCAACGACAAGATTGACCCTTACCTGCGCCCGCTGTACGACGCCCTGCGGGACATGATTGACCCCGAGATGATTCCGAAGCTCATGGAGGCCGGCATCATCGAGGTCGCGCCCTTGGCGTATATGCGTGGCCGCACGCTGAATGATGCCTTCGTCATCCTCGATGAGGCCCAGAACACGACGCCTGCGCAGATGAAGATGTTTCTCACCCGTCTTGGCTTCGGCTCCACCATTGTGGTCACCGGTGATATTTCCCAGGTGGATCTGCCCGGCGGCCAGGTCTCCGGTCTGCGCCTGGTGCGGCGCATCTTAAAGGGCGTGCCGGATATTCACTTTGCGGAGCTGGGCTCTGCCGACGTGGTGCGCCACCAGCTGGTGGGCCGTATCGTGGATGCCTACGATACCTTTGCTGAGCAGGAGGAAAAGAAATGAGCATCGAATTTATCAACGAGTCCGGCTTTGAGGGCGTGAACGAGGAAATGCTCATCGATGTCTGCTCTTATGCCTTGGGCCGCCTCGACGTTAACCCCGATGCCGAGTGCACGCTGACCGCCGTTGACCTGCAGACCATCGCGGACCTGCACGTGCGCTGGATGGATCTGGAAGGCCCTACCGACGTCATGAGCTTTCCCATGGATGAGCTCACCCCTGGCGCGACAGGCGGACGTCCCGATTCCCCCGATGCCGGCCCGGCCATGCTCGGTGATATCGTGCTCTGCCCCGAGTTCGCCCAGCGCCAGGCCAACGCCGCGGGCCACTCCTTGGGCCACGAGCTGGCCCTGCTCACCGTCCACGGCTGTTTGCACCTGTTGGGCTACGACCACACCACCGCCGCGGAAGAGAAGGAAATGTTCGGCCTGCAGAATGAGCTGCTTGCGGACTGGTACGAGGACCTCGACTCCCGCGGCGTGAGCTACCAGCCCAAGCCCTCTGGCCCGAAGGCCTTCCCAGATGCGGCCGAGCGCGCCAAGCTTGACGAGGAAGTCCCCGGCGGCGGCATCTAAACCCCTCCCGACGTTGAGGAGCTCCGCGGGGCGTAGCACAATGGAGGGTTATGAACATCCTCTCAATCCAGTCCCATGTTGCGTACGGCCACGTTGGTAACTCCGCCGCCGTCTTCCCCCTCCAACGCGCAGGCCACGAAGTGTGGCCCATTCACACGGTGAATTTTTCCAACCACACCGGCTACGGCGACTGGGGCGGGCCGATGATTCCTGCCGAAGACGTCACGGCGATTGTGGACGGCATCGAGAAGCGCGGCGCTTTCCCGCGTATCGACGCCATCCTCTCCGGCTACCAGGGCGGTCCGGACATCGCGGGTGCCATCGTGGATGCGGTCAACCGCATCAAGGCCGTCAACCCTAAGGCCCTGTACGCGTGCGACCCGGTCATGGGCAACGCCAAGTCCGGCTGCTTCGTCTCCGATGAAATCCCGCCGCTGCTGCGCGATAAGGTTGTGCCGGTAGCCGATATCATCACGCCCAACCAGTTCGAGCTGGGCTACCTCACCGACTCCTCCGTGAGCACCCTCGAGGAAACCCTCGCTGCGGTAAAGAAGGCCCAAGAGATCGGCCCGAAGACCGTGCTGGTCACCTCCGTGCAGCGCCCGGACACTAAGGAAGACGAGATTGAGATGCTCGCCGTCGATGGCGAGCGCGCCTTCCTCGTGGCGACCCCGAAGCTGCCAGTGAAGCGCAACGGCTCCGGTGACGTCACCGCGGCTCTCTTCACCGGCCACTACACCGAGACCAACGACGCCAAGGAAGCCCTCAAGCGCACCGCCTCCTCGGTGTACGACCTGCTCCACACCACCTACGAGGCCGATGCCCAGGAGCTCCAGCTCATCGAGGCCCAAGACGTCTTTGCCAACCCGCGCCTGCAGTTCCACGTCGAAGAGCTCTAGCTTCCTGGGCTCTACCTGCGGCCGAACGACCGCCAGCCAGCGGCCGACTAATCGCCACCCTGCGGCAGACTAGAAGGTCCCTTTAGTCTGGTCCCTGTTCGCTGAAAAGGGACCATGTAAAGAGCGAAAACCGGCTCCAGAAGGTCCCTGTGCTCTGAAAAGGGACCAGAGTAAAGGGACCAAACTAAAAGGAGCAAATTAGAAGGACCTTCTGCCGGCAAGTAGCGGGGAGCGGGAATGTAGAAATCGTGAGCTATGATGAAAAGCAATATGAGCACCGATTTTGACGCCGCTTTCGCGGACCTGCCTGAAGATGGCGAGGCCAACGCCGCAGACTATTCGCAGTACACCGACACGCCCGAGGGCTTCCGCTCCGGCTTCGTGTCCTTCGTGGGCCGCCCGAATACCGGCAAGTCCACGCTCACGAACGCGCTGGTAGGCCAGAAGATCGCCATCACCGCGGACCAGCCGGAAACCACCCGCCACCCCATTCGCGGACTCGTGCACCGCGAGGACGCGCAGATAGTTGTTGTTGACACGCCCGGCCTGCACCGCCCGCGCACCCTGCTGGGCGAGCGTCTCAACGAGGTTGTCAAAGACACCTACGCAGACGTTGACGTCATCGGCCTGACCATTCCCGCGGACGAGAAGATTGGCCCCGGCGACCGTTGGATTTTGGAGAACGTGCGCAAGGTCGCGCCGAAGACCCCCATCATTGGCATCGTGACCAAGCTGGATAAGGCCTCCAAGGACCAGGTTGGTGCGCAGCTGCTGGCGCTGCACGCGCTACTCACCGAGGACAACCCGGACGCCGTGGTTATTCCTGTCTCCGCCATCGAGCAAGTGCAGCTTGATGAGCTGACCCAAGTCATCGTCGATCACCTGCCCGAAGGCCCGAAGTTTTACCCGGACGGCCACGTCACCGATGAGGCTCAGGCGGAACGCATCGCTGAGCTGATCCGCGAGGCCGCCCTGGCAGGCCTCAAGAACGAGCTCCCGCACTCCGTGGCCGTTGAGGTCGATGAGATGTTGCCCAGCGAGGAACGCCCCGGCGTCCTCAACGTTCACGCCGTGCTCTACCTCGAGCGCCCGGGTCAGAAACGCATCATTGAGGGCAAGGATGGCCGCCGTTTCCGCCGCATTGTGGGTACTGCCCGCAAGGAAATCATCCAGCTGTTGGGCCAGAATGTGTACCTCGATCTGCGTATCAAGGTGCTGAAGAACTGGCAGTCGGACCCGAAGGCGCTGGGCCGCCTGGGCTTCTAAATGCGGGAAAATTTCCGCGACCGCGCCCTGGTCATCCGCACGTATGATTTCGGGGAAGCGGACCGCATCATCGTGCTCCTCACCCGCAATCACGGGCTCGTGCGGGGCGTCGCCAAGGGCGTGCGCCGAGCCAAGTCGCGTTTTGGCTCGCGCTTGCAGCTCTTTGTCAACCTCGATGTGCAGCTCTATCCCGGCCGCAACCTGTACACCATCTCCCAGGCGGATACCGTGGATTATTTCGGCGCGCGCATCATCGAGGACTATGACCGCTACACCGCGGCCTGCGCGGCCCTCGAATCAGCCGAGCGCCTCGCCGCCGCAGATGCCCCCGGGGACCCCTATCTCTACGAAGCGTGCGTGAAGGTCCTTGACCAACTCCAGCACGGCGATCCGCTTGTGCTTCTCGATTCCTTCCTCCTCCAAGCCATGTCCCACGCCGGATGGGCGCCCAGCCTCTTCGACTGCGCGCAGTGCCAGCGCCCCGGCCCTCACCATGCCTTCCACCCGGCCGTCGGCGGGGCCGCCTGCCACCAATGTCGCCCGCCGGGAGCCGCCGAGGTGGACCCGGAAACCCTGCACCACATGTGGCTCATTGCTCACGGCTACCCGAGCAATCCCACGCATGCCCAAGCCCAGGAGGCACACCGGCTCACCCGCGCTCACCTGCAGTGGCACCTTGAGCGTTCCGTTGGCGCGCTGGGGATCATGGAACAGTAGACTGTAGGGCGTGATTACGCCTGACCCGAACCGAGTCCTCCATCCGCCCGCTATCCCGCAGGAGTTCCTGCCGCGCCACATCGCGCTGGTCATGGACGGTAACGGCCGCTGGGCGGAGGAACGCGGCATGAAGCGCACTGAAGGCCACCGTAGGGGAGAGGCCGTGCTTCTCGACGTCGTCGATGCCTGCCTCGCCCTCGGCGTTCCCTACCTTTCGGCGTATGCCTTCTCCACGGAGAACTGGCGCCGCAGCGCCGAGGAGGTGCGCTTCCTCATGGGCTTTAACCGCGACGTGCTGCGCCGCCAGCGGCACTGGCTCAATGAAAAGGGAGTGCGCGTGGTGTGGGCCGGCCGCCGCCCGCGCCTGTGGCGCTCCGTCATCAAGGAGCTCGAGGCTGCCGAGGAGCTCACCAAGGACAACACCAAGATGACGCTGGTGATGTGCGTGAATTACGGTGGGCGAGCCGAGCTTGTCGACGGCATCCGCGTCCTCGCCGAGCAGGTCTCCCGCGGCGAGCTTGATCCGCGCAGCATCACTGAGAAGACGGTGAGCTCAGTGATGTATGACCCAGATATGCCGGACGTGGATTTGTTCCTGCGCCCCTCGGGTGAGAAGCGCACCTCCAACTTCTTGCTCTGGCAGTCTGCTTATGCAGAAATGATCTACCAGGACAAGCTCTTTCCCGATTTCACGCCGGAGGATCTGTTTGCTGCGGTGGAAGAGTACGTGCGGCGTGACCGCCGCTTTGGAGGAGTGAAGTAGCGCGGCGTGACCGCCGCTTTGGGCGGCGTCACGTAGCGCGCGGTTGTAGGTGGCGTGCCCGTGGTCACGCCCGGCAGCGTTATTTTTAGGCGCGGCAGTCGGCGCAGATGCCGAAGATTTCGGCATCGTGCCCGGTGAGTTCGAAGCCGTGCTCCTTGGCTACCGAGGAGGCCCACTCCTCGATGGGGCCGCCGTCGATTTCCTCGGTACGGCCACACTTGGTGCACACCAGGTGGTGGTGATGAGCATCGGTATCGCAGTGGCGATAGAGAGTTTCGCCGGATGGCATGTGGAGTGCGTCGACTGCATCGATCTCAGACAGAGATTGCAAGGTGCGGTAGACCGTAGTGAGGCCGACCTTTTGGTCGCCTTCAATGAGTGCCTGGTGAATGTCCTTAGCGGATGCGAACTTGTCGAGCTTCCGGAGGACTTCGACCACGGCGGTGCGCTGACGAGTGTTACGCGCACCGAGCTTGGGGATGCTGTCGTGGATGGCCATGGTGTTCAGCTTATCAATACACTTTCACTAAGGGGGTTTAGGTGGTGGCCTGGGCAGCGTCGGCAAGCAGCGGCAGCACCTTCGGGGCCGCCAACGTGTAGCGCACCTCGCGGCCGGAACGCTCGCTGTCTACGATGTTCGCGCGCTTGAGAACGCGCAGGTGCTGGCTAATGAGAGGCTGGGATTTGCCCGTAGCGGAGACGAGTTCGTGGACGTAGTGATCACGCTCAGCGAGACGCTGAATGATATCGATGCGCAGTGGTGAATCTAAAGCGCTGATTACCGTTGCGGCGGCGGTGATATCAAAGGAGAGAGGGGCCAATTGGGTGGTGCTCACGCGGTTCACCTTCAGTCGTATCTATAGAGGTAGAGATAATTAGAGATATAGATACTATAACCTAGAAATACGCCGATGTGTATAAAATGCACCACACTTTCGGGGTGACGGCGCGTTGTGGGAAGGCGCGCGCTAGACTTGTCCGCATTGCAAAAGACTGTCCCCTACCAGAGGAGTCACATTTACCATGGCATCCGTCATTGATACCGTCGTCAGCCTGTGCAAGCGCCGCGGCTTGGTCTACCAGGCAGGTGAAATTTATGGCGGTTCCCGCTCTGCGTGGGACTACGGCCCGCTTGGCGTTGAACTGAAGGAAAACATCAAGCGCCAGTGGTGGCGCCACATGGTGCAGTCGCGCGACGACGTCGTGGGTGTTGACACCTCCGTGATTCAGCCCCGTCAGGTGTGGGTGTCCTCCGGCCACGTCGAGGTCTTTACCGATCCGCTCGTTGAATCCCGCCACACTGGTAAGCGCTACCGCGCTGATCACCTCATTGAGGCCTACGAGGAGAAGCACGGTCACGAGCCGGAGAACGGCCTGGCGGACATTAACGACCCGGAGACCGGCCAGCCCGGTGACTGGACCGAGCCGAAAGCCTTCTCCGGACTGCTCAAGACCTTCCTCGGCCCGGTTGATGACGAGCAGGGCCTGCACTACCTGCGCCCGGAGACCGCCCAGGGCATCTTCGTCAACTTCAAGAATGTCATGACATCTGCGCGTGTGAAGCCGCCGTTCGGCATCGCGAACATCGGTAAGTCCTTCCGCAACGAGATCACCCCCGGTAACTTCATCTTCCGTACGCGTGAGTTCGAGCAGATGGAGATGGAGTTCTTCGTCAAGCCGGGCGAGGACGAAGAGTGGCACCAGTACTGGATCGATGACCGCTACAACTGGTACATCGACCTCGGTATCAAGGAAGAGAACCTGCGCCTCTACGAGCACCCGCAGGAGAAGCTTTCCCACTACTCCAAGCGCACCGTGGACGTGGAGTACGCCTACAACTTCAAGGGCTCTAAGTGGGGCGAGCTGGAAGGCGTGGCCAACCGAACCGACTATGACCTGTCTGTGCATGCGAAGGGCTCCGGCGAGGACCTGTCTTACTTTGACCAGGAGTCCGGCGAGCGCTGGACCCCGTACGTCATCGAGCCGGCCGCTGGTCTTGGCCGCGCCATGATGGCCTTCCTCATCGATGCCTACGACGAGGAAGAAGCCCCGAACGCTAAGGGCGGTACCGATAAGCGCGTGGTCCTGCGCCTTGACCGCCGCCTCGCCCCGGTCAAGGTGGCTGTGCTGCCGCTGTCCAAGAAGGAAGAGCTGTCCACCCCGGCCCGTGAACTCGCCAACAAGCTGCGCGCGAACTGGAATGTCGAGTTTGACACCTCCGGTGCCATCGGCCGCCGCTACCGACGTCAGGACGAGATCGGTACTCCGTTCTGCGTGACCTATGACTTCGACACCCTCGAGGACAACGCGGTCACCGTCCGTGAGCGTGACTCCATGGAGCAGGATCGCGTCAAGCTCGATGAGCTTGAGGCATACCTGGCCACCCGCCTGATCGGCTGCTAATGCACTACACCAGCTGGGATCGCAGCGACAGCAAGAACTCGGTCCTCCTCGTGGAGGAGGGGCCGGGGTCGCTGGGTATGTTCCAGGAGCGCTCGGCCGACGTGGAAGGTGATCACTGGCGTCTCGACGTCACTGATTTGGGTGCTTCCATCACGCTGACTGACGACCGCGTCTACCGCCTCGCCGGCAACCCCAAACGCGATAAGCGCTTGGAGGCCTCGCTGGATGGTCGCACCTTCGCCTTCATCAACGAGGCTGGCGGTGACTGGATCGTGGAGGACAGCTCGGGAGTCAAGGTTGCCCAGTTCTCCTCCAAGAACTCGGGAGTGCGCAAGGCCATCCTCGAGTTCGAAGGAGAGCACAGTGATGATTCCGGTGACCTTGATGATTGGGAAATCGCTGGTCTGAGCTGGTTCACGCGGGTCATCCTTGAGGCACGCACGCAGCGCACCGCCATCCCGATCATTGTGACGTTGCTGCTCATGACCCTCGTCGCCGTCGTCACGGTGTTGATGTAAATGCAGCGCTGGATGTGGCGCGATGGCGTGCTGGTCAACGCCGCGGACGAGGTCATTGCCCGCGTGAGCCCGACGGGCCTGCTGCTGCCCGGATCGGGCACTACGATCGCTTTCGAGCATGTCCCAAGAGCCCGCCGTTTTAGCGTGCGTGGCCCTGCCTTTTCGGCTGAGCAGGCCAGCTTCACGGTGAATAAGCTGCGCGCGGTCTGTCAGGACCGCGAGTACCTGCTCGAGCGCACGAACCCTTTCCGGCGCGAGCGCCGCATCCTCGACGCGTCCGGCACGGAAGTCGCCCGCACCGCTCCGCGCAGCCGCGGCCTTGAGGTTGCCGTGGGCGAGCTGCCCCTGCCGGACGCTGCCTTCACCAGCTACTGCTGCCTGCTTATCGACGGCCCCACCCGCCCCCTGCGCACCTAAATCTCCTCCGCTATCGAACGGACCTGGTCGTTTGGTCCCTCTACCCTGGTCCCTTATTAGTGCACAGGGACCATGTGTTGGCTGATTTCGCGCGATAAGTGGTCCCTTTACGGTGCCAAGGGACCAAACTACAGGGACCAAACTGAAGGGACCTTCCGCAGTCCACCGTCCTATCGGTAGGGGGTGCCACCTGGCATCGGTAAGGGGTTTACCACCCCGCATCGGTAGGGGGTGCGGATTTCCTGTGCGGTTGTCGTACACGGGGGGTCGAGTCAGAAGGCATTAGTCATAAGGTTTCTTTGCCCCCAAACAAACCATCTACAGGCCTCCATTTGGTTCGTTTGACCCCAAGTAAACCTTCTGAGCTAAACCATGTGAGTAGAGCCGTATGACTCGAACCATGTGCATGAAGGAAAGGCTCAGCCGACCGTTGAGGCGGCATAAGGCGTTTTCAGCTGTGAAAACGCCGCCGAGCAGATGCCTTGCGTGAGACGCCAGCGAAGGCCGGGGGCGGCTAGAAGGAGCCGCCGCGGAAGCCACCGCCACCGCCGCCGCTGAATCCTCCGCCTCCGAAGCCTCCGCCGCCGAAGCCGCCACCGAAGCCCCCGCCGAAACCACCGCCGTGGCCGCGGGAGCCGCCGCCGAGGACTTGGCCCAAGACCATGCCGGTGAGGACGTTGCTCGCAACGTCATTGGCTTGGCGGCGCTGCTGCTGGCGGCGGTAAGCATCCAGATCGCTCTTGGCTCGGTTAAGGGAGGTCTGCGCGGCAGCGGCAGCATCGCGGGAGAATGTGAGGGCCGCGCGCAGGTCCGTGGAGGCGGCGCTCTGGGCTTGGGCGTGGAGGCGGGTGGCATCAGCCAGAGCCACGCGCGCTTCAGAACCGATGACGCGCCCGCGGGAGGAGAGCAGGTCCTCAGCTGCCTGGATGGAGGATTCCGCGGAAGCCATCTGCTGGCGGTAAAGGGAGAGCTGGCGCTCACGAGTGGAATTGGTCTCGCGGACGGTGTCGAGTTGCTCGTCGAGTTTGGTATCGATTGCCGTCAGGGCGGTGTACTGGCCCAGCGGGTCAGCCTGACCGTTGCTGCGAGCCTGGTCTACGGCGGCTCGCGCCGTGGAGAGCAAGTCCTCCAGCGCGGACCAATCGGCAGGCGAGCCCTGGGCCTTGCCCTGTTGTTCCAGCTGATGGGCTTCGGTGATTTCGTCCTCGATTTCCTCAATGAGCGCCTGCAGGTTTGCCTTGGCTGAGGCGATGGAGGTCTCGGCGTTCTCTACGCCGGTGAGGAGCCGGTCGGAGATCTCGAGGGCGTGTTCACAATCGCGAATAATACCGACCAACGGTCCTTGCTGGCCGGCCGGCTTGGACTGAAGCTCGCGGCCGCGGTCGAGGAGTTTTTCGGCCTCGGTGAGGGAGACTTCCGCCATCTCTGGGTTATCCGCGATGGAGGAGAGCGCCTCTTCCGAATAGGACCCGCGAAGGGACGACAACGTGGCACTAGCCTGCGGCAGGCGGCCTCGCAGATCGACCGTGCGGCGCGTGAGCTCATCGAGCTTGGATCCGGCATTAATGAGCAGGTCACGCATCTGGGCAAAGTCTGCTGCTTGCTGGTCCAGGGCGTCATCGGCTTGGCCGCAGGAGGAGATGATCTGCACCAGCATCTGCCGGCGCTCGCCCTGGGAGGTGGGCAGGTTGTCATCGAGTTGCTGCTGCAGCTGGAAGGCTTTCTGCAGGGTCAGCATGGAGTGGCTCATGGCGCGGCTAAACGGGCGGGTGCGCTCCGGGCCGAACTCGGCCACCGCGATGTCGAGCTCTTCCTTGCCGCGGCGGATGGATTCATCGGTGGAGACCAACTCTTCTTGCGCAAGCTTGGTAAGAGTAGCCATATCCAACCGGTCCAGCTGTGCGGTGTTGCCCGGCTCAATCTGGCGCGCAGACTCCAAGGCGGCCACGGAGTTCTTTTTCTTTGTGCGTCGGCTCGCGGCCGCAATGCCGCCGCCGGCCAGCACCAGCGCACCCGCGCCACCGGCCAGCCACAGGCCACCGGAGCCATCCGATGAACCCGAGGAACCAGCAGACCCCGAAGAGCCGGAGCCGGAGGAGCCGGAGGAGCCGGAGGAACCTGCGGAACCGGTTGCGGCAGCGTCGACAAGCGCGAGGGCAGAGGGGCCGTACTGGTGACCGTCGACAAGCTTGGCGTACGCCGCGTCATACATGACATCGAGGCGCCCGCGGGGCCAGTCATTACCGGTCTGCACGCCGACGGTGGAATCATCCACACCCACCACATAGGCCGCGGAGTTCGGGCCCTTAGCCTTCACAATGCCGTTGGCGTAGCTCTCCGCGCCCTCCGGCAGGGAGGACGCAAAGACCACGAAAATCACCACGTGGTGCTCCTGTTGCAGAGCCACAATCTTGTCCTCCAACTCGGACTTCTCCGAGCTGGAGAGCACCCCGGCCTCATCCGTCACTTTGTCCGTGAGGGCGGACGCCTCGGGGGCGGCGACAATTAATTCCGCGGCCACAGCAGGGCCGGCAGTGGCGCAGCCCAGCACAAGGGCGGCGAGGGCGGCGCGGCCGATACGAGCAGCAATAGTCATGCGCACCACGATACCTTCCCGACGCTAAGCTAGTAAGGCAGTGAAGTACGTCATTGTTTTAGGAGCCGCGCAATACGACGGCCGCCCCTCCCGCATCCTCGCCGGTCGCGTGCGCTACGCCGCCGAGCAGGCCGCCGCACACAAGCTGCCCATCATCACCGTCGGCGGCAACTTACCCGGCGATAGGTTCACCGAGGCCGGCGTGGCCAAGCGCCTGCTGGAGAACACCGCCCTCGACGTCACCGCCCTCGAAGAGGGGCTTGATACCCGCAGCTCACTCGCGGCCGCGCGCGACAAGCTCGGCGTCACCGAAGCCGTCATCGTCACCGATCCACTCCACCGCCTGCGCACCTTCCTCATCGCCCAGCAGGAAGGAATGAAAGCTAAGGTCTTGGGCACTCCGTATTATCCTTCCCCGCGCTTTTCTATCCCGTGGTGGCGCTACCTCGCGCACGAGACCGGCGGGCTGATTTACCTCGGGCTGCGCACCGCCGTGGGGGAGAAGCGCTCGGCGGGTCTGCGCACGGCCTTTTACCGCATCGAGCGCATCATCCGCCCCAACCAGGCACTGCGCCACAGCGTCATTGGCGCGAGGCAGCCCCAGCAGGGCGACGACACCGCCTAAACTAAACCCCTGTGAGCTACTCCTATTCCGCCGATGACGTTGCCCGCCTCGCCGCCGAGACCCCGAAAGGCTCGGCGTACCGCGAGACCGAAGAGCATCGCGGCGCTTTCTCCCGGGATCGCGCCCGCGTTCTGCACTCCGCGGCCCTGCGCCGCTTGGCGGATAAGACACAGGTCGTCGGCCCCCGCGATGGTGATACGCCGCGCACCCGCCTGACCCACTCTTTGGAGGTCAGCCAAATCGCGCGCAGCATCGGCGCCGGCCTCGGCCTCGACCCGGACCTGTGTGACATGGCTGGGCTTACTCATGACATCGGCCACCCGCCTTACGGTCACAACGGCGAAAACGCCCTCAATGAGGTCGCCCTCGGCGGCTTCGAAGGCAATGCGCAGACTCTGCGCATCCTTACCAAATTGGAACCCAAGGTAGTACTCGATACCCCGGCGGGCCCGCATAGCTATGGCCTCAACCTGACCCGCGCCGCGCTGGACGCTGCCTGCAAATATCCCTGGACCAAGACCAACCCAGACGGCAGCACCAACCGCAAATACGGTGCCTATGATGAGGACGCGGACGTACTAGACTGGCTCCGGCAGGGCCATAGCGATCAGCGCAAGTCCATGGAAGCCCAAGTCATGGACTGGTCCGATGACATCGCCTACTCGGTACATGACGTGGAAGATGGCATCATCTCCCGC
Organism: Corynebacterium sp. BF-R-2; assembly: GCF_024586525.1. Taxonomy (NCBI): domain Bacteria; kingdom Bacillati; phylum Actinomycetota; class Actinomycetes; order Mycobacteriales; family Corynebacteriaceae; genus Corynebacterium; species Corynebacterium sp. BF-R-2. The sequence continues at coordinate 20,957 of NZ_JAMFTP010000016.1, read as the reverse complement.
CGCATCTCACTCGGCGTCCTCTGGGACCTTGTGGAGCTTGCCCAACTGGCCGACAAGGGCGCCAAGGCCTTCGGCGGCACCGCCGACGAGCTGCTCGAAGCCGCGGACCGGCTGCGCCAGCTGGATGTCATCAACGCAATCGGCAATTTCAGCTACACACTTACCGACTACGCAAAACTGAAAAAGATGACCTCGGAACTGGTTGGCCGCTACGTCGGCGCCACCGTGTCCGCCACGCAGGAAGCCAATGATGGCCCGCTCGGACGCATGAACGGTGACCTCCAGGTCCCGCCAGGGGCTGTGGCAGAGGTGACCCTGCTCAAGACCATCGCCGTCCTCTACGTCATGGATGAGCCCGCCCACCTGGCCCGCCAGGACCGCCAGCGCGAGCGCATCTTCCGCGTCTATGACTACCTCGTGGCCGGAGCCCCCGGTTCCCTCGATGCCACCTTCGCCCTGTGGTGGCGCCAGGCCGAGACCGATCTCGAGCGTGATCGCGCCGTCATTGACCAGATCGCCTCCATGACGGAATCCCGCCTGGAGCGCCTAGCCCAGCGCAGTGCCGAGCTGTTCGGTTTTCTGAGCTAAAATCCCCTAGCGCACCAGCGCCACGCCCTGGTCCTCCAGCACCAGAGAAATCCGCGACAACTCCTCCTGCTCCAGCTCCATGTCCGCGGCGATGATCGCCTGGATGCGCTGCTCGCGCAGGAAATCCGCCAAGTCATCGAGGTTGCGCGGCGCTCCGGCTGCGTTGTCGCGCAGACGGCCAAGCGCCCCAAAGAAGTCCTCGCGGGTGCGGATGGTTTCGGTGATGAGAATGCGGTCCATGTTCTCACAAATCCTTCAACTCTTCAGGCCTACTCAGCGTCCGGGATCGTACAGAAGCTCTCATAGTGGTCATCGGTGTAGTACCAGACATCTGGGTCGGTTTCGCTGCCGCCACCAGTGACAATGCGCTTGGCGCCGCGGTGGCCAAGCCCTGGTGTTTCCACGGTGTATTCGCGGTAATAGTTCTTATCCTGCTGCGGCAGCACGCCCTCATAATTGCCAAAGCGGGCGTTGTCATTGTCCGGATAGTCATAGGGCCCGCCGGCCAGGATGTCCTGCGCGGTTTCCTCCGCCTGCTCGGGCAGGGTGTCCATGGCACAGGTGGGCAGGTCACCCTCGTCGGAGCTGTGCTTGTCGACGTCCCCCCGATCCCCCGACCGCGATTCTCCCGAGGCCTCAGCAGCCTCAGAAGCCGGGCCGGATTGTGCACCGCCGTCGGTTTCTCCGCCGCCAAGATCGATGCCAAAGTAGCCCGCAACGAGGACGAGCACCGCACCGCCAATGAGAGCCGGAAGCGATTTTCTGGAGGGGGAGGACTGGGACATGGCCACCATCATTGCAGGTATAGGCCCAAAAAAGAAATCCCGTCCGCGCATACTGTTTGGCGCGAGTGGCCAGTCCTCAAGGTCTATGGCTCCGTGTCCCGCACGCGGGGTAGTCTGTACGCATGGCACGAGGCAGAATTCCGGACAGCGACATTCAAGCTATCCGTGAACGCGCGCCTATTGAGGAAATCGTGGGTGAATACGTCCAGCTCAAACCCGCCGGCTATGACTCCCTCAAGGGCTTAAGTCCCTTCAAGGATGAGAAGACCCCTTCCTTTCACGTGCGCCCGCAGCGCGGCTACTATCACTGCTTCTCCACCGGCAAGGGCGGAGATGTCTATAGCTTCCTCATGGAAATGGAGCAGGTCTCCTTCCCCGAGGCCGTGGAGGCGGTAGCCCAAAAGATTGGCTACCACATCAATTACCAGGGCGGTTCGACCGGAGCGCGCGATGAAAAGCCCGGCACCCGCCAGCGCCTCATCGCTGCCAACAAGGCCGCCCACGAGTTCTATCGCCAGCAGCTGGAGACCCCGCAGGCAGCCGCGGGCCGCGAGTTCCTTTTGGACCGCGGCTTCTCCAAAGAGATCATTTATGACTTCGAGTGCGGCTATGCGCCCGAGGGTTGGGACACCGCCACCAAGCACTTGCTGCGCATGGGCTTTTCCTTTGAGGAGCTGGACGCCGCCGGCATTTCCAAGATGGGCAAGCGCGGTCCCATTGACCGCTTCCACCGGCGCCTGCTGTGGCCCATCAAGGATCTCTCCGGCAACGTCATTGGTTTCGGTGCCCGCAAGCTTTTCGACGATGACAAGCTGGGCAAATACATGAACACGCCCGAAACCATGCTCTACCGCAAGTCCAAGGTGCTCTTCGGCCTGGATCTGGCCAAGCGCAATATCGCGGAACAGCACCAAGCCGTGGTGGTGGAGGGCTACACGGACGTCATGGCCATGTACGCCGCCGGCGTCAAGACCGCCGTGGCCTCCTGTGGCACCGCCTTCGGTGGCGATCACCTGCAAGTCCTGCGCCGCCTCATGCTCGATGATTCCTACTTCCATGGCGAGCTCATCTACACCTTCGACGGTGATGAGGCCGGCCAGAAGGCCGCCATGCGCGCCTTCGAGGGCGAGCAGAAGTTCACCGGCCAGTCCTTCGTCTCCGTGGCCCCGGATGGCATGGACCCCTGCGATCTGCGCCTCGAGCGCGGCGATGCCGCCGTGCGCGATCTCGTGGCCGACCGCATCCCCATGTTCGAGTTCGTCATCCGCTCCGTCATCGACGAGTTCCGGATCGACACCGCTGAGGGCCGCCTCCAAGCCCTGCGCCGTGCGGTGCCCGTCGTGGCACAGATCCGTGATGCCCCCTTGCAGCGCGAATACGCCCGCCGTCTTGCCGGCTGGGTGGGCTGGCCCGACCCGGAGGAAGTCCTCCACCAGGTCCGCCAGGAGGCTCGCAAGCCCAAGAAACAGGAGCGCCCCCGCTTCGCCAGCCTGGAGGAAACGTCTTCAGCGCCCGCGCAGGCGAATGCCCCGGTGATGCATATTCCCGGCCCCCGCGAGCCGCACCTGTGGCCCCAACGCGAGGCCCTCAAGCTGGCCCTGCAATACCCACAGATTGCCGGCAGCTACTTCGATGGCATTACGGAAGACGCCTACTCCAACGAGGCCTACCGCACCGTACGCCAAGCCATCTCCACCTTGGGTGGAGTGACCACCGGTGCGGGTATGCCCGGCGTGGAATGGTTGGCTGCCGTGGCGGGGGAGATGCTGGACCTTACCGCCCGCAACTTCGTCTCTGAGCTCGCTGTTGAGCCCATCAAGCTAGGGGAGACCGGCAACCCCGACACCGACCTTGAGGCCTATGCCGATTCGGTCCTCTCCCGCCTCCAGGAGGCCCGCGTGGGCGACCAAGTAGCCCAACTCAAAGCCCAACTCGGCCGCATGCGCCCCTCCGATGACGAAGAGGCCTATAACTCGCTCTTCGCGGACCTCGTCGCCCTCGAGCAAGCCCGCCGCGAGCTCAATGACCGCGCTTTCCGCGGCGTGCGTTAGGTAGCACTACATGCTCATCCGTCCGCCCTCGCGCACGCGATAAGCGTGCGCGTTAATCCTCGTCCGGCTCGTAAATGCGGTCCGCTTGTACCCCATCTGCGGCGCCCTTGGTGCCGCGCTTGCCGCGGCTTCCCTTGTTGTAATCCTTGAGCTCGCGCATGCGCGGATCCGGGTCCAGACGGTTGGCCACGGCCTTGCGGGCGGACTTCACCGCAGACTTGGTCACGGGGGAGTTCACGGCCTTTTCGTAGGCGCCCTTAATTTGGTGGTAACGCTTGCGCCCTGCCTTGGTTCCAAAGACGTATCCGGCGGCGGCACCCACAACAAATTGGATCATTGGAAACTAGTCATCCCCTTCTTCAGACGGCCTTAAGGGCCGACGATGGCGTTCACAACAGCATTCACAGTACGTGGTTCACGGTATACGTGCGGGCGGTGCCGCACGCACGTTCCATGCACGTACACGATTGACACACAGCCTACCTGCCTGACGGCGCAGGGGGTAGGGGCCAATGGGGAGTGGGGAATAGATGTGGCCGGAGGACTTCACATGCGGCCTGCGTCACGTTAGGTTAAAAGTGTGGAGACTTCGAAGAGAACGTATGCGGCGTCCGCAGCCGTGGCTATGGCTGCGCTGCTGACCGCCAGCCTGGGCCCTGTTGAGACCCGCGCGGCCTCCTCTGAGGAAACGCGAGAGGTTAGTGCCGCCGAGGACTAACCCCTGCCGTTCGTGAGCCACCGGCGTTAACCTCCCCGTCATTCCGCGGACATCTGCGTGGTGTAAGAACATCCTTATGCCTACACACTCCCGCGCGTTGGCGGCCCCACTTGCCGCCCTGCTGCTGGCCACGTCTGCTCAGCCCGCCGCCCAGGCAGCCGACCTGCCCTTCACCGTCCCCGCACTGATGGATCCGATGACGGGCTCGAGCACCGGTGAGAAACCTGCGCTCCACCACGGCGCCCCCACGCCCCGCCCCTTTACCCCGGACTACCTCGTGGGATTTCCCTCCGATGTGTCCTCCTACCAGTACGGCGTGTACTGGGAGGTGGTGCGGCTTTACGACGACGTGAAGGCCAACCCCGCCGTCATGACGGCGGACCTGGACAAGGCGGTGGCTATCAACAACGCCGCGGCCCACGACGCCACCCTCATCGCCCGTGCGCAACGCGACGCCGCCGCTGATACCGACGGCGTCATGGTCGCCGTGTCGGAGGCCATGGGTCCCGAACTCGGCCGTGCCTTCCGCGATGCCCTGACCGAGCACCGCCTTCCTAAAACCGAATACCTCTTGGGCAACGGCTACTTAGCGCGCGCGGGTGGATTGGCTAGTTCCACGTTTGCGGAGAAGTACTACTTCAAGGCCCAGCGCCCCTTTCAGCAGGCCCCGGATCGCATCATCCGCTACAACGACGGTGCGCGGAACTACTACCTGGATTCCCCGGCCTTCCCCTCCGGCCACACCAACCAGGCTGTGTGGGTCACCACGCTGCTGGCCACCATGCTCCCGGAGGTTGGCCCTCAGCTAGCCCTGCGCGGTGCTGAGGCTGGCAACCACCGTGTGGTCATGGGCGTGCATTCACCCCTCGATGTCATCGGCGGCCGCATGACCGGCTTGGCCGCTGCCGCCGACCGCCTCAACGATCCCCGCATGCGCGATGCCCTCCACCAGGCCGAGGCTGAAATCCGCGCTGAGATCCAGTGGCGCACCGGAAAGGACATCGCCACCCTCGTGGCAGAGCAGAACGCTACCGGCACCAGCTATGCCACGACTCAGCAGGCCGCCGAGCGCTACGCCACGTTCGCCGATTACGACCTGCCCACCGTCTACCACCCAGACGCACCCATGGTCGTGCCCAAGGCCGCACCGGTCCTCCTCGAGGCCGCCCACCCCAACCTCAACTACGAACAGCGCGCCGAGGTCCTCCGCCAGACCGCAACGAAGCCTGGCACCCCACTGGACTGGCAGGGCAGCTCCGGCTCGTGGCAGCGCATTAACCTGGTGAAGGCGTTGGCTGCGCAGGTAAGCGTGGATGAACAAGGAAAGGTGCACGTAGCATCAGCAATGTAGACTTCTGACGAAGCCATATTTCGTGTTAACTCAATTTTCAACATAAGGATGAGCATGTCGAAGCCAAAGGTTATGACTGTATACGGCACCCGCCCCGAGGCCATCAAGGTGGCGCCGGTCATTAAGGAGCTGGAGAAGGACGAGCGCTTTGAGTCCGTAGCTGTCTCCACCGGTCAGCACCGCGAGATGCTGGAGCAGGTCAACACCATGTTCGGCATTGAACCGAAGCTCGATCTCCACCTCATGAAACCAGGCCAGGGCCTTAACGAAATTGTGTCGCGTGCACTTATGGGGCTGGATGAGATTATCGATGAGGAAAAGCCAGACGTTATTATCTCCCAAGGTGACACCTCGACTGCTATGGCAGCTGCCCTCGCTGGCTTCCACCGTGGTGTGAAGATTGTGCACCTCGAGGCTGGCTTGCGCACCGGTGACATTCATTCCCCCTTCCCGGAAGAGGCTAACCGCAAACTCATTGGCCAGGTAGCTGAACTGCACCTCGCACCCACGGCAGGGTCGATGGAGAACCTGCGTCGCGAAAACGTTCGCTCTAAGGACATCGCGGTCACCGGTAACACCGTCATTGATGCTCTGCTAGAGGCCGCCAGCTGGAACACTGAGTTTGAAGATGCAGCACTCCAGGAGGCCGCAGCATCCGAAAAGGGCCTCGTCGTTGTCACCACCCACCGCCGTGAGAACCTCGAAGCCATGAAGGAAATCGGCGGCGCTGTTAAGGATTTGGCTGAGGCCTACCCGGATATCAACTTCGTTCTGCCACTGCACCTCAACCCCAAGGTCCGTGAGGCCGTGCTTCCGGAGGTTGAATCCCTGCCTAACGTCATCATCACGGATCCGCTGCCTTATGACCAGTTCACTAAGCTGCAAGATCGTGCCACCATCATCCTTACGGACTCCGGCGGAGTCCAGGAAGAAGCCCCGGCACTGGGCAAGCCAGTTCTGGTGATGCGCCAAAACACCGAGCGCCCCGAGGCCGTTGTCGCCGGCACAGTGAAGCTCGTAGGCACCAACCGCAGCCTCATCGTTGCGGAGGCGAAGCTGCTCCTTGACGATGCCGCGGCCTACGACGCCATGGCCAATGCCGTCAACCCCTACGGTGACGGCAAGGGTGCAGCGCGTGCTGTGGCAGCCATTGCTGAGCTTCTTGGAGTAGGCGAGCGTCTGCCTGACTTCGCACCAGAGCTCGAGGGCTAATCCGCCGCAGGTGCGGGTTCACACTTCGTTCTCCCGCACTCCATAGCGTGACCCGATATAAAATAGAGGTATGGAATCACGCGACATCAAGTGCACAAACTCCCAGCGCATCACCGCCTCGCAAGTTTTGGCCGATGCCATGTCGGTAGGCCAACTCAGCGTCACCGAGTTCGAGGAACGCTCACAGCTGTGTTCCGATGCGACAACGCGCGGTGAGCTGGTCGACCTCGTTTCTGACGTGCTCGAGGACCCCGAGCAAGTTCTTTTCGGGAGCCACGAGCTTGCGGAGCAGCGCCCCCACGAGCTCAGCGGCGTGAACTCGAACAAAGAGATAGCGCCTATTGTTGAACGCGTCTTGGCTCAAGTCGAACCAGGCGTGCACGGCGCCCAGGCCCTTTCAGTCGGAATCTTTGGTGGTACCACGGTCCGTGGCGCGCCCATAGCGTCTCACCACACCACGGTCGGCATGTTCGGCGGCACAGACATTGACCTACGCGGTGCAGCACTCCAAGAGCATGTCACGACTATTAAGGCGGTCGGCATCTTCGGAGGCGTCGATGTCTGGGTTCCTGAAGGCTTCCGTGTCCGCGTGAGCGGTGTCGGACTCTTCGGCGGCCACGACATCAAGATCGAGGACGGAGCCGTTGACCCCGCAGACCTCCCCGCCAGCGCCCCAGAAATTGTGGTGAACTGCTTCAGCCTCTTCGGTGGCGTGGACGTGCACGTAGTGAAGCGGTAGGAGTTAGCTTAAAGCTGATGGTCTTATTCCTATTAGGGGTGGCTTCTACTTCCGTATCTTCTTATTTAGCTGATCTAAGCGCGCGATGACCTTGTTGGAACGGTCCTCCCCGAGAACGCTGCGCACATTAGCCACGATGCTCGTCCGGTTCTGATAAACACTGTCTATGGCTTGGTCGACTAGACTACGCACGCCTTGGCTGCGTGACGATTCCCATTCCTCGGTGCTAACGAAACGCGCCTTTCCGCCTCGCTGTTGCATGACAATTTCTAAGACCTGAACCCTCTCAGCCCGCTCGCTTTGCGCCAGAATACGGAAGCCGCGAAGGATGTAGCCATGCTCCAGATGAAGACTCACCAAGGTCCGAAAGGTTCCGCTCTCTGTAGGAACATACGTAAAATGCCCGATGCTCGGGTTATTTGAGGCGGCAAAACCCTCGATTAGCTTGTATGAGGGGACGCGTCGACCACGGGAATCCTCAATCCACAGGCTCACAAGGAGTTCATTGTCGAGCTCACACTCTGACTCCCCGTGAATGGCGAAGCTGACGTCCGCGCTGGCTGGCTGCAGAAAATAGTGCTGACCGCTACCAACAGTGCTATCAATGTTTAGCGTCGTACTTGTGCTCTTCATCTGCTCGGCTACCGTGGGAAAGGCCGCCTCAAGGGCAGCGGCATTCGCGAATGGAGGGAAAGCCGCCATGTTCTCCATGAGGCGTGCCATTACCACGCCTGGCTCGTGGCGCATGGCATTGTCCTGGCCCGCGTGTATTGCTCGCAAATATCCCATCTGGGAGGCGTCCAGAATCACGGGAGCATAGCGATCTGATTTATCGTGTGGCCCGCTTTGGGGTTCTACGACGGTGCCGTCTTCCTTCACTGAGCAGACCGACATTAAGCCCATCGAGTTCATAGGTGTGTGTGTCTCGCGCAGGTGGAAAAATTGGCCGTCCACGTAGACCGCCTCAATACCAAGGGGCAGGCTGACGAGCATGCCTTCAAACTCCGGCTTGATATAAGGCGCGGTGGTCCGGAAATAGTGAGCGGACAAGACGTCATCGTCGTCTAGGCGATAGCGACCGAACGTTCCCTCAAAACCAGTTTCCTGAACGTAGCGGCGCACCGCCGTCCACCCGCTATCACCATCAGGAAGCTCATCGAGGTGCAATATGTCGATCCTGTCCGCTGCCTTCTGTAGCTGCTCCTTGAACTTCTGCGGTAAGGACTCTGAGAAGGAGACAATGTGCTTCACCTCGAAGCCTTTGGCGGCTTTCACAAGTGTTGGCACGGTGTGGTTGAGGAAAATGTCCGTCCGCAACGACAGGCGTGCATCGTCGTAAAGGTAGTCGTGGTACTCGTCTACCGAAAATCCAGTCTGTTCATTGCTTGCTCGCCACGACGCCGAATCAGGAACGAAGAGACTAAAGCGAGTGTGTCCAACGAACATGAAGAAACCTCTACCTCTTCCCTGCGAGTGTTACCTGATGACAGTCTAGCTTTGCTTGAAAACAGGACTGGAAGGCGCCACGCTAAACATAACTGAAATGGGTACTGTGCAGGCGATTTGCAATCTTTGGAGAAGGCCTTATATAGTTACATCTCGTTGCACAGGGCAAGGTCACTTGCTCGGCAGCATACGCATAATCCTCCATAGCTCAGTTGGCAGAGCATTCGACTGTTAATCGAAGGGTCACTGGTTCGAGCCCAGTTGGAGGAGCAAAAAAGCCGCCTGCTACCAGGCGGCCTTTTGCTTTCCTGTCCCTGAAGCCAGGCCCTATGGTTAAGACCAAGCCGAGCTTCAGGCGGAAGGCTCTCTAATCGGTGTTAGCGAATATTTCGTCCTCGAAGAGTAGCTCCCAATCGCCGGCTAGTGATGCTGCGTAACCGAGGATGCCAGTGAGAAGCATCTGTGGGGCAGGGGCATGACCCTCGCCCCAATCTCCGAGAATAAGCCTCCACTGTTGCGGGCGTTCAGCCACGGCTTGGGACCATGGCAGATAATGCTGGGTGTAGTGCAGCTCGTCCTTCTCGTTCTGAAGGTAAACCACGTAGTTATCGAAACCCTTGCCATATTCATTAACCAAGTCGAAGGTCATGGTAGTTTCGGAAAGCTTCCGGCTGCTCCAACACTTCTTGCGGTATGCCTTCACCTGCGGCTCAAGGTAGCGCCCGATATGGGTTTGGGGGTTCGAAACCACGGCCAATGAACCGGGAAAGCGGTGCGAATAATAAAGTGCGGCAAATCCGCCGGCTGACGCCCCAAAAAAGATTGCCTTCTCGCCGAGGTTCTCGATAGGCACATCAGGGTGAAAGTTAGTGAAAATATGAGTCAGGCACGAAGTGAGGTCTTCCTGAAATGGGCGCGACTCATCCCCTGTGAACCACCCAATACTCGCGCCTCGATCAAGCGAGGGATCTGAGATATAAACCACGTTGGCATCAACGCCTTCGACTAGCTGTCTCCCAATGAAAACCGGGAGAGTGGTCCTAGTTGGATCGATAGCCGCGTGAAAACACACCACCGTGGTATCGGCGCCGCGATCCTCGACTAGCACATCCATGAATGCAGCGCCGTAGCGAATCGAAATCGCCTTGGGCTCTTCGGAGGAGCTAACTGGCATGGGTGAGTTAAGAAATTCCTCTACAGAATCGAAAAAAGTCGTTGAAGTGCCGTAGCGTGCGTAGTTTCTCCTCAGGGCCATAGTCCGTCAGTTTATCGTGTAGAGGAGGCGGGCAGCACTTCTGTTGACAGTGGATTGGGGGTCTGGGGAAACTAAAGGCAGGGAACATTAGACCTGCAATAAATTATTCTAATAGCGAGACTGTTGCGGCTGCGCAATGTCTTCGCGTGCTACCGTTGTCTAAGCACAGTAGTGAGAAAGGTAAGAGATGACGCCTCAGGGAAATGCTGCCAATAGCTTTGACAAAGTTTGCGTTGTAGGCCTCGGATATATCGGTCTGCCTACGGCAGCTTTTATCGCCTCAAAGGGCGTCAAAGTCGTCGGTGTTGACGTAAATGAACGTTTCGTCAAGCTTATTAATGAAGGCAAAGTGCCCTTCTTTGAGCCTGGTTTCGAAGAACTTCTGGCCAAGGTGGTGGGAGAAGGAAACCTTGTCGCGCAGGCTGAGCAGGTCGAAGCTGACGCTTACATTGTTTGTGTGCCGACACCTTTCCAGGACGATCACAAGGTAGATACCAAGTACATACGTGCTGCTTCAGAGGCGCTTGCACCGCACCTTCGCGCCGGTGCGCTTGTTGTTCTGGAGTCGACCTCCCCTCCGGGCACTACTGAGGATATGGCGAACCACCTCATTGAGCTTCGACCTGATCTGTCCCTTAACGAGGAAGATGACAACGCCATTTTCGTAGCTCACTGCCCAGAGCGAGTTCTCCCTGGCCAGATCATGGAGGAAATGGAGAATAATGATCGCGTTATCGGTGGTTTGACCCCCAAGGGCACCGAGCTTGCTCGTGATCTGTACGCAACCTTCTGTACAGCAGAACTCCTTATGACCAACGCCACGACCGCAGAGATGGCAAAGCTTACGGAAAACTCCTTCCGTGACGTCAACATTGCGTTCGCTAATGAGCTATCCCTGATTTGCGACCGACTGGGGATTGATGTCTGGGAGCTCATTGAGCTAGCGAACCACCACCCGCGCGTGAACATCCTGCAACCGGGGCCAGGCGTTGGCGGTCACTGCATCGCGGTTGACCCGTGGTTCATTGTGTCGGCGGCGCCAGAGGAGGCCAAGCTCATTAAGCTGGCACGAGATGTCAACAATGGCAAGCCGGAGTGGGTTATTGAGCAAGTAGTCAAGGCTCTTGAAGGCAAGGAGAAGCCGGTTGTGGCGGCTCTTGGTATTGCTTTTAAGAACGACATCGATGATCTGCGTGAATCGCCTTCCTTGGAAATCGTGAAGCGCCTCGGTGTGGATAACCCAGAGCTCGATATCCGGGTCGTTGAGCCGAATGTTGATGAGCTTCCCGCTGTTCTTTCGAACATTTCTAACCTGACAAAGCAGGACACGAAGGAAGCTATTGCGGCTGCTGACGTAGTCCTCCTCCTCGTAAACCACAAGGAGTTTGTTAACCTCGATCAGTCTGTGCTGGAAGGCAAGACTGTTATTGATACGAAGGGTATTTGGCGCTAAAGAGACATCTCGCGCGGTCTAGTTGTAGGACCGCGCAGGAAGTCGCCAATTAGGAAGAACGGCGTAGGATGCGGATTCTAGTCCTCTCCCAGTATTGGGCCCCCGAGAACGGCGTGCCGCAGCGGCGGTGGTCGTGGCTGACAAAGATCCTCGTCGAGGCTGGTCATGAGGTGGCTGTTATTGCACCTCCGCCGCACTACCAGCGTCAAATACGTTTGAGGGAGTGGCTGTCTAAAGATGCCATTTTTGGTTGCCGCCGGGCTGAGTTAGGAAACTCAGGTGAGAAGATCTTACGCTCCGGGTTTTTCCCTGCTGGATCTACGCTGACGCGCCGGATTTTAAACCAAGCCTCTGTGGCCTCTTCGATGTTGGCAATGCAGGTGACGCACCGGAAGCAAATTCAGGAAATTTCGCCGGATCTGATTGTTGGCACTGTCCCAGCTCTCCCAACATCGGTAGTCACCATGCTAGTCGCACGGCTTCATGGAGTTCCCTACATTGTGGATCTTCGCGATGCATGGCCAGAGCTTCTACGTGAGAAAGACGACTGGAACTCTGGGACAGGTAAGCGTTCCATTCGTGAGATAGTCTTGAGCAAAGGCCCTTTCCAAGTTTTGACGGCTCTTACTGAGAAGGCCATGATGCGGGCGTTGACCCATGCCAATGGAATTATCACGACCTCCAAGGACCTAGCAACGCACTTGGGCACCACATTGCCTGCGAAGCGGGACGGTCGTAGGCGCGTTATCCGCACCGTCCGTAATGTGTTTCCGCCAAAAACCAAGTATGTAGCTGCGGATATGAGCAGAATACAGCGGGATGAACTACATGTCCTCTACGCCGGCACGGTGGGGCGTGCCCAACGCATCGATAATGCAGTTAGAGCGGTAAATATTGCTCAGGAACGCGGTTATAAGGTGCGGTTACGCATCGTCGGCGACGGCGCTGCGTGGCTTGCTGTTAGAGACTTGATTCAAGAAACAGGGGCTGACGCCTCCATCGAGCACCGTTATCCCGCAGAGCGACTAGAAGAGTTTTATGACTGGGCAGACACGGCGTTGGTTCATCTCACCTCATGGGAGCCACTAACTCGCACGGTGCCTTCAAAGACCTATGAGTTGATGTCGGTTGGCCTCCACATTAGTGGTGTAGTGCAAGGAGAAGCAGCCGCATTGGTTGAGAAACTTGAGGCTGGGCATGTTGTGGAACCTGATAATCCAGAAGCTCTGGCAAACATGTGGATAAGCCTCATGGAGGACCGCTCGAAGCTTCACGTATCCGCGCGTGGACGTGAATGGGTTGCCAAACAACGTGATGAAGCCGTTCCGCACATCATTCGGGAGATCGTAACGAGCGTTGTTTCGGAAAAGAACTAGCTGGGCAAGGACAACGTGCCGATGAGAATTGGATCGCTTGATGATTACAAGCCCGCCGATACCGACTATGCAGTGCTCTTGTGCTCTTCAGAGCAGCTCCAGCCCTTACCCGCTAGCCATGGGACAGTGGTGTTTTGTTTCAGCGAGGAGGAGCTCGATCACGCGGTTAATATGCCGGCGGTGCTTGCCGACGTTCCCGCTGCCCAAGCAACTCCTATTCTCGCTCGGCTCATCCGGAATAGGGAAGTAGTCGAATACTGGGCGCCGCGCTCAGCGGCGGACAACCTCTATGACCTAGTTGATAGCGATGACGTAGTGAGCGAAAATCTAGGCGTCGCAGGATTGCACTTTTCCGAAAGGTGGATTCATCTCAGAGTAGAGGAATCAGCTGGTACGTCTCGGCCCCCCGATGATTTTCTTCGGGGACTTTCCGCGCCTCTTTCGGCGTCCAATGTCGGTCCGCGCGACCAGGGTCCGGCCCCCGATGCCCCGACGCTCCGAACACTAGTGATTTCACGCGTTGCGACCTTGGCTAAGCCAGTTAAGCAATATCTACCAAGCTCTGCGGTGGTGTCGCTGTACAAAATGTTGGAGAAGATAAGATGAGCACCAATCTTCCAGGAATCAGTGTCATCATTCCCTCTTATGCGCATGATTCAACCAACGCAGCAAGCTCTGGTCTCATTGCGGCGCTCGCTTCGCTTTCGAATCAAACCTTAAGCACCGATCTCTTCGAGGTCTTAGTCGTCTTCAACGGGCCAGCGGCACTAGACATAGAACTAGATCTGGAAGATCAATTCTCGCAGCTCGATTTACGAGTACTTCGGACCGCATCACCCGGCGTCGGCCGCGCCCGCAACCTTGGTATTGCAAGTGCTGGTCGCCATTTCGTTACTTTTCTCGATGATGATGACGCCCTTCAACCTCGATTCCTTGAGACGGGGTTAGAGCATGCTCGCAATGGCGTTTGTGTGCTTCTGCCGATCCTCGATAAGGGGCATGATGGGTCCCTTCAAGAGAATTCGCTCAACGCGCGTATATCAACACTTCGCGGAACCACCGTTCCAGTAGCGAGAGCGCCGTGGGCACTCGGATTTAACGCCTGCAAGGTATTCCCCACGGAGCTGGCCCAACACTATAGCTATGAGGAATCGCTGCGTTCGGGTGAGGACGTCGCCTACTTTGCACACTTCCTTGAAGAATCAGGACTCGTGTTCAACGTTCCAGCAGTACCAAGTAACTCATCGTATTTGAGAACCATCCGACGCGATTCTGTGTCGCGCCAAGTTGAGAGCTTTGATTTCAACGTAGCGCAGCGGCTCGAATGTATTGCACAGCTCCGAGAGATTCGTGAGGTTGACTCTAAGCAGCAGGCCCTTCAGAAGCTTGAGGATGCCCAATTCGGATTTATCGCGAATTACCTAGGCGCCCATCCCACAGATGTTCAGCGGGCCATCGACACTGCCGTAGATGTTGGTGTTCCTGGTTTGCGCTGGGGCGGTTTGCGTACCGAAAAAGCGAATCGACTAGTGTTCTCCTATTGTTTCCCGCCCTTCGCAGACACTTCGGCCAACGTGACAGCAAAAGTGATTCGGAATGATGCGGAGCTTGTTGACGTCTTCTATGCAAATATGGGGCGCGTGCGCGGTCACGATGATTCGACAAAGCTCATCGTGGATCCCTATCTTGTTCACGCTGAAGAACTCGATGTCGTCGCTTCTTTTGCACACTGGGGTGCTATCTGTTCTTATGCACGACAAGCCGCGAAGAAAGCCGCCAAGCGCGCGAGGGCCTACGGTCCCTATAAATCGATGTATTCGCGCGCTCTTTGGTCTGGTTCTCATGTGGCTGCGGCTCTTTTTAAAGACAACCACCCTGAGACACGATGGGAGGCGGAGTTCTCTGACCCACTCTGCATTGGCGTAGACGGAAAGTCTCGGCCAGGAAAGCTCACTACGGGAGTGACCACTCACAAGCTTAAGACGATGGTCACGCGATCTGAATGGTCAAACATCTCGTATACCACTCACTTTGAGCTGACTGAATTAGTAACACTGCTGTACGCCGACGAAGTCATCTTCACTAATTCCAACCAGCGACAAGTCATGCTGGAGCGTTATCCCACCAACCTCCAAGAGTTCGTGCGTGCTAAGTCGACGATTCGGCACCACGCAGAGCCGACAAAAGAGATGTATCAGCTCGTGGAGGCAAACTATGCCCTCGATGCAGATCGCATCAATATCGGTTACTTTGGCAACTTCTATGCCAACCGCGGAATCGGTGACGTTCTCACCGCGCTCCAAGACCATCCGGTGCGTAACCAGTTCCGCCTTCATATCTTCACCGCGGCGCCCGAACAGCTTCGTCGTCAACTGTGGAATCATCCCGCAGCGGAATGCCTCTGCATCAACGGGTATATGCCGTACCTCGAATTCCTTAACGTTTCCACTCATTTCGACGCTCTTGTTGTCAATGACACCAACACAGCGGGGACAGCATTGAGCCTTAACCCATTCCTTCCCTCGAAGTATGCTGACTACGTTGGTAGTGGGGCAGCTGTGTGGGGAGTCATCGTAGAGGGCTCGCCTCTTTCAAGGCTTCCACTTGACTTCACTTCGAAGGCGGGTGACGTTGAACAAGCCCGTGGTGTTCTCGGCGAACTTCTTAGACAGACTGAGTACAATTCCCTGTAGCAATTCTCGGCGTTCTCATCGAAGCTTGTGACTTATATGGACGTTCGAACACAATAGATCTGGAAGGGCTGATTCATATTGGCACGCCACAAATGGCGCGGTTCCAAGACTTCACAGCGAGGAGTCGAAGAACTCAATGCCCAGGTAGCGCGGCATGAAGGCCGCGTACAGATAGTCAATCCTGAAGGTCTCCATCCGCTGGCTACCCGCCCCACCCTTGGAGAGTACATTTCGAAATTGGTGGCCCGCCGGCATTTTATCGTCGCAGATGCACGCGCCAAGGCACTGCGCACAACACGGGATTATCGTCTATGGCAACTTTGGCTGGTGCTAAACCCACTGTTTGATGTCGCGCTCTATGGCTTTCTTTTCGGCCTGCTCCTGAAGACCTCTCGTGGTATCGAGAACTTCATTGGTTTTCTTTTCATCGGGATTATCTTCATGTCTATGATGACGGGGCTCATGAACTCTGGCATCAGTCTCATGCAGTCCTCGCGCTCGATGATTCGGGCATTTCAGTTTCCAAGGGCATCAATTCCTTTCTCCACCGCATTGCGTTCACTAATAGATAACGTATTGCCAGCGTGTGTGGCGCTCATAGCGGCTTTTCTTTTTCAGTGGGGATCGTGGCCATCGTGGACTGTAGTTTTTGTGATACCGCTATTCCTTTTAATCCATGTTTTTGGCTGCGGACTAATGATGATCACAGCTCGTCTCACTGCACAGATCCCAGAGGCAAAGACGATTCTTGGGCTCGTGACTCGAGGTCTTTTCTTTTTATCAGGTGTGATGTTTTCCGTGGATCGATTTGCAGAGCATTCAGCGGTTCATCAGATAATGTCGGCTAACCCCTGCTACATCTTTCTCACCGCTGTCCGAGACTGCTCTATATACCGCACCGCGCCGAGCCTTGCGACGTGGGGAGAGCTCTTAGCATGGAGCGTAGGTGCCTTTGTGATTGGTTTTATCTTCTTTTGGAGAGCGGAGGACAAGTATGTTCGACTCGTCTAAGTTGCCGGCAGAACCCGGGGAATATCTTGAAGCGAAGAGAAAAGTTGAGAAAGTCCAGGGGCCGGAAACCTCAGCATCGTTTGAGGGAACTGAAACTGAGCCTGATATCAACTATGTCGAGCGGGCAAATGTCATTGTGGACAACGTGTCTAAGCGATACATCATTAGCCAGGGGCGTTCCTCTGATGCCAGTATGACGCGGCTAGGGCGTGGGAAGACAGTAGTTGACGCGATCGTCGGTGCCTCTCTGATCGCTTTGCCGGGCGAGTCGATCGGAATTATTGGGTTAAACGGATCTGGTAAATCGACACTCCTTAACATGATTGCGGGTGGTATTGCTCCGAGTGCGGGGCGCATTCTGACTCGTTCACAACCTACACTTATGGGAGTCTCGCCAGCCCTCCAACCAGATCTGTCGGGAGAACACAACATTTACCTAGGATGTCTTGCTCTGGGCATGAGCCGATCGGATGCTAAGGCTCAAATCAATGAGATAGCGCGGTGGACGGAACTCGGTGACGCCATCAAACGCCCGATGAAAACGTATTCGTCAGGCATGTCGGCTCGCTTATCTTTCGCCATATCTACTGCGGTGCGGCCGGATATCCTCATGATTGATGAAGCGCTTTCCACGGGTGACGCAGCCTTTGGCGCCAAAGCCAGCGGTCGAATGCAGGAACTCTTGGAACGTGCCGGCAATCTGTTTCTTGTTTCACATGCGATTAAAGAAATAGAAAAGAATTGTGTCCGCACGATCTGGATCTCGGAGGGTCGAATTATCGCTGATGGTCCGACTGATATCGTGGCACCACAATATCATGAGTGGGCTCGGCTCATGGGCAGGGAGGACAAAGGACCTGCGGCTCAATATCTTGCCGAAATCAAGAAAGAATACAGCGATCCGATGATTATTTTGGATATACCCGTAGATGGGTAGCGAGGCGTTGTCCACAGTAATTGAAGTTGAAACTGTAGCAAGAAAGAACTCTATCCA
The DNA here is from genome assembly GCF_024586525.1 of Corynebacterium sp. BF-R-2. Classification (NCBI taxonomy): domain Bacteria; kingdom Bacillati; phylum Actinomycetota; class Actinomycetes; order Mycobacteriales; family Corynebacteriaceae; genus Corynebacterium; species Corynebacterium sp. BF-R-2. Next base: position 3,285 of record NZ_JAMFTP010000016.1, on the reverse strand, counting down.
AGAGGAATAGTATCGATGAAGCTTGATTCCTTTCAGCGGGGCAGATCCCTAACTATTATCGCTGCGATGGCGGCGTCGTTCTTAATGGCGAGCATCGCTGTTGGCGGCAATTTTGTCGGGCGAGCTCTTTCGGTAGGGGCTATCGCAATGGGGATTGTATTTCTCGCAGCCTTTATCTCTTCGCAAAAGAAGGCCGAGGGCATTTCAAAAGATGCACGGCGCCGTGCTGTAAAGATTGAAGAAAAGCTCTCCAGGCTGGAAGCTCACTTCGAGGATCAAACGCGAGAAAGGGAGACAGCTTCTCTCCGAGAACTCAGTGGCGCTATGAACCCTGGAACCGGGGAAGGCACATTAAATAGCCCTAGTATCTTTGCACCAAACACTATCCCCGCCGCGCGAATACTCGCACGCCCCACAGCGCACTCTGCAGGTCGGCTTGCTGCTGAGCAAGTAATGGAACGAGATGGCTTTGTAGCGCTCAGCGCGATGATGACCGCTGAGGCCGAGTTGTGGACTCGGGAAATCAGTCTTATTGGATCTGTTGATTTGGAAGCCGCTCTCAGTGAGGCTGGACGAGTTCACCGGCTTGCGGGGCCTCACCTATTGGGAAGCGAAAACCAGGGGACGAGCTACCTCATCATTGATGAGCAAGAATTCTGGAAGGGCTCTTGGGAAGGTTTGTTATCAGCACAAAAAACTGGACTCTATCTAAGACTTATCGAGTACATTGCTGATGCCCAGAACCAAGGGATAGTCGTGATAGTTCGAGCAAGTAATTTGACGAGCCATTTTACAAATGACTTGCGGGAACGAGCCAACATCGTTCTTAATACGTTATCGCCTAACTGGGCGTGGTCAGAAGATCTAAAATCACCAATACTTGAGGCATTGAAAAATATAGATGCGGCCCCAGCACACCAGAGCATTGTAAAGGGAGAAAACTAAGATGAGTGCCGTAGTAATCTATGGGGATACGAATGCCAACATTATCGATGGTTCTTCAATATGGCTGATGTCGGTATGTGAAGTACTTTCAGGTGTCTTCGACGAGGTCCACTTGCTGCTAAAAGCGGTTCCTGAAAACGATACACTCCTTCAAGCCATCCGTCCCATCAGGAATATTGAGGTGCATGCCCCTTCGGCCGAAACCGAGGATCGAGGGCTGGACGCAGAATCCGCAGCAGAACTCGCCCAAGAACTAGTGGCGAAATCTGGCGCTGAAGCTGTTGTTGTACGAGGATTGGAGGCCGCATTTGAATTCACGTCAAAGGAGAAGCTTAGTCCAATTGTTTGGGCATACGTCACAGATCTTCCCTTCCCTCCTTCTAAGCTTTCTGACACAAATCTGAATCGATTACATCACATTGCTGCGCACTCTAAGAGAATATTCGCGCAAACCGAAGCGGCCCGCTCCTACTGGGAAGGCCTCGTCCCACAGGCAGCTGGAAAAGTAGTTCTCATTCCACCGATGATTCCTCGGTATGCGTATGGGAAGGTCGAAGAAGAAGGCGAACGAAACCAACAAGATTTGCGGCTTATTTATGCAGGAAAACTAGCCAAGGAATGGCGAACCTTAGAAATGCTGGAGCTCCCACGTGCGCTCGGTAAACGTGGTGTGAACGCGACGCTTGAAGTGGTGGGAGCGAAGTTTAATAGAGCTAGGAACGACCCTACATGGGTGAACAGGATGAGAGCAGCCCTAGAAGAAGCTGACCGAGATTCATCGAGCGGCGTCTCTTGGCTTGGGGGACTACCTCGCCACGAGTCAGTTTCTAGGATCAAGAGGGCAGATATCGGTCTTGGCTGGCGTTCTAGAGAGCTTGATTCTAGTTTGGAACTATCGACTAAAGCACTTGAATACGCTTCGGCGGGAACAGTTCCGGTTGTCAATCTCACCGAGGACCATAAATCCCTCTTTGGCGCCGCCTACCCTTTTTTTGTGAGTGCAGAGGCCACGGTTGAGGAGATTGCGGACACGATCATCGCGGGATTACCAAAGATTAAAAAGTCCCGAGCGGAAGTGCGTTCAGTGGCTGAGCATTTTTCTATGGAAAATGCGCAAAAGCGATTGAGCGAATCTTTCAAGCGTGCTGGGCTGTTGGGGCATAGAAGCCGCGCCAGATCTGCTGAGCCCCTTCGGTTGGTCGTTGCCTCCCATGATTTGAAGTTTATGGGTGAGCTTATGGATTATTTGGAAACTAGTCCTGAGTTTGAGGTTCGTATTGATAAATGGGCGACCCTCCACCAGCACGATGAATCAGAAAGCGAAAACCTCGCCGCGTGGGCAGACGTTGTCTTTTGTGAATGGGCTGGACCAGCTCTTGCCTGGTACTCTCAGCACCTGCCTCAGGGCGTGTCACTGGTGTCACGCTTGCACAGGTTTGAGCTCAATGGTCCTTGGATGTGCAAGATCAAATGGGAAAACGTCAGCCGTCTTGTCTTTGTCTCTGAATGGATAAAGAGCCAGGCAATTCAAAAATTTAATCTTACCGATGTGGAAACACTCGTTATTCCCAATGTGCTTGATATCAATGATTTCAACCGGCCTAAAGGCGACAATGCCCAATTTACGCTCGGTCTCGTTGGTATGGTCCCGTTCTTAAAGCGCCCCGACCGCGCATTAGACTTGCTGGAGCAGTTACTCGATGTTGACGACCGTTACGTATTGCGAATTAAGGGGCGGATGCCTTGGGAATACCCTCACGTATGGTCTGACCCAATTGAAAAGCAACTTTACCTCGATTTTTTCGAGCGGATAGCTATGGATAGAGCGCTAAAAGACCGTGTAGTGTTTGATGGCTTTAGCGCAGATGTCGCATCGTGGTTCCGGAGTATTGGCTTTATTCTTTCCTCTAGTGAACTTGAGAGTTTTCATCTCGCCCCAGCTGAGGGAATGGCTAGTGGTGCTGTCCCAGTCTTTTGGGAGCGGGAAGGCGTGCAAGAGGTGTTTGGTCGATATGCAGATCAGGCAAGTTTATGTGAAAACACTACACGTATTTTAGAACTCCGAGAGGCTTCTGACTTCGAAGTAGCCAGCAATCGTTCACGGGATTTTGCTCAGCAATGGGACGTTTCTGCGGTTCTTCCTCAATGGCACACTCTTTTCAGTGAATTGTCCTAAGGAGGGGGTGTTCCCCTATATAGTTTGTCAACCTCGCGGGTGGTGTTGCGACCGGCTATTTGGTAGCAGTGTCGTGACTATCTGGTAGCGCTTCAGTGAGTATCTGGTAGCAGTTCAGCGCGCTCGGGGTGATACTTCCGGTAGCCGCACCACTCGGGTGCGGC
>NZ_JAMFTP010000015.1:0-87248 GCF_024586525.1 Corynebacterium sp. BF-R-2 | reverse complement strand
AAACATGCGACTGACCACCCGCACATAACCACCAACAACGCCTGAGTAAGACACCGCTACCGGATACTCACTCAGGCGCTACCAGATACTCACCACACCGCTACCATTTCAGTCTTCTGAACAGCTGGGGCCCATAGGCCAGTCAGTTTTAGGATTCGTTGTACGGGAAAGACGGTGTGCCTAATTCTTTCCTGGCTTTAGCGCCCACTTTGGGGCACTTGGAATCCTCAAACTGAGATGTTTTCCTTGGGGTGTTGGAGGATTTCCTAGTTGTTGGATCCCGATCTAAGAATTAATCGACTGGGCTGACGCGGATAAGGTTTCCATCAGGGTCGGCAACTACGAAGGTGCGGCCGAAGACGTCATCGTAGGGTGGCTGCACAATTTGGACCCCTTTGGATTTCCATAGACGGTATGTCTCATCAATGCGGGTTGCCGGCCCATCCAACATCAAACCTATTTCGCTTGTTCGCGGTGCTTGTTTCTCCATGTGGGTGTTATGGCCGGTCCATACAGCAAACAGGACATCCTTTGAAATTTCAAAAGCTACATATCGAGGACTGATGAACGATGGCTGCATGTCGAATAAATCGCTGTAGAAGGCAGTCGAGGTCTCGGCATCAGAGACATAAGTCAGGAAAAGATTGGGGGTTGGCATTGCCATTCTCCTCTCGGTGAGTGGTGTTGTTTACGTGGCCAAAGCGCATTGGACCAAACAAACCTGACAAAGAGTGTCATAATCCGAAAAAGAATCTGGTTCCAGCGATAATTGCGGCATGAGATCGGCGCGACTGTTGTCTATGCTCTTGCTGTTGCAAACACGAGGCCGTGCTACGTCTGCCGAGTTGGCGTCACATTTCGAAGTTTCGCAGCGCACAATACTGCGTGACGTTGATGCGCTCTCAGCCGCAGGGATACCTGTTTATACGGAGCAAGGTATTCATGGTGGGATTGTGCTCGATAGGCGTTCTCGGTTGAATGCTTCTCGATTGGAGCCGACTGAGATTCAGCTGCTGAGGATTCTGGGTGTGGGGGCAGATTCACTCGCACACTTGGGGTTTGGTGAGGACATCGACCTGTTGCAGAAGAAAATGAACGCAGTCTCATTCTCGAAAGCGTCCGATACTCATAATTTGGACAAGAAGGTTCTACTTGATTCCAGTGGCTGGTTTAGCAATGAAACCCATAGCGACTTAGAAGGTCTGCTCGAGGCTGTACGGAATGAAGCTCGAATTGAGGTGTTGTATCGCCGAAGTGGGGACAAGAAGCAGCAACGTGCTGTGGCTGATCCTTATGGGCTTGTGCACAAGGGTAGAAATTGGTACTTGGTCGTCGATATCGATGGGGAACCAAGGATGCTGGCTGTTTCGCGCTTGGAAACCTTTCGCGTTTTAGATCAAGCTGCTCAGCTTCGTCCAGGGCAAAGCTTGGCAAGCGTGTGGGCGCAGCTTGTTGTGCGTTTGGAAGAAAACATGCCAGTCCGAATCACCGCACTTCTTCGAGCGAATAGGCTTGATATGGCATGTCGTATTTTGGGATCACGGCTTATCCATCATGAACCCGTGGACGAAGACTTTGTCCGTATCGTGGTGGGATATGCGGATATTCAGGGGGTAAGGCAATTGCTTCAGTTTGGGGACCACATCTGGGTCACTGATCCCCCAGAAGCGGTAAAAATCACTGCTGATCTGGCTAATGAACTTGCGAAACGACATAGTGGGGCCACAAGTCCTGAATCATAGAGACCAATGATGGGCATCGGGATACCGTCGTAACACCTCTGCTGAAACGGAAAGAAGTGCGCTAACAAACTAAGAGCCCTCGAGAGTCTGGGGTTGCCCGCAATTTGTGGACACGTAGTGGAGCTACCTAGTGGTGAGGCAGCTATTTCTTTTCTGTTTGTGGTTAGACCAATTCGGTTCTCGAAGTCGACGGGGCTGGCCATCCCGAGTGCTTCAGTGCCGGCGCCGACGGTTGTAGACGACTTCAATCCAGTAGGCAACGGCCCTGCGTGCGGCATCACGGCATCGACATCATTGGCGACCAGCACTTGTCATTCCGTGTTTGGTGCACACCCGCTATAGATGGAGCATCGAGGAGGATTCCTACTCATCCTCTCATGGTGAACCTAGGCAGCTAGCACACCGGCACTCCCCCGGGGTATTTAAGGACCGAGACTGGGTTTGAAGCGTCCTCGCCATCTCGTTGAGCGTAAGCGACTGTAGTCATCTTCCGGAGCGGGGCGGCAGCCAGGTGTTAATCTGCCTTTTCGTGTAGGCGATTATTCCGTGTCGCTATCACTGCGCAACCAGGGCCTTGCAGCTCGACCGGCTACGGTGCCAAATACTACGGCGGTTATTGCTGCAATGGCTGCGAACACTTGCGCCGGGGATTGGGAAACGGTCGTCTTGACAACCCACCATTCAGCAAAAAGTATGGCGATGGCGGCAAGCAAGACACCGAGGGTGAAGATGGCTAGCTTCTTTTTATTGTGAGTTGGCATTAGGTGTCCTTTGCGCTATTCGCAGTGTGCTTGCCTTTTCACATTGACGACTAGATTTCTGTTGTTTGAGCAGATCCCATTCTTCGACAGGTAGTAAGCGGCAGTACCGCCGACGAAGGCAATTGCTCCTGCAGAGAGGACGGATCCTACGACTGTTTCGGAAAGTGCTGCTGCCCATGCAGCTGCCATTGCGCCCACTGCCGCTGATCCGCCGGCTTTGAGGGCCTTTTGGTCGTCTTGGTTGAAGACGATAGCTGGGGTTCCATGGTCGAATTTGCCGCCGATGCGATCTGCAAATTTTGGTTCTACCACAGTGAAATCGCCCACCCGATTACCAGTTTGTGGGTCATTGATGCGATAACTAGTGGATCTTTCGGTGTCAGTTTCTGAATGGTTGGTTTCCTCGATGCGCCCTTGCTCTTTGAGCTTCTGGATGTCGGAGTTCCATTCTGGTGTGCCAATCCTATCTAGTTGTTGGTTGTCGCCTTCCTGAGTCGAGGCAAGAGATTGCGGGGCGACAGCATCGGCAATAGGGCCGCCGGTGAGTGGAATTGCTACTGCGAGAGTCACGACCGTGATTCTATGGGCGAAATTGCTTTTCAAAACTATGCCTTGCGGGGTTGCTTGCAATCGTCCGGTGCGGTTGGCACGCGGTTATATAAGGATAAAGAAATGGGAAATGATTGTCAATAGCGCCTATGTGGGTTTCTGTATCGGGATCAAGGCATCACCCAAGGCTGCCCCATGAAACCGCGGCGAACGCTCCACACGAAATGCCGGTTAAGGGTCAAAATGTGTGTCTGGCTCGGCGTGTCGCTTGGGCTAGATTTGGCCTTTTTGGATGCCGATTGAATGGTTGTAGTTGGGGGGTCAACAGGACAAAACGTACTTGTTGACCTGTTCATATTCCGGACGCCTGTAATACACCGCTCTAACAGTGTTAGTCCCGGTCATCCAATTGGCTAAAGCAGGATCGACACTCCCCTAGAGCAAAAAGCATCTTTCACCCAAGCGCAAAGGCTTCCTTCCCATTCACGCCCGACGCTACTAAATATGGGTCACTGCGGATAGCGATGTACCTTCCTGTGCTCGAACCAGGCCCAAATCAAAGAAGCCAAGAACAACAGTGGCGTAACCCACGCCAGACGATGCCACCAATGTGCTCCAAAGTATGATTCATCAGCACTTAGTCCTGCTAGATAATTGATTACAAGCGTTGCGATGAACAGCACTACAACGACACTAACGCTCCACCAGTAGGCTGCGCTTTTCTGTTTACGCATCGATGCCACCCTCCTCAATACATGTTTGCTGTTTTAGCACGGGTTTGTATGGTTAGTCGTCTCCCCCACCCAGATTACATCGTTCGGCTATTGTTCTAGGAAGTCCAACATCAGGGCGCCAATCCTCCAAGTTCCAACTAGGCTTAACTCGGGCGACTTGAGATAGCGGGTGAAACACAAACTGGTTGTGGAGGCTTCCGGTATCCGCAATCCCCTTGGATTTTGCTTCATTCCAACCTGCAGTTTCAGGGGAGGTGCTGTTGCAAAGTTGGGGGGAGAGCAGCGAAGACTCAGTTTCTCATTCCCTGGTGGCCGCTGCGTGTGGGCGTTATTAGGCCGTCTCGAAGACCTGGTTGACGATCACCGCGTCCGGGTTCGGTTGCCTGTTGGCAAACATCGCGCCTTGCCCTTTCCGCAATGAGTGCATCGCCTCCATCCCTTTCAACATCCGATATGCAGATGTCCGGTTCTTAAACGCGCCTTTCGGCCCGAGGATCCGCTTCAGCCGACCATGGTCGCCTTCCAGGATGTTGTTGGGGTATTTCACCTGCCGGTGTTCCACTGTTGGCGGGCAGATTCCCTCTGACTTCAACTCGGCGATCGCCCTGGCTAGGGAGGGTGCTTTATCGGTGTTGATCACTCTGGGATACCCGGCTGACGCATTGGATTTGAAGGCCTTGGCCAGGAAACGCTTCGCTGCGGCCACGTTTCGCTTCGGAGAGAGGTAAAAGTCCAGGGTCTGGCCACCGGCGGTGATCGCCCGATAGAGGTAACACCACCTGCCGCCTACCCGGATATAGGTCTCATCCACCCGCCAGGAACTGGCCTGCCAGTCAGGTACCTGTCGGTACCACCGTGTTTGCTTGTCCAGCTCAGGGGGGTATTTCTGGACCCAGCGGTAGATCGTGGTGTGATCGACCGGCACGCCCCGTTCGGTCATCATTTCCTCCAGATCGCGGTAGCTCACCCCGTAGCGGCAGTACCACCGCACTGCCCACAGAATGATGTCACGGGGGGAAATGACGACCGGAGAAGATACCCATGGCTGTGATTACTTCACGTCGCCCTTCCTACTGCCCCAACTTTGCAACAGCACCTGTTCAGGGTCATATGGGGGCAGTGGAGAGAAGTGGTGGATCAGTGGACGGCGGTGGATGCCGGAGTAGGCGTGGTGTGTTCCTCCTTCGACTCGGTCGGAGCCAGGTGAGCCGGATCCAGATCAATGCGGCGCAACAGCTGGGCGTTCAGGGCCACCACGATGGTCGAGGCAGACATCAAGATCGCGCCCACGGCCGGGGACAGCACGAACCCGATCGAGGCGAGCACTCCGGCGGCCAGCGGCACAGCGAGGATGTTGTAGCCAGAGGCCCAGATCAGGTTCTGGATCATCTTGCGGTAGCTGGCCTGGGACAGCTCAATCATCGACAGCACTGCCCGCGGGTCATCGCTGGCTAGGACCACCCCGGCAGATTCCATGGCCACATCCGTGCCGGCACCGATGGCGATACCGACGTCCGCGCGGGTCAGAGCGGGGGCATCATTGACACCGTCACCGACCATGGCCACGCTCAAACCCCGGTCCTGCAGCTGCGTGACCTTGGTGTCTTTGTCCTGGGGCAGGACCTCGGCGAAGACCTCATCGATGCCTAAGTCCTGACCGACGGCCTGGGCCACCTGCTGCGCGTCGCCGGTGATCATCGCGACCTTCACCCCGCGGTCCTGCAGGGCTTTCACGGCGGCGCGGGATTCGGGGCGGATCTTGTCCTCGACGGCCACCGCACCGATGATCTGACCGTCGCGGACAATATGGAGCACACCGGCCCCACGCCCGGTCCAGGCGCTGGTGGTGTCGGTGAGCTCGGCCGGGGTGGTGAGGTTGAGCTCGCGCAGCATGTTCGGCCCGCCCACGAGGATCTCAGCGCCATCGACAGTGGCCCGGACCCCCCGGCCGGAGGCGGCGCTGAATCCAGTTGCACGCATTTGCCGACGGGAGGCCTCGGGATGGGCGGCCGCGGCCGCCACGATGGCGCGGGCCACGGGGTGCTCGCTGTCGGCCTCCGCGGCGGCGGCCAGGGCCAGCAGCTCGCCCTCGGTGACGTCGACAGCGGCCGCGACACCGGTGACCGCGTGCGCACCCTCGGTCAGGGTGCCGGTTTTGTCGAAGAGCACCACGTCGATGGTGCGCATCCGCTCGAGCGCCATCCGGTCCTTGATGAGCACCCCGGACTTCGCGGCTCGCTCGCTGGAGATCGCAATGACCAGCGGAATCGCCAGGCCCAGGGCATGCGGGCAGGCGATGACCAGCACCGTGACCGTGCGCACCACGGCATCGTCCGGGCTGCCGATAATGGTCCACACCACCGCGGTGATCAGAGCGGAGATCAGCGCGAACCAGAACAACAACGCCGCCGCCCGATCCGCCAGGGCCTGGGCCCGGGAGGAGGACTCCTGGGCGTCGGCAACCATGCGTTGGATCCCGGCCAGGGCGGTGTCCCCGCCTGTAGCCTCCACCCGGATGCGGACGGTGTTGTCGGTGGCCACGGTACCGGCGACCACCTTGTCACCGGTGTCGCGGAAGACGGGACGGGATTCGCCGGTGATCATTGCCTCATCGAATTCGGCGGCTCCGTCGAGGATGGTTCCGTCGGCCGGCACCCGGGCACCGGCCCTCACCAGCACGACGTCGTCGACGACCAGCTCGGAGATGGCCACGGTGCGGGTGGTCCCGTCGATGACTTTCTCGGCCTCATCCGGCAGCAGGGCAGCCAGCGCGTCAAGTGCGGAGGACGCGGCCCCGAGAGCGGACATCTCCAGCCAGTGGCCCAGCAGCATGATGGTCACCAGCAAGGCCAGCTCCCACCAGAAGTCCAGCTCAAAACCGCCCAGCCCCAGAGTGGTGACCCAGGAGGCGACAAACGCCACGGTGATGGCCATGGCGATCAGGAGCATCATCCCGGGTTGGCGGGATTTCAGTTCTCTCCATCCGCCCTTGAGGAAAGGCGTTCCGCCGTAGACGAAGATGATCGTGCCCAGCACCGGGGGGATCCAGGTGGATCCGGGGAATGCCGGGAGGCGGTAGCCGAGCAGGTCGGCGACCATGGGGCTGAAAATAACGACGGGAATGGACAGAATCAGCGACCACCAGAAGCGGTCCCGAAACATTGCGGTGCTGTGTCCGGCGTGTTCGCCGTGACCATGAACGTGGTGGTCTTCGTCCAGGGCGGAGTGCGGGTGATCGTGGGGCATCGCCTGGCCGTGGGTGTCGGCATGTGCGTGGTGTTCGTGGCTGGCATGATCCGGGTGGTGGGTGTGGCCTGCTTCCGGAGCGGGGTGATCACCATGGTGATCACCCGAATGGTGGGGAGTGCTCATGACGTTCCTTTCGCTCAACCCGGTCGGGGGTCGAGATGATGGGTAAAACTAATCAGGATAAGACGGTGTAGCCGGCCTCCTCGATGGCCCGGCGAACCATCTCCGGAGGTACGGCACCGGTGATCGTGACGGTGGAAACACCACCAGCAGCGAGATCAATCTGGACGTCGTCGACCTGGGGGAGGGCCTGGAGGGCCTGGGTCACGCTTTTCGCGCAGTGCCCGCGGGTCAGGCCGGTGACCTGGTAGCTAGGGGAGGGCCCTCCTGCTGACGAGTCGCTGGTGGCAGGGACGGAGGCGGTGTCGGCACGTGAGGCAGGTCCGCAACAGCTGCAGCCGTGGGAGGCCAGCGGCAAGAGGCGGGGCGGGGAGGTGATCATGGGAAAGCTCCTTCGGTTCGGTGGGGTGCGGCGATGCCGCTCTCTAGCGTATACCCCAGGGGGGTATATTTTCAATGGGTGGAGGGCACGGCCCTCACGCGGGGCAGGGTCCTCACCTGCGCCTGTCTCCCGTCTCACCGAAATCTAACACCAGGGAAGGTTAAATCATGATGAACGAATTTTCCCGACGACAGTTTCTGCTCGGCGGGCTCGTCCTCGCCGGCACCGGGGCCGTGGCCGCCTGCACCAGCGACCCTGGACCTGCTGCCTCGGCACCAGGTTCCTCCCTTCGCCCCACTCCCACCCCCACTGCGCTCGGTGAGCCGACGGTGCGCCGGACACTGACCGCCCGGCCCCTCTCTCTGGATATCGGCGGCATCGAAGCCAAGACGTGGGGATACGTCTCTGACACCGGGGATGCGGCCATTGAGGCTACCGCCGGCGACGTCCTCCAGGTCGATATCACCAATGAACTGCCTGATAGCACCTCCATCCACTGGCATGGCATCGCACTCCACAACGCAGCTGACGGTGTGCCCGGCATGACCCAGGACCCCATTGAACCTGGCGAGTCTTTCTCCTATGTTTTTGAAGTCCCCCACGGTGGCACCTACTTCTACCATTCCCACTCCGGCCTGCAGCTTGATCGCGGCCTTCACGCCCCACTGATCATCCGTGACCCGCAAGACGCTGAGGACCAGGACGTCGAGTGGACCATCGTGCTCGACGACTGGGTCGATGGCATTCAGGGCACTCCCGACGATGAGCTCGACAAGCTCACCGGAATGGGTTCGGGCGACCATAACGGGAGGATGGGAATGGGAGGTCACGGCCATATGATGCACGGCACCCCGGACCGGGTACTGGGCGGGGATGCCGGCGATGTGATGTATCCGCACTACCTCATCAACGGACGTATCCCCCGTGCTCACCGGACCTTCGAGGCTCGCCCGGGCGACAAGGCCCGCCTGCGGTTTATCAACTCCGGCGGTGACACCATCTTCAAGGTGGCCCTCGGTGGTCACCGCATGACCGTCACCCACACCGACGGCTTCCCTGTCCAGCCCTGGGAGACCGAATCGATTTACCTGTCGATGGGCGAGCGTGTCGACGTCGAGGTCATCCTCGGCGACGGCATCTTCCCGCTCACGGCTTTGGCGGTGGGTAAGGACGACCGCGCCTTCGCCGTCATCCGCACCGCCGGCGGCCAGGCCCCCACCCCGATGTCGACTTCCCCGAGTTGTCGTCCACCGGACTGCTTCTGTCCTCCCTGAAGCCAGCAGACCGTGCACTCCTGCCCGAGGGCACACCAGACCGAGAAGTCAGCATCGACCTGGGCGGGCAGATGATGCCGTATGAATGGAGCATTCTCACCGACGGTCAATCCTCCTCCGCGACCGTGCAGGAGGGCCAGCGCCTGCGGATGGTCATGCGCAACAGGACCATGATGCCCCATCCCATGCACATCCACGGCCACACGTGGGCGCTGCCCGGCAGCGGCGGGCTACGCAAGGACACCGTCCTTCTCCGCCACGGTGAAACCATGATCGCCGACCTGATCGCTGACAACCCCGGTGAGTGGGCATTTCACTGCCATAACGCCTATCACATGGAAACCGGGATGGTCAGCTCGCTTCGCTACGAGTAACCCCCACAGCAGGGTTGAGTGCCGAGGTGGGCGGGAGTGTCCCCCGAGTAGTGGACACGGCGTTGGTGTCAGGGTTGAGCAGTGTGCGCCAGGAGTCGACGGGATTGGAGTATGCGTCAGCGCGCACGGCAGCAAGTCCAATGATGCGGTCGTAGCGCTTGTTAAAGCCGACGTTTTTGGTGCTATTTACCGTGAGCAACATTGTTCGTGGGCCGAGTCAGGGAATCGGCACGCTGTGTAGGCGCGCCAGGCCGGTGGTGAGGACCCACACGGAGCCGGTGGCTACGAGTGCGCCGGAGAAGGCGACGGCCGGGGCCACCCCGAGCAGCTGGCCTGCGAAGCCGCCAAGGAGCGCACCGACCGGCATGATGCCCCATTCCACAAAGCGCATCGTGCCTAGTACGCGGCCGCGAATTTCTTCAGGGGCGAAGGCTTGGCGCAGGCCGGCGGCAAGAGCTTGGCTGGTCATGATGCCCCAGCCGCACAAGCCTGCTCCAAGGTAGATGAGCAGCAGTGGGGTCGTGACGTGGCCGGCAAGCGCCATGCACACCAGTCCCACGGCTGCCACTACCGGCCCCCACAGGAGCACCCGTCCAGCGCCCACAACCTTGGCCAGGTGGTGTGCTGTCAGCGCGCCGGTGGCGCCGAGCAGAGCGATGGCGAGGAAAACCAGCCCGATGCCGATCGTGCTGACGTGCAGCTCACGCGCGAGGAACACCATGAGAACCGAGAAAGCTGCGTTCATACCCAGCGAGACGGCCGCACCCGCGCCGGTGAGGCCGAGCAAGCGGTTATCGCGCACGACGGAGCCCACGCCGGTCTTCACGTCCTCCCATACGGTGGCGTCGGCGGTGGCGGTAGAGGAATCGGGCCCGATCATGCGGAGGCTGGCGGCGGAGATGAGGTAGGAGAAGGCGTCGATAAGCATGGCAAGGGGCGCACCTACCGTGGTGATAAAGACTCCCACGAGGCCCGGGGCGGTGAGCGAGGCGATGCCGGAGGTGGTCTGCAGCGCGCCGTTGGCCTGCACAAGGTCGCCGTCCTCACCGACGATGTCCGGCATCTGCGCCTGGCAGGCTACATCAAAGACGAGGTTGCCCAGACCAACGGCGAAAGCGACGAGGCACAGGTGGGTAAACGTGATGCCACCGACAAGGAATGCCAGCGGAATCGTGAGAACGGCCAGCGCACGAAGGAGGTCGGAGGCGATCATGAGCGGGCGGCGCCGGCGGCGGTCCACGAGCGAGCCGACGAACAGGCCGAAGAGTAGGTAGGGCAGGTTGTCCAGGGCCCCGAGAATGCCCATGTGGAGCGGGTTAGAATCAAGAAGCGTGACTGCAATGAGCGGCAGCGCCATGAACGTAACCTGGGAACCGAGTGCGGATATGGCTTGGCCGCCAAGCAGCCAGCGAAACGGGTGCTTCATGTCCCTTCTCCCTTACACTGTAAGTTTCACTTTTTATCGTAGTCCGACGGCCGCCCAGAAGGAGGTCACGTGTCACAAATCATTACGCGCGATGCCATCGTCGAGGCAGCCATCGCCATTGGTGATGAAAAGGGCCTCGAGCGTGTGTCCATGCGTGCCGTCGCGGGCCGCCTGGGCGTGCAGGCGATGTCCCTCTACCACCACGTGCGCAACAAGGCCGAGCTTCTCGACGCCATCCATGAACACCTCATCCTTGAACTCACCCTCCCCTCGGAGTCCCCAACCTGGGAGGCGGCACTGCGCAGCGCTGCCGGTGCCTACCGCGCCCTTGCCCTGCGCCACCCCAATCTCTTCGTGCTCGTGGCTACCCGTCCGATTTCCACACCGGCGGAAATCGCGCACATCGCGCCGACGTTGACAGTCTTCGACGAGGCCGGAATCCCTCCCGAGCAGCAGCTCTTTAGCGTCCAGTCATTCTTCTGCGCGCTCAACGGCTACCTCTTGGCGGAGGTTGCCCCCACGCCCGGCCACGCCGAGGTACCCGATTCCCCCATCCCCGTCCCGCCAGAAGGAGCCCCTTCTGTCTTGACTCTCCTCGCTTCCCTCGACAGCCAGCAGCCTTCTGGCACGGCGGGCGAGAACTTCCTCGCCGCTTCCTTCGACGCTTTTGTCGATGTCTTCCTCACCGGACTGGCCGAACGCCTAGGTGTGCAGTAGCGCGCTGCGTTTCTGTGGTACCGCTGATAAAGTAACGCCTTGTGTTCTCAGGTTTTCTCGCATCCATACTGTCCGTCCTCGTAGCGGTAGCTTCCGTGTTCGGGGTTCCCCATGCCGCATCCGGCACCTTGGAAGGTGCCGGCGACTCGGCGGTCCTGCAGGCTACGAGCAAGGTCGCTGTGAATGATGACCGCGTAGCCGCGGTGTGGATGAATGGCGCGAGGGAATGTTCAGCGGGGTACATCGGCAATGATTGGTGGCTTACGGCCACGCACTGTTTAGGCCGCAACCTGCGTCTTACCCAGACAGACGGGGATAGCGCCAAGGTAGTTGCGTCGACTCCGGTGGCGGAGAAATCGGACATTGCTTTGCTCAAAGCGGAACCCATGGATGCTGAGGCCTTCGAGCTTCCCGACCGCCCCCTGCGCGTCAACGAAAAGCTTTTCCTCGTGGGCTACGGCGGTTCCCATACGTTCGCCTCGGAGGCCGTGTCCCGCATTGAGCAAACCGGCGTGACCTACGAAATCCAAAACCACGAGTTTGAGAACCTGCTTAAATCCCATTCCCTGTTCGCGTCGCGCTCTTGCAGCGGTGATTCCGGCGCCCCGCTTTACCAGGACGAGACCATCTTCGCCGTACACACCGGTGGCGAGGAAAATGAGTCCTGCGAGGACGGCACGCGCCGCCTCATGTGGCACAGCGAGATCTACCCATATGTGGACAACCTCACCGCGCTGATGAAGAGCTACGACGAGGAGGAAGCGGCCGCGCGTCTGGCGGAGACTGAGGCCGCCATCGTGCGCCAAGCCCGCGCCCAAGAGCGCCGCCAAGCTCCCGCAGAAAAGCCATCCGAAGAGCGCACCGAGCAGCCAGAGAAAGACCGCAGCAGCAGCTTGAGCAGCCTCTCTTCGCGCTAACAGCGAGTACACAGTATGCGCCCAGACTAGGGCGATATGCTCGCTCCTCATGAAACACGGCTTTCTGCAGCGCGCGTTCCTCGCCATTCTCCTCGGTACCTCTGCACCCGTTCCAGCCCATGCTCAAACGATGGAGACGTCTGCCTCCTTGGAGCTCGGCATCAATGACCCAGAATGCCACCCCACAGGACCCGTCACCGAGCCGGTCGTCCTTCTCCACGGCACTTCGGCGAACTCGGCCGAGTGGAACGATCTCATCCCTAAGCTCACCGAGCAAGGCATGTGCGTGTGGGCCTTCGACTACGGTGCGGATGACCTGGCCTTCCAGAACGCCTACCCGTACATGAAGGGCATTGCGGATTTAGAGTCCTCCGGGCGTGAAATCGCCCAGCATATCGAGTACATCCGCGGCGTTACTGGGGCAGAGAAAGTAAACCTCGTGGGCTTTTCCCAGGGTGGGCTGCACACCAAGTCCTATGCACAGCTTTATGGTTCACCCGATGAGGTGCGCCGCGTGGTCACGATTGGCGCGAACTTTCACGGGACAACATGGGGCGACAGAGCAACGCCCCTAAGCACGGCGGCAAAAATCGCGCCCGATGTGACCAATTTTGTTGGAACCAGTGCCGGTATCCAGCAGCTGCAGGGTTCGGACTTTATGGAGAATCTCAACCAATTGCCGGACACCGCGCCGGGGATCACCTACACCTCTATCTATTCACCCGCAGACAACACTGTGACGCCGAATGAGACCTCGCAGTTAACTGCAGTTCCGGGCGCGGACGTGGCCAACGTGGAGTCAGTTCCGGTCGAGCACGGAAAACTGCCCCATGATCCGCGCGTACACGAGCTGATCGTGTGGGGGCTCACGCGCTAGGCCGGGGTCGGCGCAGACCTGCGGGTGCGTGAGGCAATGACGAAGGTAGCCGTCAAACAGATAGCGAGGGCCACGAAAGGCAACGCATTCGACAGCCAGTAGGCGGTGGTGAAGGGGAGAGAATAGGCGGCGACGATGCGGATGATTGCTTCGAGTAGGAACACTACGCCCCACACGATAGTGATGTAGCGCTGGGAAGCGCGGAAGGTCGGGTATTGCCACAACCCATTCCAGTAGGCCACGCCTTCCTTCGTGCCATCGGTGCCAAAGCGCTGGCCAAAGTAGAAGGCGAGGGGCTTGCCCAGGGCAAGGCTACCAAGGAAGAGCAGGCCGAAAACACCGGTAATAACGCTGCCTTTAACTAGAAGGAGGCGCTCATCGGTGCCACCGATCAGCGTGGCTAAGGCCGCGGCAAGGTTGAATGCAAAGATCAGTGCAGAAATCCCAGAAAAGGATTTTTGCCGCACGTGCTGGATGATGCCACCGATGAGGGGGCCGATGCTGGCGGCTAGGTAGGCGTAGACGTGGTTGCCGGTTGCGGAGTCAACCAGTTGAAACAGGAGGATGGCGAGGCCGACGTCGAAGACGCCGAGGATGAGGAAGTTGAGCAGGCGCGGATTGAGACTCATGCCACATAGTGTGCCACAAAACATACGTAACGGTTTGTTTGTGACACATAAAATCCTTAGGGTTGGCGCATGGCTGACGTTGGACCAGGAACCTTTGGATATCTCTGCGGATTAGCTCGCCGTGAGGAACTCCCCGGGCCCGTGCTGACACCAATCCTTACTGGGCTGGGTCTGTCGCCGGCTGGCGTTCGCACCTATCTGTCCCGCATGGTGCGCGCGGGCGATCTATCCTCGCGCCGAGCCGGGCGATACTCCGTGTATTCCATGGTGGGGAACTACCTTGCGGAGTTTCGTCACCTAGGCTCGCCGCGCGCCTTCCAATGGGACGGGGCGTTTCACACCGTTATCTTCGATATCGGCGAGGATCGCCGTACAGAAAGGGATGCCCTCCTGCGCGCCGCGCAGGCCAGCGGTTTCCGGCAGCTGCGGCCCGGAGTCCTGGTGGGTGCCCACGCGCCGGGGGAGTGGGCGCAGAAAACCTTTGTCGGCACTTGGTCCGTGGATACGGACACCGCCCGCGACGTTATTGCCACCGCGTGGGACCTTGAGGAGAGCGCTGCCCGCATTAGCGCGCTGGGCGACGTCCCCCCTCTGCCCACCGATGACGTTGGCGTCGTCGTCGAAACCACACGCCGCCATTCTGCCGTCTTTGCGGCGCTGCGCCACACCCCGCCCTTCCCTGCAGAGCTTCTTCCCGCTGACTTCCCTTCGGAAATGCTGGAGAGCCGCCTGCGCATGGACGTCACGCCGGCCTATCGGGCGATGGCGCGGCTGTTAGAGTCGTGGCCATGATCCAGGGAGCCATCGACGCGGAAGGGCGCTGCCGGCACTGGCATACGCTTGTCGACGTCGTTGCAAACAAGTGCCGCACCTGCGGCGGGTGGTTCGCCTGCTCGCTGTGCCACGCGGAGCTCACCGACCACGAGTTTGGCGCCATGCCGAAAGACGAACTCTGCGTCATGTGCGGGGCGTGCGGACGTCAGATGACGTATGCCGAGTACGCAGGCGATGAACTAGGCCCGGCATACACATGCCCCGCGTGCGGGCATGCCTTCAATACCGGCTGCGCGCTGCACGCGGGGACGTATTTTCGCTAAATAGCTGTGGCGATCTCTAGCGGGAGGAGGTCAGCGGGGCACCTTCAACGATGGTCTTAAGGTAGGCCACCACATCCGGGATGTAGATCGTCACGTTACCGATTTTCACCGGAATCGTCGGAAAAGCGTTGTTGGCCGGAGCCGGTGCCGGCTGGCCGCCACGGTTAGGGGCCGGGGCCGGCTGGTTCTGCTTCGCCGGCGCCGGCTGGTTTTGCTTCGCTGGCGCCGGCGCAGCTTGGTGGTTGCCGCCGTTGTTGGCGGGGGCCGTGTTGCTGTTACCGCCGTTGTTACCGGCGTTGTTGCCGCCGGCGCCCAGGCCGCAGCGAGCGATGGCCTCGTCGGCGCGGGCGATGGCGTCACGGATCTCGCCGCCGCGCGGGTGGAAATTGGCGGCAGCGAGGGCCTGGGACTTCTTGCTGTTGTAGTCGGACGGGTTGGTGTAATACTTCGATGCCTGGTCGCAGGAGATCTGACCAGCCGGAACCTTGGCCAGGTAGTTATCGACCATGTCGGCAGATGCGGCAGGGGCGGACAGGCCAACGGTAAGGGCGGTAGCGGCGGTGAAAAGGGCAAGCTTGTTTCTCATGCGCCACATTGTGCCACACCTTTTACACTTTTGCGCTAGTGCTCCTGCCCCAGGAAGCGATCTACCAGCGAAGAATACGCCTTCACAGTGAGATCCAAGTCTTCCAGGTGCAGGTGCTCATCGTGGCTGTGTAGCTGCGAGTTGGCGCTGGCCATATCGCGATCTTCCGCATGCAGGGCGAAGCCGTAGGCGTTGCCGCCGCGGCGTCGAGCCACGCGCAGGTCCGAGCCACCCGTGGCCAACACCGGCAGCACTTCCTTATCCGGGAAGAACTTGTGCGCGGTCTCCTCGATGCAACGCCACAGCTCAGTATCCGTGGAGGACTGTGTGGCGTCCTCGGTAATAAGGTGCTCGATTTCTACCTCGTCGGCCATATCGCCGAGGGCTTCGCGCAGGAAGTCATCGAGCTCTTCCTGAGTCTGGCCGGGGAAGGGGCGGATGTCCATCTCCAGGTAGGCGTGGGAGGGCAAAACGTTGATGGCGCCACCGGCGCGCAGCACCGTCTGGGAGATGGTGGTGTGTGAGAAGGCGTGGGCATAGGCGGCAAGGTTGCCGAATTGCTCGTAGTGGGTGGGGTCTGCGGAGCCGTCGAGAAGCGCGGCCTCCGTTTCCGGGTCAAAGCGGAAGGTCTTGACGAAGCCCTGCCAAACCTCGTCTGTAGCCACCGGCGGCTCAGCCGCGGCAATGCGGCGCGCCACCTCACCAATCTTGACGATGGCAAAATCCTTGCCAAACGGCGTTGAACCATGGCCGGCATCGCCGTGCACGTGCAGTCGGCGCTGGCCCGCGCCCTTTTCGCCGACGTTGAAGCCGAGCGCGCCGGGCAGGTGGCTGCCGCCGGTTTCCGACAGGCAGTTGCGCACCGAGTAGGCCTCCGGATGGCGCTTATCCATCCAAATGGAGCCCAAACCGCCACGGGCCTCCTCGTCCGCCATGCCGACAAACGCCAGGGTGCCGCCGGGATTGCCGCGCTTGGCCACATCCCTCGTTACCGCCGCCATCGTCGCCGTAATGAACAGCATGTCCACCGCACCGCGGCCATAGAGCTTGCCGTCTTCAATAACGGCGTCGAAAGGCGGCTTGGTCCACTTCGGCTCGTCCACGGGCACGACATCCGTATGGCCCATGAGGGTCAGTGGCTCCTTGTCCGGGTCGCCCGGAACGGTGGCGACGAGGGTGACGCGGCCCGGATGGGACTCGTAGCGCTTAATCTCCACCGGCGTGCCCTCGAAGAACTTCTCCAGGGTGTCGGCGTTGCGTACCTCGTCACCGGAATCCGGTGTGAGGTCATTGACGCAGGCGTTGCGGATGAGTTCTTGGAGGAGGGCCAGGGTGTCGTCGTAGAGAGTCATGGCCCTCAAGGGTAGTCCGCGGAAGGAAAAGGCGGCGATTTTCCACAACTTGAACGGCGTTCAAGTAAGGTTTCTGTCATGAGCATCGTAGATATCGCGCGTGACAAGGCCCTCGAACAGGGCATCGGCCTCAACCAAGAGGAACTCCTTCAGGTCCTCCAGATCCCCGATGAGCAGCTGGAAGAGATCGCTGACATCGCCCACAAGACCCGTTTGAAGTGGTGCGGCCCGGACGTATCCGTGGAGGGCATCATCTCCATTAAGACCGGCGGCTGCCCGGAGGACTGCCACTTCTGTTCACAGTCCGGCCTGTTCGAGTCACCCGTGCGCGCCGCCCGCCTCAACATCCCGGAGCTGGTGGAGGCCGCGAAGAAGACTGCCAAGTCTGGTGCCACGGAGTTCTGCATTGTTGCCGCGGTGAAGGCCCCGGATGAAAACCTCCTGGCCCAGGTCGCCGAGGCGATCCCCGCCATTCTCGATGAGGTTGACATCGAGATCTCGCTGTCCCTCGGTACGCTGACCCTGGAGCAGGCGCAGCGCCTCAAGGACATGGGCGCCCAGCGCTATAACCACAACCTGGAGACCTCCAAGTCCTTCTTCCCCAACGTCGTCACCACCCACACCTGGGAAGAGCGCAAGGAGACCCTCGACAACGTCCGCGCCGTAGGCATGGAGGTCTGCTCCGGTGGCATCATCGGCATGGGTGAGTCCCTCGAGGACCGCGCCGAGTTCGCTTACCAGCTGGCCCAGATCGAGCCGTGCGAGGTTCCGATGAACTTCCTTGACCCGCGCCCGGGCACCCCGTTTGCGGATCGCCCCCTGGTCCCGCTGGGTGAAGCGCTGCGCGCGGTGGCCGCCTTCCGTTTGGCCATGCCGTCGGTGACCCTGCGTTTCGCGGGCGGACGCGAGCTCTCACTCGGTGATGATGGCACCGAGAAGGGACTCCTCGGCGGCATCAACGCGATTATCGCCGGCAACTACCTCACCACGCTGGGCAAGCAGATTGAGAAGGACGTCGACATGCTCGGCCGCATCGATCTGCCCATCAAGGCCCTCTAATGGCCCCTTCACGGAGCGAGTCGACCGAGCTCGTCGCCGCGGTCCTCGCCGGGGAGGAACCACTGTTTCACCCCAACACCGGCAAGCCGCTCAGTGAGAATTTTCCGCTCCACCCAGCGGCGGCGGCCGGCCTCGACGTGCCGCGCTACTGCCAGCTGTGCGGGCGCCGTATGGTGGTCCAGGTTCGCCCTGATGGCTGGAGCGCACGCTGCTCGCGCCACGGCGAACTCGATTCTGACGATATCTACGAGGAGACGCTGGGCTAGCTAGAGTGGGCGCCATGGATCCCGCCGTCGCCCACGCCCACCAGTCCGCGCTGCGCTCGATCTCCCGAGTCGTCTCCGAAATAGCGACGCCTACCCCACCGGAGCAGGCGCTTGCCGACGTCTCCCGCCAACTCCGCAACGGCAACGTCATGGTCCTCACGGGCGCGGGCGTGTCAACGGAATCCGGCGTGCCGGACTATCGCGGGCCGAAAGGATCACTGAGCCGCCACCGACCCATGACCTACCAGGAGTTTCTCCACGATCCTGATGCCTCGCACCGTTATTGGGCGCGCGCTTTCGTCGGATGGCGCGTCATGAAGGCCGCCGCCCCCAACCGCACGCACTTTGCGCTCGTGGAGCTTGAGCGCGCCGGGCTGCTGACGGGTGTGGTGACCCAAAACGTGGACGGTCTCCACGAGGAGGCGGGCCAACGCAACCTCATTACCCTGCACGGAGATATGCAACACGTGGTGTGCTTGAGCTGTGGTTATGAGGAGAGGCGGGCAGACTACGATGCCCGCGCCGCCGCGGCGAACCCGGGCTTCCTGCAGCGGTGGGTCGTGGACAAGGCGGACGTGAACCCGGACGGTGACGTGGCGCTGAGCGCGGAAGCGGTTGCGGAATTCGTGATGCCCGGGTGTGTGCGCTGCGGCTCGCAACGCCTCAAGCCGGATGTTGTGTACTTCGGCGAACCCGTGCCCACCGCCAAGAAAGATGCGGCCTATGAGATGGTGGCGGCCGCAGACTCCCTGCTCGTGGCCGGTTCCTCGTTGGCGGTCATGAGTGGCTTTCGCTTCGTGCTTGAGGCGAAGAAGCAGGGCAAGCGCGTGGCCACCATCAACGGCGGGCCGGGCCGCGCCGATGACCGCGTGGACACGCTGTGGCGCACGCAGGTCGGCCCAGCCTTCGACGCGCTTCTCGACGCCCTCGATCTCTAACCCACCAGCTGCTCCACATCCTCCAGGATCATCTCGCACACTCGTTTATCCATTGGCATGTCCTCGTGCCGGATGATGGCGCGGCGCTCCACGTCTTGAACGTAGATATTGCGCACCATGGGTCCGTTGAGGAAGCACGTGTTGGGTGGGACGACGACGGCGTCGGACCGCGTGGCAATGCACGTATAGCTCACACCTGGCTCAACCTCGCTGCCGCGGTTCGTTGCCTCCACGATCTCGCTGCCGACGATTTGTTGCATGCCGGCGGGGCCGAACCAGCCGTCGATAAGCGAGCGCACCACGTCCTCCTGGCGCTCACTCTTGAACAGGGGGCTGGCGATGCCGCCCTGCGTGGTGCCGTGGTTGGGCGCGCTGACGCACACGACGTGGTGGACGCGCCCCGCGCCACCGTGCATGCGCATCCAGTAGCGCGCGAGCAAACCGCCCTGGGAATGGCCCACGAGGATGACCTTCTCAGCACCGGTCACCGTCAGGACAGCATCAATGTAGGCATCCACCTGCCGCGCCGAATCCGGAATGGGGCCGGTGGCGCGGGTGCCGTAATCAGGAGCGAAAACCGCCCACCCGGCGTCCCGCAAGATTCCGGCAAGGACCTGCCACACGCCTTTGGTGTCACAGGTGCCATGGATGAGGACGACGGGCCAGGGTCGTTCGGTGGTGGGGCGCGCGGACCAGTCATCTTCACACACGCCGCGGGCGCGCATTCGGGCGCCGAGGGGGAGCGGGGGAGTGGACATGTGGATATATTTTACGCCTTTTGTGTCACCCCGCTACACCCGATCAGTGGCGGGGCCGCCTCGCCGCGGCCGGACCGCCCCCCCCATCGTGCCCTGCCTGTGTGTATCCTCTTCTGTACATACGTTAAGGTTTGATTTCGCCCGTGACGGGGCATTTCTTGAGCACACGGGCGCCTTTTCTCAGTTCGGACCATTGCGCACGAAAAAATCTTTAAGGTATCCTTGGTGACATGTCTCTCCACCTTGAAGACCAGTTGTGTTTTTCGCTGTACCGTGCTGCTCGCTCGGTGATCCGCTCCTATGATCCCCTGCTCAAGGAGCTCGATATCACCTACCCGCAGTACCTCATGCTCATGATTCTGTGGGAAGTTGAGGAGCCGATCACCCTGGAGGTCATGAAGGAGCGCCTCCAGCCGGAGACCGGCACCTACGAAGGCCTCGTGCAGGGCCTGCAGGATTCCGGCTTGGCCACCGTCGAAGACGGCATGATCACCATCACCCAGAAGGGCAGTGACCTCGAGCCTCGCGCGGTGTGCATCCCGGAGACCATCCTCAACGAGTACCGCCAGTCAGGCGTGGACCTCGTTGAATTCCGTGAGTCCCTGGAGATTGTGCGCGAAGCTGGAGACGCCTCCCAGATGCAGTATCCCAACTAGACTGGCCGGCATGACTGACCTGCAGCATGCCCACTCCGTCATTGAGGCTGTTAACCGCCTCTGCGAGCTCTACGACAGCTCCTGCGAGCTGGCGCGCGAAGCGCTAGCCTCGGGAGACCTTGACGCCTACCGTCACGTGGTTTATCCCAAGATCATCGTGCAGGTCCGCCACTGGAGCCCCATCGACCGTTCCGAGCCCTTCGGTTATGTGGACCAAGAGGGCCGCTATTCGGCGGTCATTTCCAAGCCGTGGCTCATCCGCGGCTACCTGCTTGAGCAGCTGACCAGGCTGACCAGCAATTACCCCTGCGATATTTACGTGGGCCAATCGGATGAGCGTATCCCGCCGGAGTACATCCGGGGTGCTGGACCCTTGCCGGAGAATCGTGGAGAGATTCCCCGGCCCACCTTGGATGCGGTGCACGATGGCATCGTTGACGGCGCCTGGAAGGCCTTCCACGGCAAGGAGAAGCCGCTCTTTCACTTCGGGCCGCAGCGCTTCGACATCGCCTGCGCGCGCATCGAGCACTACACCGGTATTGAGGTCAATTCGGTGCAGAAGTATATCCTGTTCACCAACTACGCGATGCACACCACGGAGTTTGTGAAGTTCGGCCTGCGTGAGCTCGCGCGGGAGGATTCGCGGTACACGGCGCTGGTGTTACCCACAGGGGAGACGATTCATCCCAATGACGCCGTGCTTCTCGACGTCGACGAGCTCACCCTCACCTCCCGCTACCAAATGCCGCGCTTCGACCTCATCACAGCAGGCGGCGATGGCATCACAATGATCAACATCGGCGTGGGCCCTTCGAATGCCAAGACCATCACGGATTGCCTGGCGGTGCTGCGTCCGGAGGCGTGGATCATGATTGGGCACTGTGCCGGGCTCGATGGCCGCATGCGCATCGGTGACCTCATCTTGGGCAATGCCTACCAGCGCGAGGACCACATCCTCGATGGCACCGTGGCCACCGGCAACCCCATTCCTGCCATTCCGGAAATCCAGCGCATGCTCGAAGCCTCCGTGGAGGAGGTCTACGGCGAAGATAACTCGCTCATGCGCACCGGTACGGTGCTCTCCACCGATGACCGCAACTGGGAATGGCGCACCTCCCGTGACCTATGGGAATGGCTGCGTCACTCCACCGCCGTGGCCGTGGACATGGAGTCCTGCACGCTGGCCGCCAACGGTTATCGCTACCGCATCCCGTACGGCACGCTGCTGTCGGTCTCGGACCTCCCGCTGCATGCCGTGCCCAAGCTTCCGGCCCAAGCGCAGGCCTTTTACTCCAACTCCAAGGAAGCGCACGTCATGTGCGCGGTGCGCGCGGTGGAGGCTCTGGCGGAAAACCCGGAGCGCCTGCGCACCCGCAAGTTGCGCCGAACGGTAGCGGAGGTTCCGTTCCGCTGAGGTTGGCGGTTAAACTGGTGGAAATGACAACTCTGGCGAAGGAGACCTAGACGATGAGCACACCGGATTGGTGGAACCCGGAACGCGAAAACCTGACGTGGGAGGTCTTCGGCGAGGCCAGCCGCTACCTGTCCCAGGAGATTGTGGATTCCGGCTGGTTCCCCGACCTCATCGTCGGTGTGGCCCGCGGTGGTCTCATCCCGGCCGGTGCCATCGGCTACGCCATTGGCGTCAAAGAAATGGGTGCCATCAACGTGGAGTTCTACACCGACATCGGCGAAACCCTCCCCGAGCCCATCCTGCTCAACCCGCAGCTGGATACTGATTCGCTCAAGGACAAGAAGGTCCTCGTTGTCGATGACGTCGCCGACTCCGGCAAGACCCTCGACCTCGTGGTGAACCTTCTGGAGAAGACCGCCTCTGAGGTCAAGTCTGCCGTCATCTACACCAAGCCCACCACCATCTTCGAGCCGGACTTCTCGTGGAAGAAGACCGACCAGTGGATCAACTTCGCGTGGTCCGTCCTGCCGGTCATCACCCGCGATGGCTCTTACAAGGAAGGTCATTAATGCCAGAAGCCTCCGCCGGATCTTTCCGCGCGGCCTTCACCTCGCCCGCCCGCTTCCGTAAGGAAGTGTTTGGCGGGCTTGCTGTTGCGCTCGCACTTATTCCGGAAGTACTAAGTTTCTCCATCCTCGCCGGCCTCGACCCCAAGGTGGGCCTGTTCGCCTCCGTCATCATGGCGATGTCGATCGCGATTACGGGTGGCCGCCCCGCCATGGTCTCCGCCGCAGCAGGTTCCGTCGCCGTGGTCATCGCGCCGCTCGCACATGAGCATGGCCTGCACTACGTCCTCGTCACCATCTGGATGGCGGGAATTCTGCAGGTGGTGATGGCGCTGTTGGGCGTCGCTAAGCTCATGCGTTTCATTCCCCGCAGCGTCATGCTGGGCTTCGTCAACGCTTTGGGCATCCTCATGTTCACCGCGCAGCTCTCCCACCTGTGGAATGTTCCGTGGTTGGTCTATGTGCTCGTGGCGCTGGGCCTGGTCATCATGGTGCTGTGGCCGCGGATTACCACCGCCGTGCCCGCCCCGCTCGTGGCGATTCTCGTGGTCAGCGTGCTCACCGTGGTGTTCGGCTGGGACGTGCCCGACGTGGCGGACCAGGGCGAGCTGCCCACGTCGCTGCCTGGGTTCGTGATCCCGGACGTGCCGTGGACGATGGATACCTTCATGTTGTGCCTGCCCTATGCCCTCGGCGTGGCGCTGGTGGGTCTCATGGAGTCCCTGCTCACCGCCAAGCTTGTCGACGACCTCACCGATACCCACTCCGACAAGACCCGCGAATCCGTGGGCCAGGGCATTGGCAATATGCTAGCGGCCGCCATCGGCGGCATGGGCGTGTGCGCGATGATCGGCCAGACCATGATTAACGTCAAGGAATCCCAGGCACGCACGCGCTTGTCGACGTTCCTCGCCGGCGTCTTCCTCCTCATCCTCATGCTCGCGCTGGGCGATACGGTGGGGCGTATCCCCATGGCCGCGCTCGTGGCTGTGATGTTCATGGTGTCCTTCCACACGGTGGATTGGCACTCGGTGCGCACTCTGCACCGCATGCCGCTGGCGGAGACCATCGTCATGCTGGTGACCGTGGTCGGTACGCTGGTCACCGATAATCTGGCCGTCGGTGTGGTGCTGGGTGTTGTGGCGGCGTCCGTGGCGTTTGCGCGCCGGGTGGCGCACGTGGCGTCGGTTGACTTGGTGTCGAGCGAAGGTTCGACGGCCGTCTACGAGGTGCGAGGCCAGCTCTTCTTCGCCTCCTCGAATGATTTGGTGTACTCCTTTGACTACACCCTGCCAGTGCAGGAGGTCATCGTGGATTTCAGTCGGGCCGATATTTGGGATGCCTCGACTGTGGCGGTGCTGGATTCCGTGGAGAGCAAATACGCTGCGCGCGGGGTGAGGGTGTCCTTCCGAGGACTGGATGCGGCAAATGAGCAACGCTACCGCCGTCTAAGCCATGGACTGAAGAAATAAGTTTTCTGTAT
This sequence comes from Corynebacterium sp. BF-R-2, assembly GCF_024586525.1. Taxonomy (NCBI): domain Bacteria; kingdom Bacillati; phylum Actinomycetota; class Actinomycetes; order Mycobacteriales; family Corynebacteriaceae; genus Corynebacterium; species Corynebacterium sp. BF-R-2. The sequence continues at coordinate 63,322 of NZ_JAMFTP010000015.1, read as the reverse complement.
GGTGGGCATCAAGCTAAAGCTTGATGCGAAAGGATTCCCACCATGGATGAGAAACTGCAAACCCTGCTGAATGACCAGGTCAACAACGAGTACGGCGCGGCTGCGATCTACACACAGCTGGCCTACGAGATGGCCAACCTGTCCTTTCCGGGCATGAGCGCATGGTTCTTTAAGCAGGCAGAGGAAGAGCGCGAGCATGCGGAGAAGTTTGCGGAGCACCTGCTGGACCGCGGCTACCGCGTGGAGTTGGAGGACATCACGGTTGGCGCCGTGAAGGCGGCCACCCCGCTGGATGCCTTCGAGGCCTCCCTGGAGCACGAGCAGAAGGTGTCGGAGCAGATTCGTGAGATCGTGCGCACCGCCGACTCGGTGGGGGATCTGGATTCCCGCGCGCTGCTCAACTGGTTCCTCGATGAGCAGGTGGAGGAAGAGGCCAGCGTGTCGGAGGTTATCGACCAGCTCAAGCTGGTGGGCAACGATGGCTCCGGCCTGCTGCGCATCGATAGCTCGCTGGCAGAACGGTAACGAAGCCATATAATTTCGTGCGAATTCTCCCACAGCCCTCGCGGTTGATGGGAGAATTGCTTTTATGACGAACACGCGGCTGATGCTCCTGAGTACTGCCCTTGCTGGGTTGGCGGTGGCGCTCGTTGGTGGCATCTGGCTGGCTGCTACGAATGTGGCGTTGGGGACCTTCTTCTTCGCGCTGGCGATCATGCTGGGCCCGTTTGCGGGCGTGGCTCTCTTGGTGTGTGCCGCGGCGGCGTCGACGGCGCTGAGCCGATCGCTGTTTAGTGTGGGGGGATTATTCCTGGTGGGTGCCATTTCTACGTTGGGCGCGCTGCCGTGGGGCCGTGTCAGTGTCTCCCTGCCGTTGTTCATTGTTGGCACGCTGACGGGTGCGGTGGCAGTGTGGCTACACTGGGCGCATGGCCACTCTGCTCTTCGATCTGTACGGCGTGCTCATGCGCTCAGCCACGCCCGCCGGACACGCTGAGCTTGAAGATTACGTCCGCCCCGCTGATTCGGATCACTTTTGGTCTATTTACGAGGAGTTTCGCCCCGCTTATGACGCCGGGCAACTCAGTGATTCGCAGTATTGGGGCCGTATCCGCGCCTTGACGGACTTAGGGCCTTTTGAGGTCTCCCACGCGGTGGATCTTGATACTGACCACCTGCTTGCCGCCGACGAGGACATGGTGGAGATGGTTTTAGGGTTCATCGGAGAGGGCCACAGCGTGGGTATTTTGTCCAATGTGCCTGCAGCCTTAGGCGCCAAGGTGCGTGAAGCGCAGCCGTGGCTTGAGGAGTGTGCCGCAGTGACGCTGAGTTGCGATATTGGTGTGGCCAAGCCTGACCCGGAGGCGTACCTCGTGGCTGTCGACGCCCTCGGCGCTCACGCCAAGGACACCCACTTCTTCGACGATCGCCCTGACTTCGTTGAGGGTGCTCAGCGTGTGGGACTCAACGCCCACGTGTTTACGGGCATCGATTCGGTGCGCTTTTAGTCTTCGGATCGCCGTTTCTCCGGATCCCCGTTTCTGCGGTTGCTGTTTCTGCGATCGCCGATGTCGCGGAGGGCCCTGGAGTGGGCGTCCGCGTGGCTTGTTGTTTGTGGTTTTAGCCGGGTGCGGCTCGTGCTGCTGCTTGCTGGTAGGCCGCTTGGGTGGTGATCGGTTCTGCCCAGGGCGGGATGTAGCCAACCTCGCCGCGAATCCTAAACACGTAGCCAGCCCCGGTGGGTTTATCTGGGTCATCATCGTTAATCCCGTTGTGATAAGCACACAACATGGTCAGGTTCGGTGGGTTGGTTTCCCCACCGGCCTTCCACGGCACCAAGTGATGCACCTGGGCATAATCAGCCGGCTTATTACAACCTTCCCGAGCACACGTAGGGTGCTCAGCACTAGCCATCATGCGTTGCTCAAACCCAGCGAAGCGCTGCATGCGGTGTAGCCATACCGGCCCGATGGTGGGGTGGATTAGGGTGACGTAGCCGATTTCCGCAAACTTGTAGTTCAAAAACTCAGCCCCGGTCATACGCCCACCATTAGTTAACTCCAGGACAATGTCGTCACCGTCACCGGAGACAATCTTGTCAAGCTTATCCAAGGCCACCACCACGCTGGTAAGCACCGCAGGCTTTGTTCCACCGTGGGACTTGGTGAAGAAGACCTGTTTGCAGGCCTCCAGCAGGTTGGTGTGGTTGATGGATTCTAAGGTGCCGTGCATCTCAGTAATCATCAACGCATCACCAGTAATAGTCAGCGAGTGCGGGCCTTGCTTACGGTAGGTCATGCGCACCCCAGGTTTCGGCACACGCTTGGGCTTGAGCTCTTTTAACCGCTTGGTGGCTACTGCTGGGATGTTGTGTGCGTCGGTGCCGGCAAGTCTGAGTCTTAGGTTCCAGGCATCCAACTGATTCTTGAGTTTCGAAGTGTAGGACTCGATAAGGCTTAGCGTGGCCACATCATGGCCCTGGTCCAGGGCATGCGCACGCGCGGTGCGTTGCTTACCAGTGAACTTGGTAGCACCGAAGTAGATGTGGTGCAGGCGTGCTAATTCGGCGGCATCAGCCGGTGCCGCGCCGAGTGCGCGTAGGTGTTGTTCTCCTCCTCCCGCTTGCCCCACCAATCTCATCCCCGAGTTGCGGAAGGAGAAATAGGTCTCTAAATCCCCCATGACCCAGAACACTAAACCACCACACACCACCCCGCAACCGGAGAGGAAAACTTTAGGCGGCCTTGGCCTCGCGGCCCAGCTCAAGCGGTACGCGCAGCAGCGGATCCAAAGCCACAGCACGAGTGCACGCACGCACGATCTCTGAAGGCGAAGGAATCATACGCAGTTCCACCGCTTGGTCGGTGTTGTGCCGCACGGCAGACGCGAAGAGCTTCGGAGCAGCCGGATCGTCGGAGAATGCGCCTCCTGCCACCACGAGGGTGTCCGGTGCATGCTCAGCCACGAGGGAGGCGGCGATGGTGCCGAGGGAGCGGGCGCGGTCGTCGAGAAGCGCACGCGCATCTGGGTCCTGCACCGCCTCCGGGAGGGACTCTGCGCCTGCCGCGGCGAGCACGGCCTGGGTGGCCAGGGAATCCGGGGCAGTGAGCTCCAGCGGGGCAATCTCATCGCCGACTGTAAGCGCCGCACCTACCGTGTCATCCGCATAGAGCACCATGACAGGCTTTTCTGCGCCCATCTCCGTGGACTGCGTCTCCGAGCCCAGGATGGCGGGGATGACGGAGGAGACCACCACCGGCACGCCGAACTGGTACTGCACGCGGCTTGTAATGTCCATGCTGTCCCAACCCAGGTTGTGGGCGGTGACGTGGCCAGACTCGTCGACGCTACCGGACGTGGTCACCCCGACCGACACGAGCCGGCGGTCCACGCCAGTCATCAGACGGTTCATGCCTGCGATGATGTGCTCGATGATGTCGCCCTCGCTGAGGCGGGAAACCGGGGTCGCCACGTCCTCCTCGCAGAGCGTGCGGCCCTTGGTGTCGAAGAAAGCGATGCGCGTAAATGCCGTGCCCACCGCGATGCCGCCCAGCATCCAGTCATTATCCGCAACCTCTAGCGGAACGGTCGGGCGCCCACGCCCCCGGGACTGAGTGAGGTCGGTGCGTTCACGGATCAACCCAGCGCCCAGCAGCGCAGCGGTGGCGCGCGTAATCGTGGGTTGGGAGAGACCAGTGGCTTCCACCAGCTCACTGCGGGTCACGACGGGGTTGAGTCGAATGATGTGGAGGCACTTCGCCGCAGGGGTGCGGGGGCGGGTGAACACGGGGCCGGACTTGATCATGGCGTCAAGTATAAATTCAACAGACCGCATTGTCTAATAGAAATTGGGTTCCAGTAGACATCATGGTCTAGGGGAGGGGCTGCGATAAGGTTGAAGTCATGAAATCTGTTGCTGTGTACTGCGGTTCGGCCGCCGGAAACTCGGAAGCTTATGCACAGGCTGCTCACGATCTCGGGGAGGAGCTCGCACGCCGAGACCTCACGTTGGTCTACGGCGGCGGCGATGTTGGGCTTATGGGCATCGTCGCGGACGCGTGCCTGGCGGCGGGCGGACACGTCATCGGGGTCATCCCGCAGCAGCTCGTTGACGTCGAGTTATCTCACCAGCACATCACGCAGCTCGAGGTCGTGGACACGATGGCGCAGCGCAAGACTCGCATGGAGGAACTCGCGGATGCGTTCGTGTGCTTGCCGGGCGGCGTGGGCACCTTGGAGGAGCTCACGGAGGTTCTCACCATGCAGCAACTGGGCAACATTCACGGCCCGGTGGGCTTGGTGGATGTGCAGGGCTTTTGGCAGCCCTTCGTGCACATGTATTCGGCGATGGTGCAGGAGGGCTTCGTTCAACAGCGCTTCCTTGATGCCCTCGTGGTGGAGCCGACGCCGGTTGGTGTGCTGGACGCTTTCGGTTCCTGGACTAACCCCGGCAGCAAATGGGGCAACAATTAGCTAACAACCTGGTAAAAAGGCGCGGCTGGGTTGGGCGAATGGGGAGGTTCTTCGTTAGACTTCGCCCTTATGAGTTTTGACCAGAACGCAGAGCGCCAGCCGTCGCTGTTGGACGCGTCGTGCGATAACTTCGTTCACGATCTCGCGCAGCTCACGCCTACCGACGCCACCGCGTGGGGCATTCCCGGCTTCGATGGGGAGCTGGAGGATTTCTCGCCGGAGTACTACTCCGCCGTGGCGGATCGCACCCGTGAAATGCTGGCGGATCTCGACGCCCTCGATGACACCACCGACGAGTCTGATGACGATGATGACTTCGACGAGGTGGATTACGTCACCGCCGAGGTTTTGCGCGATCGTCTCTGCTTGGACATGGACTTGCACCACGCCGGTGAGGACATCCGCTGCCTCAACAACATCGCCTCCCCGGTGCAGACTATCCGCGACACGCTCATGCTCATGCCGCATGACACTCCGGAGCAGCTCGACGCGTTGCGTTCACGTCTGTCGAAGGTGCCGGCGTCACTTAACGGGTACAAGGACTCCTTGATTGAAGCGGCGTCGCGTGGCATGGTGGCACCGCAGCGCCAGATCTCCGACGTGTTCGTGCAGAGCGAGCGGCTTGCTGACGCCGGCTCCATGCTCGAGGACCTTGGCCTCGACGCTGACTCTGCAGAGGTCACCAAGGCCAAGCAAGCGTTCGGTGAGTTCGCCGACTGGCTCTCCAATGAGTTGCAGCCGAAGGCCCCGTCGCAGGATGCGGTGGGCCGCGAGCGTTACGAGCGCTTCTCCAAGCTGTTTGTCGGTGACGCCGTGGACCTCGATGAGGCCTACGACTGGGGCCTGGACCAGGTGCGCTCCATTAAGGCGGAGCAGGAGAAGATTGCCCGTCAGCTCTATGGAGCTGACGTTACGGTCCGTGCGGCGATGCGCAAGCTCAACGAGGAGGAGCGTTACCAGCTCCACGGCACGGATGCGCTGGTGGAGTGGATGCAGTCCACGGCGGACCGTGTGATCAAGGACCTCAACGGCACCGCCTTCGACATTCCGGACGAGGTGTGCGAGATTGAGTGCTGCATCGATCCGGCTGGGACCGGCGGCATTTTCTACACCTCGCCGTCGGATGATTTCTCCCGCCCGGGCCGCATGTGGTGGTCGGTTCCTGCTGGTCAGGAGCTTTTCCACACCTGGCAGGAGCTCACAACCGTCCACCACGAAGGTGCGCCGGGCCACCACCTGCAGATTGGTGCCGCGCTGACGCAGCCGGACCTGAACTTGTGGCGCCGCGCGGTGACGTGGAACTCCGGCCACGGCGAGGGCTGGGCCCTGTACGCCGAGGATCTTATGGCGGAGCTGGGGTACATGGATGACCCGGGCTTCCGCATGGGGCTTCTCGACGCCCAACGCTTCCGCGCCGCCCGTGTCGTCGTGGACATCGGACTTCACTTGGGCAAGGCGCTGCCGGACTGCACCACCTCCGGCACCTGGGATAAGTCCCACGTCAAAACCTTCATGCGCGAGAACACCGCGATGGATGACGCCAACCTTAACTTTGAGGTCACCCGTTACCTGGGCTGGCCGGGCCAGGCCCCGTCCTATGCGCTGGGCCAGCGCCTGTGGAAGCAGACGCGCGATGCGGCCGTGGAGCAGGGCATGGAGGTCCGTGACTTCCACTCGGAGGCCCTGGCTCTGGGCTCGGTGCCGATGTCGATCCTGCGCGAGACCATCTTGGACTAAGATTTGCCAGACTCTTGGATTTATCCACACCTGACTCTTGGATTTATCCACTAGTGGCTCTGTAATTTATCCATCTTTTGGATAAACTACTCGGCATGTACCTTCCCCGAATCGTTGATGCCGAAGTCGAGAGAGGGCTTCGCGTCGCCGGAGCTCTCTTCCTGAAAGGCCCTCGTGCGAGCGGAAAAACTTCGACGGCGCGCCAGTTTGCTAAGTCTGTCATCCAACTTGACCGTGACACTCCAGAAGCAAACCTTGCGCGCATGCAACCGGCTTTGGGGATTCAAGGCTCACGGCCGCGACTAATCGATGAATGGCAGGTTGTTCCTGCAATGTGGAACGAAGTGCGCCATGCGGTCGATGAGTCGCGGGAAAAGGGGCAGTTCCTCCTCACGGGTTCTTCGACGCCTGAGGACGATGCCGCTCGGCATTCGGGGGCTGGGCGTATTCGCTCGATCCAGTTGCGTACGTTGAGCTTGGCAGAGCGAGGAGATTTGGCTGAACGCGTATCACTGGGCGCGATCATTAATGGCAGTCAGAATCCTACCGCTGGGACAGACGCCACTGTGGAAGACTATGCCCGCTGGATTGTTGCCGGTGGCTTCCCGGAGTTTTTCGGCCTTGATCCTCTAGATGCCCAAGAGGCGATGGAATCCTATATCACGGAGATGAGCGAGCACGATTACCCAGAGCTTGGCGGTCCGCGCCGCGATCCGCGCCGCTTCCAGTCTTTTCTTCGCGCGTATGCGGGGCTAGTTGCCCAACCGGCCACCGCTGCAGCGATTCGCAAACGCATTGGCGAACTCAGCAGTGCTGCCGCCATGCCGGCAGCAGAAACTGTCAACGTTATTCATGATTTTGCTACACGCCTGTTCCTAGTTGAAGACCAACCTGCGTGGTCGCCGAGGACGCGATCTAAGACGACTATGGTTCAAATGCCGAAGCGTCAGCTCGCGGATCCTGGTTTGGCAGCTGCATTGTTGGCGGTTGGGCCAGAAAAACTGCTTGGTGATTTAGAGACCTTGGGGATTCTCTTTGAGGCGCAACTAGTGCACGATCTGCGCGTTTATGCGCAAGCATTAAGGGCACGCGGAGTATTCCACTTGAGGGATATGAAGGGGCGCGAGGAGATTGACGCGATAGTGGAACTCCGGGACGGTTCGTGGGTGGGATTTGAAGCAAAGCTTTCTCACAACGAGGTCGATGCAGCGGCGGCACATTTGTTAAGAGTGGCAAAGAAGGTGTCCTCGCCACCGTCCGCTCTCATCGTGGTGATTCCTAGCGGCCCGGCTTTCCAACGATCCGATGGAGTGTGGGTAGTTCCACTAGCGGCGCTTGCGGAATAGGCCCAGGATCTGCGGCAAGTAGCCGGCCACGACGAGGACGATGATGAGCCGGATGATCTGCACCGCCACGACGGCGGGGCCGGCGCCGCCCTCCGCGGACAGAGCGAGGACGGTTTCCAGCGCGCCGGGCGAGGTGGCGAGGTAAGCCTCGAAGTAGGTGATGTGCAGCCACGCGGTCAGCGGCAGCGCGGTGAGCGCGCAGACGCCGATGACCACGACGATGAAGAGGATCGTGGCGGGAAGCTGCTTGGCAAAGGACCGCAGCGCCGGCACGGAGAGCCCGCCGCCGCAGACCCAGCCGATGGACATGAACGCCATAATCTTGAACACAAAAAGCGGTTCCAAGGTGTGCCCGGCAGGCAGGATCTGGGAGACAAGCACGGTCAGAATCAGCGGGCCCAACACCGCGGAAGCGGGCAGGCGGACGAGCTTGCCCAGGCGCTCTCCGAGGATCGCGATGGCGATGGTGAGCAGCACAATCCACCAGGTGACCTCGCCCTCGATGCTCATGTCGACACCGTGGCCAGCGGGGGCGTCGAGAAGCGAGACCACCAGCGGCAGGGACACCGACACCGCCAGCAGTCGCAGGTACTGGGTCAGCGCCACGTAGCGATAGTCCGCCCCGAGCTCGCTGGCCAGGGCCGGCATGAGCGAGGCCCCGCCGGGCAGCATGGACAAAATACCCGTCTCCCAGGAAATGTCCTTGGGCTGTGCGCGGTGCAGGAGCACGCCACCGCTGACGCCGATGAGCACGGTGATGAGGGACATTGTCACTGCCGCCGGCACGAAGCCGAGGAGCGTGGAGGCAGGCACGAGGGTCAGCGGAATGCCGGCCATCATTCCGATGAAACCGCGGGCCATGGCGTAGAAGCGGTCATTGACGGTGAGCTCGGTGCCCGTGGTCAGGGCCATGGCTCCGGAGACCACGATGGCGCCCAGGATCCACGCCGCGGGGACGTGCACGTAGCTGAACAGCGCCCCGAGGGCTGCAGACCCCGGGGCAACAATGAACCACCGTGCACGCATAGACATGCCGTCGAGTTTAATAGTGGCCATGGACTTTGGATTGAGCGGTTGGGCCATTCTCACCATCGGCGCGGGCGTGGCCGGCTGGGTTGACGCCGTGATTGGCGGCGGCGGGCTCGTGCTTATCCCGCTCATCATGGCGGTGGCACCCCAGCTTGCGCCGGCGACGGCGCTGGCGACAAACAAGGTGGCGGCGGTGTCGGGAACGGCGTCGGCGGCTTATACCTTGGTCAAGAAAGTGCGCCCGCCGAAAGGTGAACTCATCCGGTTGGGCTTGCTCGCGCTGCTGTGCTCCGGGCTGGGTGCTGTGGCAGCCGCGCTCATGGACAAGGACGTCATGCGCCCGCTCATCATCGTTCTCATGGTGGCAGTGGGTATTTTCGTGGCGTTTCGTCCCGAGTTCGGTAGCGGCGATGGGGAAGGCCGGCGCGGCGGCTGGCGCACGTGGGCAGCACTCGGGGCCGTGGCGGCCATCGCCTTCTATGACGGCATCTTCGGCCCCGGCACCGGCATGTTCCTCATCATGGCGTTTACCGCCATCTTCTCCCGGAACTTCCTCACCTCCGCGGCGATGGCGAAGGTGGTCAACACGTGCACCAACGTCGGTGCGCTCGTGGTCTTTATTGCGGGTGGCCACGTGGAGTGGGCGCTGGCTGTCGTGCTGGCGGTGGCCAATATCGTGGGCGCGCAGGTCGGCGCCCACACGGTGTTGGGAGGCGGCGCGAAGCTCATCCGCTACGCGCTGCTCACACTCGTCGTGGTGATGAGCGTGTACTTGGCTTGGCAGCAGTGGGGTTAGAGCCGGTTCTTCGTTTTCGCCGTGGCCACCGCGTTCCACGGGTTCTCCGGCCACGGGTGCTTGGGGTAGCGCCCACGCATGTCGGCGCGCACGCCGGCATAGGGCCCGGCCCAGAAGCTGGCGAGGTCATCGGTGACGGCGAGGGGACGGCCGGCGGGAGAGAGCAGGTGGAATTGCACGCGGTGGCCGCAGTATCCGGGGGATTCCGCCAGGCCGAAGCATTCCTGCAGTTTGATGGACACCACGGGGCGCTCGCCCGACCAGTCGATGCGCGCATCGCGGCCCGAGGGCACAGGCAGGCGCTCAGGGGCGAGCTCGTCGAGGCGGCTGGCCTCCGGCCAGGGCAGGAGGCGCTGCAGGGCGGGGTACATGTCGGGCTTCTTTCCTGCGGCCAGCTGGCGCAGCTCCGGTTCGAGCCACTCCAAGCTGGCACTGTCACTATCGACGTCCGGCCACGGCTCACCATAGGCCGCCCGCAGGTGGCGCAGGCGATCGCGCAGGTTCTGGGCTTTGTCGCTGAACTCAAACAGCTCGAGGCCCTGGCCGGAGTTGCGCAGCGCCGCCACGGCTTCGTCGCCGGAAACCTTCACCGGGGTTTCAGAAAGCACGATGGCGCCCGCCGCGCGCACGCGCACGCCGCGGACCTTGGAGCCGTCGAGGAAAGCGCGGGTCTCCTCGGTGACGCCAACGATGTCGAGGGCGTCTTGTTCCGCGATAGGCTCGGCCGCGCGGATAATGGCATTTCCGGCATTGGACAACGAGACCTCGGCCACGGCGAGCCACTCGTGGCCGCGAAGCCCCCGTGCGTCAGCGGAATCGAGAAGCCGGGCGCGAGTACCGCTGGCCAGAAGGTACTCCTTTTCCGCCACACGTTTGGCCACGAACTCGGGGAAGGCCGTGGCCACGACCACGCCTGGGTCCACCGGACCCTTGTTGGGCACGAGGTGCGCGAGGCGCTTCGGATCGGAATCATCCAGGCGCGCAATCGTGCTGGCCGCACCAGCACCGTGCTGGAGAAGCGCGGCTCCCCAGCGTGGGTGCGTCGGCAGCAGCGCCAGCTCTTCGGTGGCGTGGAGGGAGGAGAGGGTGCGGTGGGCGTCGGCAAGCGCGGCGGCGGGAGGGGGATCCAGGAGGGGGAAGTCCGGGCCCGCGCCCCAGCAGTCCATAAAAAGTGCTGCCTGCGTGAGGTCAGCGGAGAGGATCTCCGGGGTAACGTGCGGGGAAAAGTGCTGGTAATCGTCTTGTGAGTAGCAGCGGATGACGGTGCCGGGCGCCTCACGTCCGGCACGGCCGGCGCGCTGATCCGCGCTGCTTTTCGACGTCGACACCGTCACCAACCCACTCATCCCGCGCTGCGCATCGCGCTTGGGCACGCGCGAAAGACCAGCATCGATGACGGTGCGCACGCCCGGCACGGTGAGCGAGGACTCCGCGATGGAGGTCGCGACGACAATGCGCTGCTCGGTGGTGTAGAGCGCGGCGTCCTGCTCTTGGGTGGTCTGACGGCCGTGCAGGGGATAAGCGTTGTGGCCGGCGAGCGCCTCACAGACGAGGTTCACCTCGCGCACGCCGGGCACGAAGACGAGGGTGGACTCGTGCTGCCTCGCCGCGATGTCTGCCACGCCTCGATAGAATTCTCTATCCCCCGCCGCCCGGCCGGGCAATGGTTCATACGTGATGTCGAGCGGGTAGGTGACAGCCTCGGTGGAGTGAATGGGAGCACCGCCCATGAGTTGGGAGAAACGGGCGGCGTCGACAGTCGCGGACATGGCGATGACGCGGAAGTCCTCGCGCAGCTGCGACAACTCGAGACACATGCCGAGGACGAGGTCGGTATCGAGCTGGCGCTCGTGGACCTCGTCGATAGCCACGGCGGCAACGCCCTCGAGCTCCGGATCACGCAGGAGGCGGCGCAGCAGCACGCCGGGCGTGACGAACTCGACGTCCTGGCCTTTGCGGGAATCCCCGCGCACCGCATAGCCGATGCGCTGGCCGGAGAGCTCCTGAAGGCGGTTGGCCGCCGCACGCACCGCCACGCGGCGCGGCGCGGTGACGAGCACGGTGCCGTGTACCTGGTTGGCCAGGGCCGGCGGAACGAGGGTGGTCTTACCCGTACCCGGCGGGGCCTGGACCACGACGTGGCCCTCGGAAGGAAGTGAATCGATGGTTTCCAGAACCGGCAGGCCGCGGCCAATGGTGGCGAGATCAAACATCGAGGTCTTTACGCTCCCACGCATCCTCGTTGTTCTCGAGCGTGCGCACCACGCGCCCCGGGGAGCCCAGCACCAGCGACTTGTCCGGAATATCCGTGGTCACCAGCGTATTCGCGCCCACGACGCAGTCCTCACCGATGGTGACACCCGGCAGCACCGTGACATTCGCGCCGAACCACGTGTTGCGCCCGACGCTAATCGGCTTGGCAATCTCCCAGCCCTCCTCGCGCCGGCGGTGGTCATCCACGGGGTGGCCGACGGTAATGAGCGAGCAATTCGGCCCTATCATGACGCGATCCCCCAGGCTGATCGGTGCCTGGGCCAGGATGGTGGCGCCAAAATTGATGAACACGCCGCGGCCCACCGTGACGTTGCGACCAAACTCCAGGTTGAGCGGTGCATGGAGGCCGGGAATTTCAGACTCGGGCGAGAGCAGCGCGCGCAGGATCTCCTTCGCGCGTTCATGGTCGGTGTTCTGCAACTCGTTGAGCTCCTTGACCAAGCGAAAGCCGCGTTGGTGCTCCGCGCGGACCTCCTCATTAACGCCTGGCATGAAACACTGCCCGCTGGCCATGCGTTCAAAGGATCCGGTATCAGGGTGAGTCATGCTCACCATCCTATTGTTTTGCCCTACTCGCGGGTGAGAACTTCAAGGGCGGCGCGGTGAATGAACACTTTCCCGCGGCCCTGCTGAATCTCTTCCAAAATTCCCAGGTCAACCAAGTGGGCTAACCATGCGCTGGCGGTTTGGCGCTTGACGACGCCCATCTCCACCACGTCCGAGATGCGGACGTAAGGCTTGATGAGGATTAGTTCAGCCATCTCGTGTGGCTGGCTAATGACACCCGCAGCGCGTATTTCATGTGCGGTGTTCTCCTGGATGGCACGGAGTTGGGTGATCATCGAGGAAGCGTCGTCCGCCGCCGCGTACACGCCATGGATCATGAAAAGGAGCCAGTCCTCCCACGCTCCCTCAGCCGTCACGGCATTGAGGTAGCGATAGTACTCAGCCTTATTGCCGACGATATAACCGGACAAATACAAGACTGGAAGTTCAAGGAGTTTCTCTTGGATGAGATGGAGGACATTGAGGATCCGGCCGGTGCGTCCGTTGCCATCGTAGAAGGGATGGATTGCCTCGAATTGATAGTGAAGGAGCGCCATTTTCACTAGCGAATCCACGTTATGGCTGGAATAGATATAGTCCTCCCATGCCGCGAGGTGACCTTCGATAATTTCCTTGCCTTCGGGAGGCGTGTAAAGCCGCTGCTGCGTAACGGGGTTACCGATGAAAGTTCCAGGCAGGGAACGCACCTCGGCCTGGGTATCTAAGAGCGTGCTACAGACAATCTTCGCTGTCTTTTCCGATAGAGGACGCTGCGATAACGAGGACAAGCCTGCATGTAACGCGGAGTTATAGCGGAGAGCCTCCTTCGTGGCAGGGGAGGGCTCGGTATCGACCTGCCACGCTGCACGAAAGAGCTCGTCGTTAGTGGTGACGATGTTTTCGATCTCGGAGGAAGCGCGCGCCTCGCGCAGCGGGATCGTGGAGGTGATGATCTCCGGATTCGGGATGAGTTGGCACGCGGTACGCAGTTCAGCGAGCTTTTCTTTGGCGTCGATGATGGCCTTGAGCACAGGGACAGTTTCCACGACGTCTGCAGGCGGGAGGGGCGGAAGCTCGTTGTAGGGAATTTCTGGACTGTAGGTTGCCATGGCAAAAGAATAGACATGTTTGGTGGATATGTCGATTTTTTTCGAAATTTTAAACATATCCCGGTGACGTGTCGATTGCGTCGACATATCCGCGTACGCTCGTGGCAGAACAAACGTTGACGTGCCCACTACCTAGTGGGGGCACACCTTGAGGGCGGAAAGGCTCACTGACATGGCAAAAATCGGCATCATTCTTGGTTCTACCCGCGACGACCGCGCCGGGCAGGCCATCGCTCAGTGGGTCGCTGACCTGGCCCAGGGCCGTGGCGTGAGTGGCGTGGAGTATGAGCTCATTGACCTCAAGGCCTTCGATGTCCCAGTCCTCACCACCTCGGTCATTCCGATGGCGGCTAACAAGAACTACGAGGACGAGAAGGTGCAGGCCTGGTCCGATGCGATTGATGCCTGCGACGCGTATATCTTTGTCACCCCGGAGTACAACCATTCCGTGCCGGGTGCGTTCAAGAACGCGGTTGATTCCCTGGGTGCCGAGTGGGTAGCCAAGCCGATTGCGTACGTGGGCTACAGCTTCAGCGGCGGCATCCGTGCGGTGGAGGCCTGGCGTCTTGTCATGGCGAATTTCTCCATGACGCAGCTGCGCACCCAGCTCGACATCTCACTCGCCACCGATATGACGGAGGGCGAGTTCACCCCGGCTGATTTCAAGTCTGAGATCGTGGCAAACATCTGCGCCGAGCTGGAAGAAGCCCTATCCTAAAACGCATGGCAGATACAGCACGCGTCGCGGTCGTAACAGGGGCATCGTCGGGGATTGGGGAGGCGTCGGCAAGAGCATTGGCTGCCGATGGTTGGCATGTCATCGTCGGCGCGCGCCGCGTGGATCGCCTTGAAGCCCTAGCCAAGGACATCGGCGGTGAGGCCTATGCGCTGGACGTGACCTCGGACGAGTCCGTCGCGGAGTTCGCCTCCCATCTGGACCGCGTGGACCTGCTGGTCAACAACGCCGGCGGCGCGAAGGGCCTAGAGCCCCTCGTGGAGACCACCATCGAGGATTGGCAGTGGATGTACGAGGTGAACGTCCTCGGCACCGTGCGCATGATTCAGGCGCTTATGCCCAAGCTGGAGGGTGGCCTCATTATCAACATGGGCTCTGTCGCCGGCTGGAACGTCTATGAAGGCGGCTCCGGTTACAACGCCGCGAAGCATGGCGTGCGCGTGATTTCTCGTGCGCTGCGCATTGAGGAGCATGGCGTCCGCGTTACCGAGCTTGACCCCGGACGCGTAGCCACGGAGGAGTTCTCCCTCAACCGCTTCCGCGGTGACCAAGCGCGCGCGGAGGCCGTCTACGATGGCGAACTTAATCTCACCGCGGAGGACATCGCCGAGGCTGTGCGCTGGGTGGCGTCCCTGCCGGAACATGTCAACATTGACACCATGACGATTAAGCCGCGCACGCAAAGTTAAATTATCTGTTTCGCTGCAGGTGAGATGCTTCCTACACTGACGTGCGTAAATATCAACGCATGTGAACGTGGGGGTGTTAAGTGGCTCTCAGCGCCCTAGTGGCCTTGATGGGTGTGTGGTTCGCGGCGATGGCCTCGCCGGGACCGGATGTGGTGCAGATAATTCGTTTAGGTGCGCGTTCCACGCGCGCTGCCGTATGGGCAGCCATTGGCAGTACGACAGGCTTGGTGGTGTGGACGGTGGCCTCGCTGGCGGGGTTGACTGCGCTGATTTCGACGCATCCTGTCATCCTCGTAGCACTGCAGGTTGCTGGTGGTGGCTATCTGCTGTGGATGGCTTCTTCTGCCATTAGCGGTGGCATTAAGGAGCGTCGGGCGCCGGCGACTGTGGTGGGCACCGAAAAGAGCGCCCCACAGCCGCGCGGATTTACCCCGGACGGGATCATCAAACTAGGTACCGCGTACCGCATGGGCTTGGTCAGTGATCTCTCTAACCCCAAGGTGGTCATTTTCTTCGGCGCTATCTTTGCCAATTTTATTGACCCCGGCATGGGATTCGGCGCCAACGCCTTGGTGGGCTCCGTGCTTATCGTTGAAAGCCTCATGATTTTTGTCGGCGTCGCGCTGTGCACCCGTGCGGTGTCGAAGTGGATGTCGAAGAACTCAGCTAATGTAGATATCTTCAGTGGCGTGGTGTTCGCGCTGCTTGGTGTGATCATTTTGGCTGAGGGCATTCGCGGGGTCCTGGCTCTCTAAGCGCACTTGTGGCTGGGTATGCTGGGCGGCATGCTAGACGTCTCAATTAGGGGAGAATCCATCAAGCTCGGCCAGTTCCTCAAGCTGGCCTCCTTGGTCGCTACCGGGGGTGAAGCCAAAGAGCTCATCGAGCAAGGCCAGGTTACGGTCAACGGCGAGGTTGTCACACAGCGCGGGGCCACGCTCGCGCTTGGCGACGTCATCTGTGTCGCTGACACCTGCGCCCGCGTCGCCGCCGAGGACGACGACGATGACTACTTTGACGAAGCCACGGCAGACGATGACTTCGACCCGGAGAAGTGGAGGAACCTCTAATGCCAGCTTTTGAAGCAGAAGTGGGAATGCCCTACTGGATTACTCTGGCCTCCTCCGATGTGAAGGCTTCGGAGAAGTTCTACTCGGCCGTGTTGGGCTGGGAGTTTGAGGAGGGCATCGCCCGCCTGCAAGGCCTGCCCATTGCGGAGATTGTTCCTGGTCAGGACACGTGGGCTACGTACTTCCTCTCCCGCGATCTGGAGGCCGATTGTGCCCGAGTGGAGAAGCTCGGTGGAAAGATCTTGGCGCTGGGCGCGCCGCTGGCCCTTGTGCTGGATAACACCGGCGCCATGTTCGGCCTGGTGCAGCCGGAACTCGATCGCTTCGTTGCCGGCGGCGAGCCGGGCACCCCGGTGTGGCATGAGCTGGCAGTCTCTGAAAACTTCCGTTCCGCCTTGGACTTCTACGGCGAGCTCTTCGACTGGGACATCCGCGGCGACGAGGAGTACGCCCTCGCGGAGGAGGAAGGTGCTGCCTTTGCTGGGTTCTGGAAGGCCGAGGGCTTGCCCAGCTTCTGGCAGACCTACCTGGGAGTGAGGGACGTCGACCAGGCGGCGAAGGCCGTTGTGGACAACGGCGGCGAGGTTATTCGTGAGCCTTATGAGTCTCCCTTCGGCCGCCTGTGCCTCATCGCGGATTCAACAGGCGCGACCGCCACCTTGTGCGAGGTGGAAGACGCCCCCGATGAGCCCATCGAGATCTAAAGAACAACAAATGAGCACCGACACGCGCGTGGATGATGTGCGGGCAGTCGTGCGCCGCATCCCGCCCGGCAACGTCTCCACCTACGGTGAAATTGCCAAGGTGGCTGGCGTGGGCGCACGCTATGTGGGGTGGGTGATGTCGAAGGGAGCTGACCTGCCCTGGTGGCGCGTGGTCAACAGCACAGGCCGTACCCACTCTTCTGCTGCCCAGGACCACTGGGATGCGGAGGGGATTCCACACAACGGAAATCGTGTAGTGCTGGCGGAGTGTGGGCTGGATGCGGGGGATCTGGGGGACGTCGGCAAGCATGCCCCATAAGTGAAAGGACACGTGATGCGCGCCTGGTTTTTCCTCACCGTCGCCATCCTCAGCGAGGTCACCGCGACGCTGTGTCTCAAAGTAGCGCTGGAGCACCCGGTGGTCTACGGCGTCGTGGTGGTGGGCTATATCGTGGCCTTTTCTTCGCTGCACCAGGTGCTGCGCTGCGGCATGCATGTGGGCGCGGCCTATGGCATCTGGGGTGCCACGGGTGTGGTCCTCACTGCGGGGCTGTCCGCGCTCTTCTTCGGCGAGCAGCTCACGCCGCTCATGCTGGTGGGCATGGGCTGCATCATCGCTGGCGTGGCCTGCGTGGAGATGGGTGGGCGTGAGCAGAAGACAGAGCTGACGGAGGTGACGCCGTGACCTGGCTTGCTCTTGCCATCCTCATCGAAGTAGCAGGAACGCTGGGTTTGCGCATGCTGGCCGTGCACGGCCACAAGGCGTGGATTGCGTGGGTCGTGGTGGCGTACGTGTCCTCTTATGCTTTCTTGTCGCTCGCGCTGCGCGCGGGCATGCCGCTCGGCGTGGCCTATGGCATCTGGACCGCATCCGGCGTCGCGCTCACCGCGCTGGCCTCCTATGCGCTGTTCCGCGAGCCGTTTACGTGGCTCAAAGGACTGGGCGTGGCGCTGATTATTGGGGGAGTACTCCTTGTGGACATGGGGTAAACGCTGTGGCGAGGACTAGGCTGTGACGTGTGTTGACAAAAACTGGAGCTTTCGCGCTCGCCCTCACCGCCACCCTCGCTGCTGCGCCAGCAGCCCAGGGCATGACCTTTGACCCAAACAAGGTTCCGCCGCGCACGCAGATGACCGTGCGCTATGCCGACGGCAACGTCGTCTCCACGCCCAACAGCCACGAGTCACGCCCAGCCTTGAGCCTGGTGAAGTTGTACCTGGGCACGTGGGTGCTCAAATACGGTGCGCCGGAGGACAAAGCCCGCGTGGAGAACATGATTCGCTTCTCCGAAGATGCCACTGCGGGTGACCTGGAGCGGAAATATCCGCAGGCTATCCCGTCCATCATCGCGGAGTATCACCTGGGAGAGACCCACCACAACGGCTACTGGGGTCAGACCACGACGTCAACAGAGGATCTCGCGCACTTCGTGGGCGTTATTTCAACGGATCCGGCTGCCGCTCCCATTATGAAGGGCATGGCCACGGCAGCGCCCGCAGCGGCCGATGGTTACCGCCAAGATTTCGGCACCGCGCAGATACCCGGCATTCTGGGGACGAAGTTTGGCTGGTCGGATGACCGCCAGGTGCATGCCACCGCTTCCTTTGGCCCGGGCTATACCGTGGCGGCGAACACCTATGGCTCCCCAGCCGACCTCACCGCGGATGTCCTTGGGGCCGTCGAGGTCCTGCCCGCAGCACCCCAGGTGCCCGCGCCACCAGCCGCGCCGACGCCGCAGGACCTGCGCGATCGAGCCTACGAGGAGCTAAGGTCTATGATGAATTTTTCGTCATAGGGTTGTCAGAGGATTTTGTGACTGAAATACCGAGCGATATCTGGGGATGAACAATATCGATCGCTAAAATTTGGAGAATCTTCGAAGAATATTCAAGAAGGACAACCAAAAGAATTTGATAGTGTTGGGATATGGAACTTACGTATAACGCTAGAATTTAAAGATTAAAAATTTACTGCGATATTATATTTTATCTAGAAACAAATGCTTTGACTCTCATTCGGGACGAATTAATATGTACCGAAGAGAATTCTACGGGAGTTGTGGAATTTGTTGCGGTGTAAGTTCGTTGTTCCATGTGGAGAAGTGCAGTGTTCTGAGGAACTTTCAGTAAGCTAGCTATTCGGGAGCTTGCATTGACGGCTGACAACAAGCGCTCCCCTTTGCCAAGGCGGGATCCGAGTAGATCTTCCATCTTGTCAAAAAGGGCAATTTTGTCGAAGTTGTAATCGGAAATCTCGGGGTCTACTCCTTTTTCTCCAATAAGTACCGTATTCTCGAGATATGCAATAGGCCCTTCGTTGTCGCTGCGGACTCTTTGTAATTGCAATGCAGTAATTGGTTCTTTAAGGCTAAATTTTGCCAGCCACTCTTCGGAACTTAGTGTCACAATTTTGTGGGAAATAGTTGAAGTGGTGAAATCGATGTTTTGTTCACGGAGTTCGTCTGCAATCGTCCCGAAGGCTGTAGTCATTGAAGTCTCGATTGGCGGATTGGAAACGAAAGTTCCGCGCCCGTGCACTCGAGACAAGATGCCTTCTGAAGCTAGATCATCTACTGCGCGTCGTAGAGTGCCTCGAGCGATCCCTAGTTCAATTGCAAGGGCTGGCTCTGACGGAAGCTTCGTGCCTGGGCTCCAATGGCCTGAAGCAATTTTCGTGCGCATGAAGTCTGAAACTTGGATGTGAAGCGGCTGGGGCTCGCT
Organism: Corynebacterium sp. BF-R-2; assembly: GCF_024586525.1. NCBI lineage: Bacteria > Bacillati > Actinomycetota > Actinomycetes > Mycobacteriales > Corynebacteriaceae > Corynebacterium > Corynebacterium sp. BF-R-2. Next base: position 44,092 of record NZ_JAMFTP010000015.1, on the reverse strand, counting down.
TTTGTTAGGGAAGAAGTCTGGGGTTTCCAAGGGACAAATCTTTCGTTTGCTGTCGACAGAACAACTATAAACTACGTGCGCAAACTCAAAAAATTGGAAAAGATGTCCATGGATGTCTATTTATTGGTAGGGTTGCAAGTGGCGCAAAGCTTATCCATCGCTCGGTGTGATGTGCGGCGCATTAGTCTCTACTGGTGACAAAAAGGAATGGCTATGAAACTTCTGGTAGTAGGAGGGTATGGCATTGGGTTGAGCTTCTTCACCAAACGTGCTCCGGCCGATGGTGAAACAGTTAGTGGAGCCCGTATGAGTGAAGAGCACGGCGGAAAGGGATCTAATCAGGCTGTTGCAGCCTCGCGTTTAGGGGCTTCAGTAGGGCTGATGACTGCCCTAGGGTCGGACAAATTTGCTGAGCAAGCGAAGAAAATGTGGCAAAAGGAGGGCATAGAAAGCATTCACGTAGATCAGCTAAATGGTTCAACCATGATGGGTTGCGTCATAACTGATAGTTCAGGAGAAAATCGGATTATTATTGCCGATGGTGTTCTTGCTGATTACAGCGCTGGCCATGTGCGCCAACACGAAGAAGCGTTCCGGGAAGCGGATTGTGTGCTCGTATCATGTGAAATTCCTTTGGAAGCTGTGCGATCGGCCATCGAAATGGGGCGGAAACACGGATGTTTGGTGATTCTTAATCCGGCGCCTGCGCCCAAGCTTTCGGCGGAAGATTGGAAAAATATCGATGTGGTTACCCCAAATCGTACTGAAGCCGTACAGCTACTTAGGGACTTCGATCCTGCACGTGTAAGTAAAGACCTGCCTTCGAGCGTGCTAGCTGGGAGGGTCAGCGAAGCATTCGACATAGACGTGGTGATGACGAATGGAGGGCAAGGTTGTCTCGTTGCAACGTCCGAATTGAAGGGAGAAGCGACAACAATTTTCCCGGTTGAGCCAGAGCGTGTAGTAGATACGACCGGCGCAGGCGACTCTTTCAACGGTGCACTTGCTACAGCCATGTTGGCGGGGGTGAGTGCTAAAGAAGCGGCAAAGTTCGCAGTACACAATGGTGCATTCACTGTTGAAAAGGAGGGGGTGATTACGGCACTTCCCACCAAAGACCAGCTGAAACGACGGTACGGAGTTGAAGCTCCAAAAACCAACCACAAGTAAATCCGAAAAGCACTAGGAGGAAAACATGTCCGAAATTATCGCCCCTAAAATGATTACTAAGCCAGAACAACTTGCACCATACATTCAGCACACAAAAATTGGAATTGGAACGACTAGGGAACAGTCGATCCAGCATGCAGAAGAAGCAGCAAAGTATGGTTTCGATGCAGCAATGGTGGCTGGTTCATGTGTGCCGATTACGGCCGAGGTGCTGCGTGGCACTGGCATCGAAATTGCGTCAGCCTTGGATTTCCCTACTACCGGTGTGATGACTTCGCGGGGTAAGGCGGCAGAGGCTGAAGAATTGGTTCGTCTGGGCGCTACTCAAATTGACATTGGTGTGCAAATTGGGTGGCTGAAGGATAAAGAATACACCAAGTTTCGAAACGACATTGCTGGTGTCGTATCTGCGGGTGTTCCAGTGAAAGTAATGCTTGAACTTCCCCTGCTATCACTCGACGAGCGAAAGGTTGCTGTGGAACTGGCGGTCGAGGCAGGAGCCAAGGTGCTGAAAAACGCTTCCTCTGGCGCTGTTGAAAAGGCCAGCGTTGAATCGATTAAGTTTCTAAAATCGCTTGCCCCTGAGGGAGTTCAGGTCAAGGGATCGGGTGGAATCTCAACATTTGAGCATGCGCTTGAGCTTCTGAAAGCAGGCGCCGACCTTGTAGGATCCTCAAATTCCATTGCAATTGTGAGCGGGAACGAAAATGGTGCAACTAGTTACTGAGAGAGAGTCTCAAATGGGTAAAAAGTCTTTCATATTGGACACTGATACGGCGCAAGATGATTGCGTAGCCCTTCTGCTTGGTCTTTTGGATGGAGATGCTTCGCTCGAAGCAATAACAATGGTTGCAGGTAACGTAGGGTTCAAGCAGCAAATTCGAAACGCTCATTTGACGCTCAATTGCGCTGGAAAACTAAATGAAGTGCCAATTCATGTCGGGTGCTCTCGTCCTATGTTGCAGCCCTGGGCATCTGCTGAGAATGTCCACGGCGATGGCACTGGAGGCTTGACCATGGATTTTTCAAATTGCCGAGTCCAGGATGAGCATGCTGTCGATGCACTTCTTCGAATTACATCCGAGCAACCGGGCGAAGTATCAATTGTTGCAATCGGGCCGTTGACGAATATCGCAACAGCAGTTGTTAAAGATCGAAGCTTCGTCCAAAATGTTAAATCTCTGTACATTATGGGTGGTTCGAATAATGGCAGAGGGAACATAACGTCTTGCGCAGAATTCAACTTTTATGTTGACCCAGAAGCTGCAAGTATCGTCCTGAATGCCGGATTTGAGGATATCGTCATACTTCCTTGGGATCCGGTAACGCTCAAGGATGCAACCATCACGCGTCAGGTCTACGATAGCAAAGCAAACTTCAACACTCCGGTTGCAAGTTTCTTCAAGGCTGTCTGCGATACGACCCTAGCCTTCAATGAGTCGGTAGGGATCGATGGATCGACCCACCCTGATTCGATGACTTTGGCGACACTTTTACATCCGGAAATCGTGCTCGAATCGAACCTTTACCGTGTTGATGTCGAAACTGGTTCACAATTGACTAGAGGGTATTCCTCTATGGCTTGGTCTAAGTTTGAATTGGCGCCCAACGCAACTGTTATTGAAAAAGTAGACCACGAGGCGTTTTTCTCTCTCGTCGATCAGATACTGTCGACGGAAACGAAGCCGAATCAGAAAACTTGGGTGCAGTGACATGGAGACCACAACTCACGTTCGCACTGTCGTCGATGATGTGCGGGGGAAGTCAGCCAGCCCTGTTTTGGTTCTGATTTCCTTGATATTGGTGGTAGCGAGTTTTCAGTTAAATGCAACGATGTTGTCGCCGGCTGTTACTGATATGGCGGACGAGCTCGGGACCAACGTTGGTGTAGTGGGTTGGAGCTCCACCATATTTCTCTCTGTGGCCGCTGCTTTGGCGATTTTCTTGCCACCATTTTCGGACTTAGTGGGCAGAAAGAAGATCCTCATTTTGTCGGTCGCGGTCATGTTGGCTGGAACAGTGATTGTTCTACTTGCGACCAGCCCTTTTGCTCTAATCGTTGGTCGTGCTCTACAGGGCTTCGTAGGGGCAACCTTTGCATTAAGTAACCTTACGCTACACGCTATGCTAGATCCTAAGAAATATGGATTGTACGTCGGCATCATTGCGGCAATGAATGCTGGAGTTGGCGGCGTCGACACTCTAATCGGCGGTGTAATCGTCGATTTATGGGGATATAAGGGAATCGTCTGGGTTATTTTTGCAGTTGCCCTGCTGGCACTTGCCTTAGTGATTTTGTCGGTCCCTGATTCTCGGGTTGAGGGTGCTGGGGCCATGGATTGGGTCGGAGCATTTACGCTAACGGGATCATTGTGGTGCGCAAATATGACGCTTACCCTAGGATTCTCAGCGACTGGCTGGACAAGTCTCTGGACTATTCTGTTTATCGTATTTGCTGTCATTTTCTCCGTTGCTTTCTTTTTTCAAGAAAAGAAAGCAGAGGTGCCCTTGGTCAGTTTGCAAGAAATGAAATCCCGCACAACCTGGGGCCAGCTCGGAACTACCTTTTTTGCTCTTGCTTCGGCATTTTCAACGTTACTCTACATTGTGCCGGCCTTCTCCCAGGATGAAGCTGGTTTTGCTATGTCGGGTACTAAGTCGGCTTTGCTCTATTTGATGCCATTTTCGCTATTGGGTTGGGCTCTTTCACCCTTGGTCGGTAAGGTTGCCCCAATAGTCGGCTATAGGAAAGTCTTGCGGCTCGGTCTTCTTGGCTCGGTCGTTTTGATTGCGGGTATGTGGTTTGGCGGATTTGCGCATGAGTGGTCGCTTTTCGCTCTATCGTTCCTAATGGGTGCAACATATGTCGCTGGGACGAATACCCCATTAAATACGACGGGCGTCTTATATGCGAGTGCAGAGCGGCCTGGTGTTCTCCCAGGTCTTACATCCGCCGCATTTAATCTAGGGGCTGGTGTCGGCACTGGTGTCATGGCCTCGATTGTTTCGAAGTCGATTAATGCTGGCGACGTTAGCGGAGGGTATCGTACTGCTTTGCTTGTTGGTTTGGTGTGCGCTGTTGCTGCCTTGTTCTGCTCGTACTTGATGCCACCCAAGATTAGCGAAGACATCGTAGTCTAAATATGACTATATGCGCCTTATGCGGCTGAAACCTTAACTCGATTCTCCTTCGGTTTCTTCTGCATACAGTTCACTGCAGGCTCACTGCTCCCGGCGAGTGTGAATAGGTGTCATCGGCCTTGGCAAGGCGGTGGGCGCGGATGCCAAGGTAGATGACCAACGGGTACATGATGAGTGCCACCAGGATGTACTGCGTAATCAGCTGCCAGGTCGCATCCCACATGTAGTTCCACGCGAAGTGGAGACAGAAGGAGACGAACAGCGCGCCCACGCCGATGCCGAGGCGCCACCACCAGGGCTTATGGGCGGCATAGATAGCCCAGCCAATGCCGAAACCGGCGATGGCCGTAAAACTCATGTGCAGGCACGGACCTGCCACGAGGCGCAGGCCCCACATTTGCAGCATGCCAATCCAGTCCGAGGTGGGGTGCATCAAGGCGCCCATGGAAGCGTAGAGGGTATTTTCTAAGACTTCGAAGCCCCAGCCCACGAGCGCGCCCACGATAAACCCGTGCCAGGGGCGGTTGAGCTGGCGGAAGCTCAGCAGGACGAAAACCACGCCGAGGGCCTTGGCGAATTCCTCCGGATAGGCGCCGCCCCAGGACATCATGGACTCCTCCCAGCCGATGCCGACGCTGAGATCGGTAAGTGGCGTGGCGGTAAGTAACGCGAGAGATACCGCGGCGCCGGCGCCCCACAGCACGCTTGCCGACGCCCACCCTTTCCCCGGCCGCGCCCACATCGGACTCCGGCTCCACAGGAAAAGGCCCAGTGCGAGGAAGCCCACGCCGATAAGCACGCTGACTAGGCCTGGCAGCGGCGCGACGAAGAAGGTCACGGCTAGGTTGAGCAGTGACCACGGCAAGCACAGGCCAATGATGATCCACAGGGTGACTCGGAAAATCTTGCTCATCGGAAGGCCTCCATAAACTGTTCGGCGAGATCGGCGGGCTCACCATCGGAGAAGATGATCTGATAGTTGAGGTCGCCTTTGGCGACGCTGAAGGCGTAGATCGGAACGACGTCATACGTTCCAAGGACAAGGATGCCGTCCTGATCCGTGACCTCCGATTCCGCCGGCATGCGTCCAAAGGATGTGGCGCGTACCCCTCGGCGCAGGGCGAGAGCATCGTCATCGACGCCCTCGGTCACATAGGCCTCGACCAAGGTATCGCCACAGTCCCACGCCTGGTTGGCCATGGAATCATGGTTGACGCTGCACTTGAGGCCGTCGATGGGCTGGCGCCAGTCGGGGTCATCCAGCACCACGTCTTCAAGCTCAGGTTCCTGTTCTGGCAGGGCCAGGCTCAGCACTGCGGGCGTACCGAGGACGAGGACGGTTGCGCCCAGCACCGCGAAGAAGGGCCCTGTCATCTTCGCCGGCGGGAAACGATAGGAAGTCATGGGCACCACATTAACGCGTGCTTCTGACATAGAGTGAAGTGCATGAAGGATCTGTACCAATTTGTTAATGGCCCCTGGATTGAGTCCCACGTGATCCCCGATGACCGCGCCGTCGATGGCACGTTCCACGCGCTGCGCGACGAAGCCGAGGAGCTCGTCCACGAGATTGTCAAGGAGGACACCGGACGCCCCGGCACCCTGTATGCCTCCCACATGGATACCGAGGGTGTGAACGCTGCTGGCACCGCACCGCTGGCCGCCGATCTAGACAAGCTGGTTGCCGCCACCCCGGAAGAGCTGGCCCACAACCTGGGCAAACTCGAGCGCGAGGGCATTGGCGCTCCGGTGACGTTCTGGGTGGAGAAGGACTCCGGCTCCGAGGAGGCGGTGGCCTACATTATTCAGTCTGGCCTGGGTCTGCCCGATGAGGCCTACTACCGCGAGGAGGCCCACGCGGAGATCCTGGATGCCTATGAAAAGCACGTGGCTACCATGCTGGGCTTCCTTGACCCAGCGCGCCTCTTCGGCCTCGGCGCGGAGGCAGCTGCAACCCGCATCGTGGCTCTGGAGAAGGAGATCGCGGCCGGGCACTGGGATGTGGTGGCCGCCCGCGATGCGGTGAAGACGTACAACCCGGGGGACGTCGATAAGCTGCCGAGCATTACCCGTGCCATCCTGAACGGTGGGGGCCTGCCCGAGCACCGCGTGGTGGCCATGATGCCCTCCTACTTTGAGCACCTCGAGGGCCTGTTTACCGTCGGCCGTATGGCGGATTGGCAGCTGTGGGCCACGTGGCACATCCTGCTCTCCCGCGCGCCGTACCTTACCGAGGAGATTGGCCGTAAGAACTTCGAGTTCTATGGCACCACGCTCTCTGGCGCCACAGAGCAGCGCGATCGCTGGAAGCGCGCCGTGGGCTTGGCGGAGAACATGGTGGGCCAGGAAATTGGCAAGGTCTTTGTGGATAAGCACTTCCCGCCCTCCTCGAAGTCGGAGATGGATGAGCTCGTGGACTACCTCACGGCTGCCTACCGCGAGCGCATCTCCCAGCTGGAGTGGATGACCCCTGCCACTCGCGAGCGCGCGTTGGAGAAGCTGTCCCAGTTCAAGGCCAAGATTGGCTACCCCGACACGTGGCGCGACTACTCTGACCTGGAATTCTCGCCGAAGGGCGCGGACCTTGTGGCCAATGTGCGCGCAGGTAGCGCCTGGAACCACGACTATGAGCTGGCCAAGATTGGCAAGCCGGCTGATCGCGATGAGTGGTTCTCCACCCCGCAAACCGTCAACGCCTTCTATAACCCGGTGGTCAATGACATCACTTTCCCGGCCGCCATCCTGCGCCCGCCGTTTTATAACCCGGACGCAGATGCCGCGGAGAACTTCGGCGCGATTGGCGCGGTCATCGGCCATGAAATCGGCCACGGCTTTGACGATCAGGGCTCGCAGTATGACGGCCAGGGCAACCTCAATTCCTGGTGGACCGAGGAGGACCGCGCCGCTTTTGAGAAGCTCACCGCCAAGCTCGTGGATCAGTATCAGGGAAAGGTGCCGAAGGTGCTTGAGGGCACCGATTCCGCGGGTGTGAACGGCAGCTTTACCCTCGGAGAGAACATCGGTGACCTGGGCGGACTCGGCATCGCCGTGGTGGCCTACAAGAACTACTGCGCAGACAAGGGCCTAGACATCAACGGCCAGGTTGCGCCGTTCGAGGCCGAGGGTGCCGAGCCGGAACTGGCGGAGCACGAGTACACCGGCCTGCAGCGTTTCTTCCTGGCATGGGCGCGGGTGTGGCGCACGGCTATCCGCCCAGAGATGGCGACCCAGTACCTTGCCATCGACCCGCACTCCCCGGCGGAGTTCCGCTGCAACATTATTGCGGACAACATTGATGAGTTCTACGAGGCTTTCGATGTGGAGGGCGGCATCGCGCCGGAGGAGCGCGTCACTATCTGGTAGTACCCTTGGGGGCCATGAGTGAGTGGACCATCGGCGGCCAAGACCGCCAGCTAACGCCGGAACAGCAGCTGGAGCAGCTCTCCTCCTACATGGAGGTGCACTACCCGCTGCCGGACTTCCGCCCACCGTGGACCGGTGGTGGCTCGCCGGAGGCGGATCGCTATTGCGCACTGCTGCCGGACCGTATCGTGCAGGCCTCCATGATGGTGCTGGGCTCTGCGGTGGATCATTCGCTGCCCGGAACCGCCTTCACGGAGGGCGTGACGGTCACGGAGTCTGAGGTCGGCGCGGTCTTTACCCCGTCCGATGCTGACGGCAGCCGCTGGGCGGTATCCCTGCATTCGGGTGGCTGGTGGCGCGGTGATGGGCAGGCACTGGAGATGCAGTGGCGCCCTGAGGTTGCCGCGGCGGCGCAGCTGTCGGGCACGACCATCATTGATGTGGACTATCCGCTCGCGCCCGAGCACACCGTGGCGCAGATGGTCGAGTCCGTTCAGAAAGCCATCGACTATGCCCGCGCCCAGGGCGCTGAGCACGTCACGGTGTGGGGTTATTCTTCCGGCGCGGCCCTTGCGGCGCTGGTGCCTGCCGACGCCCTCCTGGCCACCTACCCCGACTTTGGCGCCCTAGCCAAGCTGCCGGAGGATATCCGCAATAACTACGCCATTGACGTGGAAAAGCTCCCCGGTGTTTACTCGCGCATCCTTGTGCAGACCGCGCTGCAGGACGAGATTGCTCAGCGCGTGGAGATCCCCGGGGCGGAAACAGCCGAGTACGTGTCGATGCACCGCATCTCCACCCCAGCGGTAGCTCGCCAGCGCATTACAGAGGCGGCGGAGTTTTTGAGGTCCGCCGTCTAAGAGGCTCGAGATTTACTGCTCCCACTCGGGGCGAATTTTCATCTCTGAGTTCTTCCACAGCCCGGAGCGCTGGATGACCTCGAGGTCGATTTCCGCCTCCGCTGGGGCCTCGCCCAGGGAGTTGGTGCGCAGCTCGTATTTCTCAATCGAGCCCCAGTCGCGCGCCCAATCGTTGGTGAGGTAGCTCGGGATCTCGTAGGAATAGTTCACGGCCTCCGCTGTGGCCATCGCACCGCCACCGGAGAAGGACTGGAAGTCCGTCAGGGAGGTCTGCGCGGCGGCGTCGGGAAGAATGCGGAACTCCGGAATCTCCGTCACGCCCGCAAAGTGGTCAAAGGTCCGCTGGCATGGGAACTGCAGCGCCACCGACCAGTCCAGCAGGGCCGGGGTCTCGGCATTGAACTGCGAGTTGATAGAGGCCAGCTCCGGAACGCGCGGCGGGGTAAATGCCATCCAGTCGTCCTCGTCGGTGGAATCATCAACCGCAACGAGGCGCACAACGTTGGCCTCCTCAGGAAGGTCCTTGCGGGCGATGCGGAGGTTGCGCCACTTGGGGGTTGCGCCGACGTCGGAAAGCTCGGCTTCACCTTTGTTCGTCACCGTGCCATCCTTGAGCGTGCCGTACTCCAAGGTGAGTTCGGTGCCCTCCTGCTCCACGCCGTTGACATCATGGTGGTAGATCTTGCCGGCGGCGGACACCGCCAGAACGGGGGTGTCCTCGGTCTCCTCCGGCAGGTTGTACCACTGTGTCGTGATGGTGGCGGTGGAGCGCTGGGATTCCGAATAGGACCCCATGACCGGGACCTTCGTGTAATCCAAGTTGAAGGGCAGGTGCATCTCCGAACCATTCACGCCGCGGGTACCACGCACACCACCCGCGGAGGAATCGGTGACCTCGGTGGCCTTCTCCTCGTGTTCGGCGGTGCCGGTGGTGGTGGCCTCCTTCTGTTCATTGGAGGTGGCGGCGCTATCCCCGGTGCTGTTCGCAATGGCGCCTACCGACGCCGAGTTGAGGTTCTCCGGCTCGATATCCTCCTTGATCAGGTTGGGGCCGAAACCGTAGTTGTCTTCCTTCTTGTCAACGAGTGAATCCTTGAACTCGCCCTTGACGGGCGTGAGGAAGGCGTCGTTGGTGTTGGTCTCCACCAGGGTGGAATCTGCCAGTGAGCAGGTGTCTCCACGCAGGGACGCCAGGTTGCCCTTGCCCACCGAGTAGGAATCTGCTTGGGCCACATAGCCTTTGGCAAAGGAAGCGCAGGAGAACGCCACGATGAGGGCGCAGGCGATAGCGATCGGCGCTGACATAGCCCCAGCCCAGCGCGAAACCTTGGCCGCGGACGCCTTCTCAAAGTCTTCGAGTGTGCCGTTGGCCTCGGCCTTGTTCTTGCGGTAATCGTGGATGAGTGACTGGTACAGGCCAATCGCCAGTACCACCATGCCGATGGCCAGGACGACGGTATTGGCCTCAATAGCCTTGAACTGGACGGTGCGGTCCCACCACGGGATGCCGAAGGAGGACACGTACCACCAGGCATTCCAGCCGCCCAACGAGATAGCCATGAGGAAAATGACCGCGGCGATGGAGAAGGTGCGTGCACGGGGCGAGCGCAGGGCGATCTGGGAGAGCACCACGGAGCCGAGTGCAGCGATGACACCGGCAATACCTGCATAGATACCGAAGTGGTGCGTCCACTTCGTTGGGGTAAACATGAGGAAGAAAGCCGAGAGCGCCATGATGGCCAGCAGGCGCTGGGTAGGTCCGACCTCCGCGCCGACCACGCGGTGGTTCTTGATGAAGGCGTAAATGATGAGCGCCAAGCAGAAAATCATGGTGAACATGGCAAAGCGGCGCGTGAGCGAACCATCCACGGAAGGCTCAAAGAGCGTGGCGTAGCGCACGAACTCGGAGTACCACGGCAGGGAGGGGCCGACCTGGGAGCGCACGCGTGTGGACTCGAGGACGCTGGCCAGGGTCTGGTCCCCAAAGGCCGCCACCATAACGGCCGTGCCGCTGGCGAGGAAAGGCGCAATGAGAGCCGGCCAGCCCACCTGCGGGGCGCGCTCGCCCATGATGCGGAAGAGCGCCGGGAGGCAGACCAGGAAGATTCCCACGGCGGTGAGGCCCGTGGGGCCTGCCGCCAAGGTAATGCTGGCCACGATGGTGCCCACGGCAGCAGGCAGAAGGCGGTGCGTGGAAATCGCGCGTTCAAAGGAAGCCCAGGTCACCATGACGCCCAGCGCCACGATGGGCTCGGGGCGAATGCCGTTGTTGTAGGGCAGCCAGAAGGCCAGGAACATTAACGCCGCGGTCCAGTGCGCGAGGCGCCGGTCATTGACGCGACCGCCAAAGCGCGGCAGCATCTCCCGGGAGAGGATAAACCAAATGATGAGCGCGGAGATCAGCGATGGCAGGCGCACAACAACAGATGTGCTGGACAGCTGCGCGAGCCAGGCGACGAGGTCATAGTAGGGCGCGCCAAACGGTGCCTCAGGAACGCCGTACCAGCGGTAGTAGTTCGCCATATAGGTCGCGTGATCCGAAACGCGGCCCATGGTGAGGATGAAGCCATCGTCCGACGTGTTGGAGCCGAAGATGTACCACCAGCCCAGGACTGCGGCCACAACGCCGTCGAGCGGGCGGATCTGCGTCCACGTCTCCGGCATAAAGCCGAAGCGCTTGCCGTCGAGACGGTCGATGCGCCACAGACATACAAGGCTGATCACGACCATGGCCAAGCCCAGCCACATGGCGATGAGCTTCAGTGCTGTTGGTGACGAGGTGAAGCGGGAGTTGACCTCCACGTGGATGCGCAGGTCGCTGTCCAGCGCCTGCAGGTTCTCCGGAGTGTTATCGATCTCGGTGTAGACACCGGTGACCTGCGGGCGCAGGTCCTCCTCGGAGGTCTTCGAGTACGTGCCCAGTGAGACAGTGGTGGCCTCTTCGGTGGAATCGATGCGGAGGGAGGCGTCGTCAGGCAGCTTGGCCACCTGCTCCGGGGTAAGGGAGAACACTACTTCATCGAGGCTGGTCACCGACAAGCCATCCTCGCCGGCACGGACGAACATGCCGCGGTTGGAGGCCTTCTTCGACTCCGGCGGGATGGTGCCGTAGAGCAGGTCCTGGCCATCGCGCAGCTTGTCGACGGCCACCAGTGGGATCTCTGCTTCAATCTCCTCCGGCGCCACTGAGATGAGCGGTGCGTTGATGGACTGCAGGGAGTCCTGCTGCGGCCAGTCGAAGGAGGACTGGGTCTGATTGACCGGCAGCAGTGGCGTGGCTACAAAGCACAGGAAGCCGATGAGTCCGGCGATGATGGCGGTGAGCCGCAGGGACTGCGGTGCTGAGGTTTTCCTATCTGACACGGCGATCAGTCTACGTCACTGCCTCGCCTTATTGAGAAACGCTCTTAGGAACGTGCCGCCACAACGAAGGGACCGATCTGGGTGGTTTCCCAGCCCTTCTCAAAGACATCTGGGTTGAAGAAGACGGCGCGGTAGCGCACGTTGGGCTGGTTCGGGTAGATGTCTTCCGCCAAGTGCGTCTTGTAGCCATCGCCCGGCTCTTCCAGATCGCCGCGGAAAATGAGGACATCCGGCCCACGCCACGGAGATGAATCGAGAGACTTCGCAAATTCCTCTGGGGTCTGCTCCCAGGACCGCTTAGCCCAATCTTCAATCTGCAGGTTGCGGGTGTTGAACTCACCGAGCGGGTTGGCGTAGTGACTGGTGAATGCGTTGAACCCGTAGTAGGGGTTGTACGCCATGAAGAGTTTTTCATCCGTGAGCACCACGGTGTCCGCGGCTTCGTAACCTTGTGCATCGATAAACTGGCGAATCTTGCCGTAGTTAGCAGCAGAATCACTGGTGTAGCGGTCAGCGCGTTCGCCGTAGCCGTCGGTGTCGGTGTAGGCATGATCCAGCGCTGTCTCGTTGGTGGCCGGAATCTGCTGTGCGTAGTAAATGCCACCAATGCCCAAGATGAGGGCAAAGGCCGCCGTAACGCGCTTGCTCATGCTTTCAGTGAAGCGCTCCGGATACAGCGTGGGAAGGCCCATGAGGCGGACGTCCGCGAGCGCGAGGATACCGGCTGTGGCGAAGAGGACAACCACCATAACTTCGAGGCGGAAGCCCAGCAGCGTGTGACCGGCCAGCGTCATCACCATGGACGCCACCGTCCACAGGTAGGTTCCTACGAGCGCGGTGCTCAGGGCGCGGAGATCTGGCTCATCGATGCGCAGCACGAGGTAGACTAGGCCGATGATGCTGAGCAGTCCGATGACGGACAGCGACAGGAATGGCGCTGGGATTTGGGTGCCTTCCTCCGGAAGGTAATGCTGCGCTGCAGACTCCAAGGGCGCGGAGGCACGGAGGACGCCGTTGATGTAGGGAGCCCAGGCAATGGCTGCGATGGCCAGCGAGCCTGCGGCAATCGCAGCGAGGTGCACGAGGGGCTGCCACGTGCGCTCGGAGATGCAGACGACGAGGGCGATGAGGCTGACGATGGTGAGCGCGACAGCACCCGTGTACAGCGTGTAGAAACACGCGGAGATGCCCAGGTAAAGGGCAATGGCAAGAGTGGAAAGCCAGGAGCCGTCATATGCGCGGGAACACAGGATGGCTACGGCTGGAACGCCCATGGCGATAACCGCCGAGTAGGGCTCCTCAGCACCGATGGTGAGCGTGACTGCAGTGGTGGTCAGCGCGATGGCGGTTGCCACGGGCAGAGAAGCGACTAGGCGCTGCCACAGCGGAACCAAGATGCAGCCGGCCACCGACAGGGAGATCAGCGCCCATGGCTGATACACCTCCCAGCCGGGCATAGAGAGAAGGTTGGCCAAGCGGCCGCCCATCCAGAACCAACCCAGGGGGTAGAAGGTGGGCAGGCCCTCGTAGTTCATGTCCGCATACGAGCTTGTCTCCGTCAGTCGCGTCAGGAATTGGGTGCGGAACACCTGGTCCACCTGGACGCCGTCGAGCCAGAGGCGCGAGGCTGATAGCGGCAGGCCGATGGTGGCCAGGGTGAGGAGCGCGGGGGAGAGGTAACACACGGCAGTGGTGAGCCAGGTACGCCAGCGCGGGCGCTGGTTGACCGCATCTTTGTGCTCATCGAAGAGCCACCACACGCACAGAGCCCCGACGAGGCCGACAGTGAGCACCGTGCCCGTCGTGCTCAACGCACGAGTGACCATGGACGTGCTAAACGCCGGTAGAGAGACCGTCTTGAAGGCAAAGAACCCGAGAAGGGTGACAAGGCCGCCGCCGAAAGCGGCGGCGACGATGCCCACGAGGCAGGCGCGACGTGACAGACGGTCGACGTCATATTCCATGGCGGGGGACTCAGTCATGCTACAAGTCTCCCACACGCCACGGACTTAGAGGAACTTTAGAACGGTAGCTTTCGGAAGATCGCCTGTGGGATGAACTTGAAGCCCAAGGACACGTACTCGAAGAGCGGGTGCACGTAGATGGATTGCTTACCGTCCAGAACGGCCTTGACGGTGGCCTTGGCCACGTCAGAGACGTTGACGGTCAGCGGAGCTTCGCCGGCATCCGCCGACATCTTCGTGCGGACTTGGCCCGGGCGGACTACAAGCACCTTAGCGCCGGAACCGCGCAGGGCCTCACCGAGATTGATGAAGAAGCCATCGACACCAGCCTTGGAGGCACCGTAGACAAAGTTGGAGCGACGCACGCGCATGCCCGCGACGGAGGACAGCGCCACGATGGTGCCGTGGCCCTGCTCCTTGAACTTCTGCCCCAGGAGCACGCCGAGGGACACCGGTGCGGTGTAGTTGGTCTGCGCAGAAGCCACGGCCTTGGCCTGGTCCTGCCACAGTTCTTCCTGGTCGCCCAAGGTGCCGAAGGCGACGATGGCGATGTCGACGTCACCACGCTCAAACGCGCGCTTGATGACGCCCGGGTGGGCCTCGAAGTCCGTAGCGTCAAAATCGATGACCTCAACGTCAGCACCGCGGGATTCCAGGGTGGCCTGTGCCTGCGCGATGCGCGGGGAGTCCGGGCGAGCAGCGAGGGTGACCTTGGCGGGGCCGCGATCGAGGAATTCCTCGACGATGCCCAGGCCGATCTCGGAGGTGCCACCGAGAAGGAGGATGTGTTGTGCTTGGCCTACTGCATTCAGCATGAGGTGATTCCTTTCTAGTGCAGCTCGAGGCGGCGGGACATGTCGGAGGCGAAGACACCGGTCGGGTCGATGTCGTTGCGGGTCTTGAGCCAACTTTCCAGGCCTGGGTACATCGTGTGGAAGTTTTCCGCCGAGGTGCGGGACTCCTTAGCCAGGTAGAGGCGGCCGCCGAACTCCATGACGCGCTTGTCCAGATCATCGAGGAAGGCGCCCAAGCCCGGCTTGATGGGGAAGTCCACGCAGACGTTCCAGCCCGGCATCGGGTAGGACAGCGGGGCCTTGTTGCCCGGGCCGAAGAGCTTAAACACGTTGAGCGCGGAGTAGTGGCCGGACTTTTGTATGTCGCGGATGATGTCCTTGAAAGGCTCGACCGCGTCCATCGGCACGACGAACTGGTACTGCAGGAAGCCATTGGATCCGTAGCCGCGGTTCCACTCGCCGATGAGATCCAGCGGCTGGTAGAACTGCGTGAGGTTCTTGACTTGGTTACGGGCTGGAGAGCCCATGAGGTAGTAAGCCTCACCAATGGCCATGAGAGACAGCTTGTTCATGGTGAAGTTCGGGAAGATGTCCGGAACGGTCATGAGTTGCGGAGCATTGAACTTCAGCGGATCCTTGGCCAGCTTCGGGGCCAGCTCCTCGAGCTGTGCCAGGGTGGCCAGGGAGCCACGGGAAATGGTGGAGCGTCCGAGCTTCGGTTCCGGGGAGATGACGTCGAACCACGCGGAGGAGTATGTGTAGTTGTGCTCCGAACCGTCAGAGTGGAAGGCGACGGTCTCGTCAAGGTTATCCGTGCGGTCGGTGTCCGCGATGAAGTACGCGGTCTCCGTCTTGGTCATCTTGATCTGCGCGCGCAGGATGATGCCGGTCAGGCCCATGCCACCAACAGTGGCCCAGAAGAGTTCTCCTGTTGGATCCTCATCTGATCCATCCGGGGTCAGATGGAGGACGCGACCGTCGGCAACGAGCAGCTCCATAGAGGTGACGTGGTTACCGAAGGAACCGGCGGAGTGGTGGTTCTTGCCGTGAATGTCCGGACCAATGGCGCCACCGATGGTGACCTGGCGGGTGCCCGGCAGAACCGGTACCCACAGGCCGTACGGCAGGGCAGCCTTCATGAGTTGGTCCAGGGTGACGCCGCCGTCGACGTCAACGATGCCCGACTCTGGATCGATGGAGTGGATCTTGTTGAGGGCCTGCATGTCGATGACCAAGCCGCCGCCGTTTTGAGCGGGGTCACCGTAGGAGCGGCCCATGCCTCGGGCGATGACACCGCGACGGAGGTGGGAAGGCTTGTCGGCGTTGTCCTCAGCAACCTGGGCAACGGCGGACTTGATGACGTCGATGTCCGGGGTGGACAGGACGTGGGCGGTTGACGGCGCAGTGCGGCCCCAACCGTAGAGGGACTTCTCAGTAGTATGCAGTTCCATCTCTTCTTCTTTTGACTCGATGTGATGGGTCGATTCTCCACCCTACATAGCAAGAGAGACAGATGGCGTGAGGGAAAACGTGAGATTAGGTACACATACAAAACAAACCGGACAGGCGTACTGTCTGATCGTGTGGGGTGTGGTGATGGGCTAGTGCAGATCCATGATGTCCCGAATCTCGTCTGGGAGCTCCTCCTGAGTGGTGATCTCGGGCCCCTCATATTCGCGAAGAATCTCGTACACCCGGCCGCGTGAAGCGGAATCGAGGATCGGCAGTTCCTCAGCAATGAGCCTGGTCATGAAGCCGTCGAGAGGCAGCGCGGTGTGTTCAGTGGCCAGGAAGTGGCCGTGGCGCTTGTCATCTTCGGCGCGGTCGTCGTGAGCCGCGCGCTGTGCTGGGGTGAGGTGCTCTTTTTTAGAGGAGTACATGCACGGTAGCCTACCGCCCGCCTACAGTAGGGCGATATGACTACTCCCAAGACTGACAACTACGCGCTGGATGATACCCTGCCCGGCCGCATTACCCAGGCCGCTGCAGTAGGAATTATGACGGCATTCCCGGATTGGATTAAGAACAAGACCGCGCTTGTGTGCGCCTACATCTTGTCTTTCCTCGGATTCGGCGCGCTGGTGGCTATTACTAATGCAGAAAGCCACGAGGACCGACCAGAGCCGGAGCTTCCCGACGTCCCTGCGTGGGCCATCCCCGTAGCCTTTGCCATTCTGGTACTCGGTGGCTGGTTGAACATCAAGATCCAACAGGGCATCGTGAGCCTCACCCGCCGCCGCGGCGTGTCCAAGCCGTGGACCCTGTGGGGCGCCATTGGTGCTGCTCTAACCTTCCTTTTCAGTGAGCTGGAGGCCCGCGAGCACGCCGCCCACAGCTAAAAGTGCGTATGGTGGGGCCCATGAGCTCAAAGGTCACAGATCTGGCGCAGGTCCGCGCCGATCGTGGCGACGCCGCTCGCACCTTGCTCTGCCAAGTCTCTAATGTCCGTGCGGAAGCCGAGGTGCACCGCCAGATTGGTTTCTCCGATGCGCTGACGCTGGAAGAGCTCCACCGCATCCTCGAGGTGTGTTTCGGATTGCCGGAAGAGAGTTCCCCTTGGCACTTCTTTGAACATCACGATGCTCGGGGCCAGCGCATTGATCCAAGCCATACCGTGCGTGAGTTTCTTCGCCGCGAGGGTGAACAGATTGATTATGCGTGGGGCTTGTGGGATTTCGAGATTGTTGTGGTCGAGACCTATCCGCGCGATGGCGGCACGCCAGAAGCCCTCTGTGTGGGCGGTTCTGGTTCTTTCCAGACTCCGTTCGATCTCACTGCCGTCAATGCGGAACTTACCGGCCAAGAAACAATCGATGAGGTCCTTGACCTCGTTGCCGCTCCCATCCGCGCGCTCATTGAGCGTTCGCGGCTCTATGACTTCGTACCGCTCCTTCAAGCACTTGACCTGCACCGTGGGATTAACGTCGATGGCGCCACGCTCAACCAGCTGCGCACCCTACCGCGAGAGGTCACCAATGAAGGTAAGGATGCTTTCTGGTCCATGGCGTTGGCCTTGTCCTGTATGGGTGGGCGCGCACTGACTGATTCGGTGGTGGAGACCTCTATGGCAGCATTGGGCTGGGTGGATGATGACGGCGAGGAACTTCATGGCTCTGACATCCGGGAATTATGTACCGCGTCTCTCGACGTTTTGGCGTCCTTGGGGGCCTATGGTGTCGATGCCGCCGCACCGGTTGATCGCCTAGACATTTACCGGGCTCTCGTGCGCGGGTAGAGTATTGCGCCGTGACTAAACCAACCTCTACCGGTGACTCCACTCTGAAGACGCAGCTCGTGCGCTTCGTATCCGTCGGCGTGTTCACCGCGGCCATTGATTATGGTCTCACCCTATTCCTTACTTATCTGGGCCTGCATCGCTCGTTGGCGAAGGCCATCGGCTGGGTCTTCGGCACGATCGCCGCCTACATCGCTAACGCCCGCTGGACTTTCGGTGCCCACGTGTCCGGTCGCACCGCGGGCGCGGTGGGCATGCTGTACCTCGCCACCTTTGCGGTTCAGAATTTCTTGTATTGGGTTCTCAACGCTCCGCTCATCAGCATGGGCTTTGAGGGAGCCCTCAAGGACACCATTGCCTTCGTCATTGCGCAGGGTGTGGCAACGGTAACGAACTTCGCTATTCAGCGCGTGTTCATTTTTAAGGACAAGTAAAATTCCTGACATGCCCAACCATGCCGAACGCCTTTCCCGGTCGAACTCCCTGCAGGCGCAGGGAACAAAGTTCGCCATCACGGGCGCAATCTCTGCGGTCATTGACGTCGGTATTACGTGGCTTTTTCAAATCGGCTTAGACCTCTTCGGCGGGGTAACGTCGCGCACCTTGGGCTTTGTGGCCGGTACCTTGGTGGCGTACCTGCTCAATCGGCGGTGGACCTTCAACGCGAATGCGTCGAAGCGTCGCTTTGCGGCCGTTATCGCTACCTACGCCATGACTTATGCGATCAATATCCTTCTGTATCGCTGGGCGTTTCCCTTCTTTGACCACAACCTGGAATGGCCGTCCTCGTGGGCGCTGGCCATGGCTTTTGTTATTGCCCAGGGTACGGCCACGCTCATTAACTTCTTTGTTCAACGCTGGGTTATTTTCCGCAGCACACGCAAGTCCTTTCAGGTGGACTAGCTCCGCAGTTGAGGGGGCGGCGGATTAGGGGCGGCGGAAATCTTCCTTGCGGCCGCGGTTGTGCAGGCGCAGCCACTCGAGGAAACCCTTGACGTCGTGCTGTTGCACTAGGAAGAACCAGCCGAAGCGCGCGAATTCCTGTGGTAAGAGTTTGCGCATGCCGCGCTGCCACAGCAGGTAGCCGCGGTTGCGGTAGGTGAAGAAACGCTTGAATTCCCCTTCCGGGTACTGCGTGTGCATTTTTCCGCCGAGGATGGGCTTGAACTCATCGGAACCGTCTGGGTGTAGGTAGCTCGTGGTCAGGGCGGTGCCGAAGTTTAATCCCGAGTTGACCAGGCGGCGGTGATATTCCACTTCATCGCCGCGGATGAACAGGCGGTAGTCCGGAACACCGATGATGTCCATAGCCTCAGCGGAGATCAGCGCGCCGTTGAAGAGGGAGGCGATTCCGGGTAGAAAGTCCCCCTCCAACTCGCTCATGTAGCGGCGCCACACCAGGCCTTGGCGCAGCGGGAAGGCGAGCTTGGCTGGTTCATCGATGTTGCACACGGCGGGGGAGACCTCGTGCAGGTTGTTCTTCTCAGCCACGCGGTAGAGCTCCTCCAACACGTGGTGGTCGGCGGGGCGGCCGTCATCGTCCGCGCACCACACCGCGTCCGCGCCCAGGGCGAGTGCAGTCAGAAAGCCCAGCGCAAAGCCGCCCGCACCGCCTAGATTGGTTTCCGAAGGAACGTAGACGGCGCGCTCGCCCGCCAGTTCGTGGAGCAGATCCTCTACTGCGTGCTCCGCACCGTTATCCACCACGATGACCCACTGCACTGGGTGCGTTTGGTTCACCACCTGCTCAAGCGAGGCGCGCAGCAGCTCTACGCGCTGGTGGGTGACGATCACAGCGGCCGTTGTTCCGGCCGGGGACAGGGTGGCAGTCATGCGTTCCATTGTGCCACCCGCATAGCTCAATACAATGTTGCCATGACTGTGAAAAGCGTCGAAGACATGTGGGCACCTTTTAAGCTCTCCCTACAAGTAGGAGACCTGACTTTGCGGGTGTTGCGTGATGGCGACATCGCCGCCATCCATGGCGTCACGGCTGCTGAGATTTTTGGAGAGCCGCTACCGGAGTACACCTTCCCGTGGCTGAAGGAGAAACCTGATCCGAGCTTCCGGTGGGCGCACCGTGCTCAGATGTCCCCGGAAGAATGGTCGCTGGACTTCGGTGTCCACCTCGACGGTGAGGTCATTGGTTCGGTAGATCTGCGGGCGAAGAATTTTCCCGATAACCATGAGGTCGAAACCGGATCGTGGATCTACCGCCGCTTCCAAGGACGCGGCATTGGCACGAAGATTCGCCATGCGGCTGCGGTCTTCTGCTTTGAGTACTTGGGCGCGCATCGGTTGTGCTCCGAGTGGGATCCCGGCAACGCGGCTTCCCAGGCGGTATCACGCAAGCTGCGCTACTCCATCGAAGGCAACAAGGCAGTGCTGCGCAAAGAGGATTACCATCCGGGGCCGGAAGTGACTGTCAGTGGCATGACCGAGGAGCTGGGTGCGATGCTCGGGGTGAGGTGCCCTAAGTGACGAAAGTTTGGTCAGCCATTCGCTGAGGGCCGGCAAGATTGGCAGCTAGGGCAGTAGGAACA
This sequence comes from Corynebacterium sp. BF-R-2, assembly GCF_024586525.1. Classification (NCBI taxonomy): domain Bacteria; kingdom Bacillati; phylum Actinomycetota; class Actinomycetes; order Mycobacteriales; family Corynebacteriaceae; genus Corynebacterium; species Corynebacterium sp. BF-R-2. The sequence continues at coordinate 23,659 of NZ_JAMFTP010000015.1, read as the reverse complement.
GCGAGGATTTCGTGAAAACAAGTGAATAGTTGCCTGTTTTCACGGAAACTTAGGCGTTCTCCTCGTTGTCGAAGCGCCGACGCAGGTCGCGCACGTACTCGCCAACCTCGGGGCCCTCGTACTCGCCCACGACGTCAGAGACCTCGCCCACCGAGCGGATCTGGCCGTGGTCGATCCACAGGGCGGTATCGCACAGTTGGGCCAGGAAGTCATTGGAGTGGGAGGCAAAGACCAGGATGCCGGAGCGCTTCACCAGGTCTTGGAGCCGCACGCGGGCCTTGGCCATGAAGGCGGCGTCGACGGCGCCAATGCCTTCGTCGAGAAGCAGGATCTCCGGCTCAATGGAGGTCACCACGCCCAGCGCTAGGCGCACGCGCATACCGGTGGAGTAGGTGCGCAGCGGCATGGAGAGGTAATCACCCAGTTCAGAGAACTCGGCAATCTCATCCATCTTGGCTTTCATTTGTTTGATGGTCTGACCCAAAAAGAGGCCGCGGATGATGATGTTGTCGTAGCCGGAGACCTCCGGGTCCATGCCTACGCCGAGGTCAAAGACAGGAGCCACGCGCCCGCGCACATCGGCAGCGCCGCGGGTGGGCTCATAGATCCCGGAGAGCAGACGCAGCAACGTCGTCTTACCGGCACCGTTGTGGCCCACGAGGCCCACGCGGTCACCTTCACGCAGGTGAAGGTTGATGTCCTTGAGGGCTTCAACCATGACCACGTTCTGGTCATTCTTCCCAATGGAGCCACCGGCGGTGGAGAGCATGGCCTTTTTTAATGAGCGGGACTTGGCGTCAAAGATGGGAAAGTCCACGCAGGCGTTGTACGTATCAATGGAAACCATGGACAAACCTTTCTAGACCCAATAGGAGACGCGGAAGCGCCACTGCTTCATGGCAAGACCGGCGATAAGCAGGCCCACAACCGTGCAGCCCAGGACAATGAACCAGTGATAGGCGGGAACGTGCACACCAATGAGCGGGCCGCGGACAATCTCCATGTAGTGATACAGCGGGTTGAGCTCCGCAATGCGCGCACGGCTGGCAACAGCCTCACCCTGGTCCTTCAAGGTAGAGGTCATCCATACGATCGGCGTGACGTAGAAGAGCAGCTGGGTGAGAGCCTCCAGCAGCGGGGCAACGTCACGGAAACGGGTGGCGATAATGCCGAAGAACATGGCTACCCACACGCCGTTGACCAGCAGCAAGGCCAGCGCCGGGATGCACAGGAAGAACTCCCACCCCAGGTGCCGAGGAAAGATAATGATGAGCAGCAACCAAATGATGAGGTTGTGGCCCAAGAACAAAGTCTGGCGCCACACTAGGCGGTAGACGTGGACCGACAACGGGGCAGGCAGCTGCTTGATCAGGCCCTCATTATCAATGAAGACCGTCGAGCCCTCTTTGATTGCGCCGGAGATGAAGTTCCACATAATCAGGCCCACGGTGACGTGGGGCAGGAACTCCGCCACGGGAATCTGGAAGAGCATGGAATACAGCAGGCCCAGAGCGGCGGCCATGACGCCGGTCGCGATGGTAATCCAGAACGGGCCCAGCACCGAGCGGCGGTAGCGCTGCTTGATGTCCTGAATGCCCAGCTTGAACCACAGCTCGCGCTGGCGAGCGCCTTGCAGCAGGTCGGCGAAAGCCGCCGACATGGTCATTGACCGCGAGGCCGGCTCCTCGCCGGGTGCAGGCGCGGTGGTCATGCGGGCGACGTCGTCACGCAGGTTTTTCTTGTCTTGCACGCCCTTCACCCTAGCGCGCACGATACCTAAACACCTAGACACACGCCCGTAACCAGCGAAAACGGTGACGAGCAGGGGAAATCACGGGTTAGGAAAGATTTACGTGAGACGTATAGAGTAGGGAGGCGATCATCCGCTTGAGGAGGAAGGGTTAACCATGACAGAACAGTATGACGTCGCCAGTGTGCGAGGTCTCTACACTGGTCTGTCCGATGGATGGACCTACCTCAATGCCCACTCTTCACCGCAAATTGCGGAGCGCGTGGCCTCGGGCGTGGCGCGGTCCTTCCGTACATCCGCTACGGTAAAGCCGCAGGAGGATACCGTCGGCGCGCACTCGGCTCGCCGCGCGCCGGGCGAATTGCTGGCGGATGACATGTATTCTTCTGCGCGCCGTGCCGTGGCCGACCTCACGGGTGCGACGGCAGAGCGCGTTATCCTCGGCCCGTCCCTGCCGGTGCTCTACCAGTCCCTGGCGGCAGCGTTACGTCCGCTTGTACGCCGTCAGTCCTCAGTGGTGCTCTCGCGCCTCGATCCTCCGGAGCTGTCCAGGGCATTCGCGCACCTCGACGCAGACATCCGCTGGGCACAGCCGGACCTCGGCACCGGCGAGCTGCCTGCCTTCCAGTACGCTGAGCTCGTTGATGGATCCACGCGCTTCGTTGCCTTCTCCGCCGCTCATGCACTGTTGGGCACGGTGACGCCGACGGAGGAGATTATTGATGCGGTCCATGAACGCTCGCGCGCTTGGACGCTTGTCGACGTCTCCGATGTCGCCCCCTACCGCCTCCTCGACTTCGATGAGATTGGTGCGGACATTGTAGGGGTGGACGTCGGCAAGCTAGGCGGCCCCCAGATTGCCGCGCTGGTGTTTCGTGACACGGCGATGTTCCGCCGCCTCGATGAAATCGTGGTGGGTCCGGTGTCTCCGGGCCTGGCCGGCGGTGTGGGCCCCCTGGCGGATCATCTTGCGGTCCTGGCAGGCGGTGAGCGTGGTTCACGCCGCGTGCGTTTGACGCGCTCTCTCACGGCATTGTCCTCCTACATGGAGGAACTTGCCGGGGATCTGTACAGCCTGCTGGGCACTCTGCCAGCCGTGCACATCTTGGGTGTGACGGGCGAGGCGGCTGCCGACGCCTCCGATGACCGCATCCCACGCCTCACCTTCGCGGTGCGCGACGTTCCGGCGGAGGTCATTCACCGCCGGCTCTTCGACAACGGCCTTGTCACCACGACGGCCCCGCACACACCTCTGCTGACGGAGATGGGTGTGGAGGAAATCGGCGGCGCCGTGACAGTTTCCCTGAGCCCGTTCAGCACCTACCACGACATTGAGCACTTGACCCGTGTCGTGGCCTCCCTGGCTTAGGGCTTAAGTTCTAGACCTCGAGGACGAGCTTGCCCGTGACCTCGCCGGAGTCGAGGGCCTTGTGGGCCTTGGCGGCGTCGGCAAGCGGGTACGTGCCGTGGAGGTGGTGCTTCACGCTGCCGTCCTCCAGCCAGGGCCAGACATTCGTGATGGTGTCGGCCACGATGGCGGCCTTGTCCTCCACCGAGCGGGAGCGCAGCGTCGTGCCCTGCAGGGTCAGGCGCTTGTTGAGCAGAATACCCATGTTGAGCTCCGCCTTCGTGCCGCCCTGCATGCCGATGGTGACCATGTGGCCACCCTTGGCCAGCGCGATGAGGTTTTTCTTGAGGTACTTCGCGCCCATGATGTCCAGAATGACATCGCACTGATTCTTTAGTTCCTCGGCGAAGTCCTGCTCGTTGTAGTTGATGAGGATATCCGCGCCGAGCTCCTTACACGTCTCGAGTTTCTCATCGGATCCGGCGGTCACGGCAACGGTGGCGCCCAGCTGCTTGGCCACCTGGATGGCGAAGGTGCCGATGCCGCCCGCACCGCCGTGGATGAGGATGGTCTGGCCTTCTGCGAGGCCGGCCTCCATGGCGATGTTGGACCACACGGTGCAGGCCACTTCGATGACGGAGGCTGCCTCGGCAAAGGAGTAGCCGGTGGGGATGGGCATAAGCTGGCCCTTGGGCACGGCGACGTACTCGGCATAGCCGCCGCCGGCCAGAAGTGCGCCGACCTTGGAGCCAACCTTGATGTCGGTATCACCTGCGTCGACGACCTCGCCGGCGACTTCGAGGCCAATAATCTCCGACGCCCCCGGCGGTGGCGGGTAATGCCCACGGGCTTGGAGCAGGTCGGCGCGGTTCACGCCAGCGGCCCTGACCTGGACCAGCACTTCGCCGTCTTTGAGCTGCGGCTTATCAGCGTCCCCCAGCTGCAGCGAGCTTGGGTCTTCCGGATTGGTCTGAATGATGGCTTTCATGCCACCACCGTACTTAAATCCAATCATCCTCGACGAGGAAAGCGTTGACCGCGATGGCGGCGGCGTTCGCTTCTCCCATGGCCATCGCCACCTGTGCTGGTGGGTTTACCACGTTGCCCACGGCCCAGATGCGCGCGTGGCTGGTGGCGCCGGCTGGGCCCACCTTGATGAGGCTTCCGCCCATCCCTGACGGAGGACTGTGGCGCTCGAGGTTGAGGTCAGCGAGGAACTCATCGTGCGGGTGGGGGATAGGCATGTAGAACAGCGCATCAACAGCATGGTCGTCGTCTCCAACCTGGACTTTTCCGTCGTGGAAGGCGGTGATGGGGCCGTCGACAAGCGCCATGCCTCGCCGGGTGAGGTGTGAACGCTGTTGCTCGTTGAGCTCCATGCCGTTGGTGAAGAAGGTGATGTTCTGAGACCACTGGCGCAGAATTGCCGCGTGCTGCAGGGAGAATTCGCCGATGCAGAGAACGCCGAGGTGCTTGTCCGCCACCTCGTAACCGTGGCAATAGGGGCAGTGGAGGACCGTATTTCCCCAGTTTTCCTCCAGGCCCGGGATGGCTGGGTGTACGTCGTCGACACCACTAGCAACGATGATGGAGCGCGCCGCGACGGTGTCCCCGTTGCTCAATGTTGCGGTCAACGTGCGGTCATTATCGGTGACAGAATCTACGGTGACCTTCACGATCTGCACGCCGTAGTTGCGCACGTGCTCCTTGCCGTGCTCTTGGAAGTCAAGAGGTGGTGTGCCTTCGAGCGCGATGACGCCGTGAATTTCGTGGGCAAAGCGGTTACGGGGAGTGGCGGAATCAACAACGAGGACGCTGCGGCGTGCGCGGACCATGACCAGGGCTGCCTGAAGGCCGGCCGCGCCACCGCCGATGATGAGGGTATCTACAGTCTGCATGTCCCCGAGTAAATCACAAAAGCTCGGGGTGGATTCTCAATCGGTGGTAGGGGTCTAGTACTCTAAACGTGTTGCGCGCGGTGCATGCTGACGCGTGACGAGGAGGCGTGGCAGAGCGGCCGAATGCACTGGTCTTGAAAACCAGCGTGGGGAAACTCACCGCGGGTTCAAATCCCGCCGCCTCCGCCAATTGTTTTGCTTCAGTTCCGCTTCTTATCCTGTGCGGCTGTAATGAAACTCAGGACACAACCTGCCAGCAGGAATCCGCTATTTTGCAGGTTCGTGGCCCAATCCCCTCCGCCGTCGGCAACAAAGACAAAAATAGAGAATGCAATCGCGACGAGGCAGTGGATGACCAACCGGCTATGCGCGCCAAGGTGACATTGCGGCCAGGCTCTCCCGATGACCCAGCTCACTGCTGTGAGAATGGCATAAAAAGTTATCCCGGCTAATGCGCCTGGAACTAGGTAGAGCATGGATTTATCTCCTCTCGGGGGAATAATGGTTGTGGTTAGGTGAGACCGAGTTCTTTTTAAGGTCTTCGTGTGAAATCTCTACGGCTTCTCCTCGGGCAATCTCTGCGGTCTGAACATCCTCACGATCTTCCAGTGCTTCGACTGCGCGGGCGAAAAATGAAGGAGAGACGACAAAAGCGCGAACACGGCTTCCACGACTAGTGATGGCGACGGGTGTGTGCTGTGCCTCTTCAAGAAATTGGCTTTGGGATTGGCGAAACTGGCTGGATGCTACTGACATTGTTTTCATACTACGAATGTACATCTTGTACATTTTGGTGGGCAAGGGCCGCGGGATTTCTGGTTGCTACTCGTCTTTGCCATCGATCCGCCCCGCCAGGATGCGCGGCAGCGCCTCCGCTGCGGTGGCGGTGACCACCACGCTGGCAAGCGGTGAAAGGTCCGTGGGCTGCGGGGTAACTTCCACGATGGGGACGCCGCGTGCATAGGCAAGCTGTGGCAGGCCGGCGGCGGGGTAGACCACACCGGAGGTTCCCACGATGAGCAGCGCGTCCGCGGTGGACATGCGGCGCTCGGCCTCGGCCCATTCGTCATTGGGCAGGGCCTCACCGAACCACACCACGCCTGGGCGCACGAGCCCGCCGCACACCGGGCATTCGGGCGGAGTGATGCTCTCGACCGGTTCCTTCGGCAGCGCGATGTCCTCGTCATAGGGTGTAGCGCAGTCGGTGCAGCGGAAGGCAAACAAGGAGCCGTGCAGGTGAACCACATCCTGGCTTCCGGCACGCTCGTGCAGGTTATCGATATTTTGCGTGGTCACCGTCATGCCGCGTGCGGCAGCAATCGCGCGGTGCCCAGCGTTGGGTTCCGCCCGCTGCGCCAGCTGTGCGCGCCACAGGTACCAGGCGAACATCGGCTCAGGATCGCTGCGCCATGCGCTTATCGACGCCATCGCCACCGGATCCACGTTCTCCCAGATCCCTGTCTGCGCATCACGGTACGTGGCGATGCCGCTGTCCGCGCTCATGCCCGCGCCGGTGAAGACCTCGACGTGGGTGGCGTCAGAAAGAATCGAATGTGCGCGCTCAAACAGGTGCTCCATATGCCTAGAGTACGGCGATGAGCACGCAGGATGCTATGGATGCGGCGAGAGCGATGCCCATGCGCCACAGGTAACGCCGACCAGGTTCGTGCGCGGTGTTGATCTGCAGCTTCGAAGGATTCGTGGGGAAGACTGCTAAGCACATGGGGTCTCGAGGCTCGTTGTAGACGCCCATGCCGCCAGCAAAGCGAAGTGCTTCGTTGCGAACCTGTTCATCCTGGTCAGTTGGTATGGCTTTCAGGGACCTTCGGACCGATAGCGTGAGGATACCCGCGACCATGACGAACAGGAAGAAGCCCACCCATGCGGCCACGAGGAGAATGCCCGAGAACGGGATATCCGGCACGACGGTACCGACGGCGGAAAGGCATAAGCAGACGGTCATGGCGAACACTGTCTGGGCGATGAACGTGGCGGTCTTTTCGGTGAGAAGCTCCGCGCGCTGTGCGGTGGCCTCGGAGAAAGGAATCGCTGACTCTGTTGAAACACTCACCGTCTTCCGTGCAAGCGAGACTGGCGGTACGCACAGCGGCAGAGTAATGGCGAACACAACGCCGATCCACACCAAAGCGGTGGCGTTGAAAAAAGACTTGGGCTCGAAGCGGTCCGGGTGGCCCGAGACATCGAAGTGGACCGGGATGGGATCGGGGACCGAGTCCCAGCGCAGCAGCATGTACGCCAGCGTGAGAGCACACACCACAGCGGTAGCGACGTAATACTGGCGGATCCTCATGGTAGTGAGCTTACAAAGGGGGTGGCTGGTTGGTCGATGAAGGGGGGACAAAGATGGTCCCTTCATAGTGGTCCCATTACTTTGGTCCTTTCACTGAGCAAAAGGACCATCTGGGCGCAGGAAACTGGCTGTAAAAGGTCCCTTTGCGATGAGTAGGGACCAGAGTATGGGGACCAAACCAAAGGGACCATGTGGCCAGGGTGATGTCGAGAAGGCGGAGCCGCCGGCTGAGGGGTTAGAGAATGTCGCGGCGGGCGGCCGCGGACTTAAGCCCGGAAATGTGCTCCTTCCAAGCATCGATGCCGCTGCGCAGTGAATAGGGGTTGCCGAAGCCGCGGGCGCGCAGGGCGTCGACTGTATGCGCGGAGTGAAAGTTGGTGACACCCGCAGCGGTAGCGCTATGGTGCACACTAGGTCCGTTGCGTTGAGGAAGAACTCCGGATTGAAGCGGTTAAGCATGGATCTGGTATTGAGTCCCAGCGCAGTAGTTGTACCCCAGTGTGAGAGCTCGCACTGCAGTGGTGGCGACGTAATACTGGCGGGTCCGCATGGCGGTGAGCTTTCAAGGCGACCGGCTGAGGTTTCCGTGTTTACATGGTCTGGGTGAGTAAGTAGAGTCGAGTTCAAGCTGACGAAGAACCGGAAAGGACAGTAGCCGGCAATGGAACCTTATGTTGGAATTGTCGTGATGGAGCTTGCTAAAAAGTCCAGTTCATCTGCCCAAAGCTTCTTCCGCGAGGACTTTTATATTGTGTATGCGGAGTCGGACGAGAAGGCTCGAGAACGCGTTGAAGCGATGGCGAACGAGCAGGCTGATGGTGAGGACGTGAAGGTACGGCACATCGTGGACGTCGCGCCAGCCCTCTATGGTTATGTAGATCGCGATTGTGATCTCTACTCGCGGCACTTTGCGAACCTAGAAGACTACGAGCGTTTCGAGATGAAGCTCGGCGGAACCGACCCGTTGGCTGATTAATCGTAGACTTCGCGTCGGTGACCTAAGTCAACAACGGTGACAGTGACTGTGTTTTCGTATATTGCCGCGATAACGCGGTAGTCCCCGACTCGCCAGCGCCACAGGCCGGATTTATCCCCCACGAGACCCTTGCCGCGCGAGCGCGGGTCTTCGAGTTCTGCCACTTCGCGAAGAAACCTGCTGACTCTCTTCTGCGTTGGTTTGTCTAACTTTCGGAAGGCTTTCGCACCGCGCGGCGTGAAGCTAATTCTCCACGCCACATTCAGCCTCTAGGTCTTCAAGAGAAATGGTCTCTAGCTCGCCACGGCGTGCGGCCTCGGCCTCGGCCTCCAGCGCATAGATGTATTCCAACTGGTCCAAGTAAGCGTCAAGTGCCTTTCGGAGGTAAAACGCGCCAGAACGTCCAGTCTTGGACGCCAAAGAATCAAGGCGCTCCTTTTGCTCTGCGTCAATACGCAAACTGATAACTGAACTACTCATGTAAACATGATTACACGAGGTGAAGTCCCATGTCTAGACCCCATCGCGATGAGATTCTTGCCAAGCATCGATGCCACCGCGCAGCGAGTAGACGTTGCTGAAGCCGCGGGCGCGCAGGGCCTCGATTGCTTGGGAGGAGCGAAGGCCGCTGGCGCAGTAGAGGACGGCGAGGTCGGCGCGGTCCAGGGGTGGGTTGTGGCCGGCGAGGATGTCATCGAGCGGAAGATGCTGCGAGCCGGGGATGAGGGAGGTAGCGCGTTCGGAGGTGGTTCGGACGTCGATGAGCGTGGCATCCTCTGGAATCTCGCGAATATCCGTGGGGTTGTCGGGGCGCGCCGGGGTAGCGCCGTTCGCGCGCACGGGGATGTATTCCCAGGTCCCGGCGAGGGAATCGTAGTAGCCCAGCGTGCCGATGAGCGGGGTGCCGATGCCCGTGAGGAGCTTGAGGGCCTCCACCGCTAGGGCGGAGCCGGCCACACCGACGACCGGGCCCATCACGCCGGCCTGTGAGCAAGAAGGCACCTGCGGGTCGGTGGGGAAGAGGTCCTCGTAGACCGGGCCGTGGCCGGAGTGGAAGACGGTGAGCTGCGCATCGTATCCCAGCAGCGAGGCCCACACGTGCGGAATGCCCAGTTCGTGGGCGGCCCAGGAGGCCAGGTGGCGGGAGTAGAAGTTATCGGTGCCGTCGATGATGAGGTCAGCGCCGCGCAGTTGCTCCAGGGCGGTATCAGGTGTGAGGCGCGAGAACTGCTCGACGGTGCACTCGGGGTTGAGGGCATTCAAGGCCGCGGCGGCGGATTCGGTTTTGGGCTGGCCCACGGTCGCCGTGGTGTGGATGACCTGGCGGTGCAGGTTGGAGAGGGAAACGGTGTCGTCATCGAAAAGCAGGATGCGCCCCACGCCGGCGCCTGCTAGGTAGAGCAGGGCAGGCGAGCCCAAGCCGCCGGCACCGATGACAGCGACGGTGGAAGAGCGAAGCCGCTGCTGGATTTCAGCTCCCCACAGGGTTTCTTGGCGTGCGTAGCGTGAACTCATTCTGACGTGCTCCGACCTTTTCCTGGGTTTGCCTTGATTCCTACTATTGTCCTGTGGCGGTTTCTGATTCCAAAATTCGGTCTCAACCTCGGTTGCTGTTCGATGCCCTAAACTCTGGTGGAGTGTCTCCACGGTGGTACAAAACGACAACCGGCAACGCGAACAACTCCACGCCTCAGGAACCATTGACCGCATCTCTGAGGACAAGATTTCCGGACGCTCCCGCGCCCTGCGCCTAGGGCTTACCGAGTACATGACCTACCTGCGCGACGGGGACGAACTCGTTGTCTCATCCATTGACCGTCTCGCCCGCTCGCTGACAGATCTGCGCGCCCTGGTGGACGAACTCACCGACAAAGGCGTAACCGTGACCTTTCTGTACGAGCACCTCTCGTTCTCGAAGGGCAACAGCGAACCACGCGCAGATTTGATGCTGGGACTTTTGGGGTCGTTTGCCGAGTTTGAGCGCGCAATCATCCGTGAGCGCCTGGCCGAAGGTATCGCCTTGGCGAAAAAGGCCGGCAAGTATACAGGCCGCAAGCGCGCCCTGACACCCGAGCAAGTCGTAGACGCGCGGAAGCGTATCGTGGCGGGGGTCGAAAACATTGGTGGCTCGTGCCTTCGGGATTACCCGCCCCGCCCTCTACCGAGTGCTAGAAGATAGTGCTGAGCGTTAGCGGCGGGGCAGGGGCGGGCGCTGCGGAAGCTGCCAGCACTAGGCGTGGGTGGCGTTGAAGAACTGGGCCTTGTCAAGAATCTGGCGCCCGAGCTGTGCAGCGTTGCCGTCAAGGAGTTTGTTAAACAGCATTCCTGTGGCGGTGGCGTCGGCTATCGCCGCGTGAGCGTTCGGATTGGCCAGGCCGACAAGTTCAAGCAATGAGGACAGTTTGTAGGACAGCACATCGACAAGCTGCTTAGCTAGTGCGGCAGTGTCGACGATAAATAAATGCCTCACATAGGAAGCAATTTACAGCCTCACCTGCCGCTAGGTGGTGAGAAAGAATCTCACGTGACAAAATCCTGACGGTATACAGGACGTTGACAAGCTGTATCTGTTTTGGAAAGGATTACAATGCGTATGTTTTTTGCTTTAGACACTTTTTTCGTGGCCGATCAGCGTGTTGTGGAATCGGCATATGAAACGTATTCGCAAGTAGTGCGTAAAGCAGCGCGCCTGCCTGGAGTCGACGTACTTTTTATTTGCTCCGAACCAGTTGAAGTGGATTCCGAAGAGATGAAAAGAGATCTCATTACTCAGTTCAGGATTGAAAGGCCCAACGAGGATTTTGAGAGTTTACGGTTATACCTTTGCGAATCAATCGTTTCTGCTGAGCAAGAGCTTTTTACAAAGGCTGAGGGGTCTTTAGCGTCATTTTTTCTAATGGATGAGGAATATGCAAAGGCTGATGTTTTTCCTAGTAGTGTTGGAGTAAGGGAGCTTATTTCTTCGCCGGTTTCTACAGGTAAATAGATTGAGGCGCTCCACTTACGCGGAGCGCCGGGTGATAAATAAGGAACGGATTGGCTAGGGAAATTGCGAAAAATCGTTGATATAGAATTTTCCTCGATAAGTTTCCTTGTCGTCGCCGATGATGTGATTAAAAGCTGCCCCTCTAAATCCTCCTCCCCCTCCCGGAAAGTATCCAGAAGGATGTTGGCCGACCCCTCTGCAATGGCGCTTGTAATGCCCGTTGGGAACGTATTTATTAGCATCTTTCTTGGCGTCATTCAATGTTGACGCATTGCCATATACGTGACCGACTATATCTCCCCCTAGTCCAATTTTGATGACCTGGCATTGAGCTGTGACAGTGGCTGCCGAAGCAGACGGTACTGCAACTGAAACGGGCCCTTCCGGTTTTAGAGTGCGTTGATTTTGTCCTGTAGTTGCTTCGTTCCACCGCGACGCCCACTCGAACGTCATCCACGCCCTTGCTGGCCACCAGTGTGTCGCCACCTAACAGGGGGTCAGGTCCGTGGACTTGCGATTTCCATGCGAGGTAAAGAGCAGAAAATAAAGCTCTTCTAGGCATTATTCCGTCCGTTTATCGAAAGGGTAAATAGACATCGGAATTGTGTATGCACCTTTTGCAGTACCACCTTGCATAAGCTGGCTAAGCTTCGCGATATGCGCGCCATCCTTATCCGCAGCTGGGTCTTTGAATGTAAAAGAATGTACGCGAAGCTCCTCAGCACCTTCAATCGGCTGAGTCACGATATATAGATTTCCGCCGTCGATAGTTGCAGATACAGGACGGCGATCTGCGCCGATTAGCGGTTCAGTTTCTTTAACTTCCTGATGCTCGAGATCAAGTGCCACGATCGTTCCTCGACTTGTAAAGTACGACACGCTTCCTTCTTCGTAGCGAGATGACCTATTTACGCCTGGTATCGGCAGCCCTTCGATCCTTCCTTCATGCTTCAAAGTTGGTTTTTCATTCGGGCTACCAACCGAGACAACATCCGCACCGCCAATATCGTCAGGAAATGAAATATATGATTTTTCTTTCCCACACCCAAGAGCAGAGAAGTATTCGGATGCGACTGTTCCGGCAGGTATATCAAGGCGAGATTCAGACAACAACCCGTCGGTTCCCATACGCACAAGCGTTAAACCGCTTCCATCATCTTCATCACGCTCTAGCCAGACAGCTGTTTCATCAGTACAAGCCCTTAACGCGACTGGTCCCCTATCGCGAGGTACCGCGCTTGTAGTTTCCTTAGTTGCGAGCACAATGCGGCTCGAATACGGACTATCACTCGTGCTTTCATTAAAAACAAATACTGCTGTTTTATTGTCCACAGAACCAGCAGAAGTTGTTTGGGTTGGTAGGCCTAAACCTTCGAGTGGTTTCTCAGATTGCTTGCGAAAATCTGAATCGAAGACAACCAATTGATCCTTATCTGGAGCTACATACCCTTCACCAAGTCTTTCCATCGAAGGGTTATACACCGATGCAAGTTCAGCGAGAGGGCCTACCTCGTCAGTGCTCGTTCCAAAAACATAATTGGGATTGCTTGCGGAAGGAGCTGCAGAGACAGCTCTAGCGATCCCACCCCATTCCCAAGTGGCAAAAGATTTCGATGTTTGTGAACGCTCTTGCGCACACGAAGAAACGACAAGTGCACAGACGCCTAGAGCGCAAACCGCTAGGAGTTTTCGAAGTAGTGCTATGAGCATTGCGCTTTCACTTTCTGGATCTAAGCCCATTTCCCGTCCATACCGAATTCCGACAGTGCATACAGCGGTTCATTCCAGGCCTACCCAGGTGGTGGTGTCATCGGTGTGGAGCTGCTCTTTCCAGATGGGCACTTCCGCTTTGACGCGGTCGGCGCAGGTCGAGGCGGCCTCGAAGGCGTCCTTGCGGTGTGCGGAGGCGGCGGCGACGATGAAAGCGGATTCGCCAATTTCTAGTGTTCCAGTCCGGTGCGCGCACCACAGGCGCACGGCGGGAAAGGCAGCGGCGACGTCAGCGGCCACGCGCTCGATTTCCTGCTGGGCGCTGGGATGCGCGGTGTAGGTCAGGAGTTTGACCCCGCGGCCGGAATCGTGGTTGCGCACAATGCCGTCGAATACAACGACGGCGCCGGTTTCAGCGGTGGCGATGTCGGGGGCAGTGATGGGCTCAGCGCTGATGTGGGCGCCGAGTAGGCCGAAATCAGTGCTCATGAATGCCTTCCAACTGGTTGATGATGTGGTGAAGAACTGGTTCGAGTACCGCGCAGCCGTCCTTGGCCGCGCCCGTGGAGCCGGGCAGGGCCATGGCGAAAGTGGGCCCGGTGACTCCGGCAACCGTACGCGAGAGTGCCGCGGTGGGGATGGCGGCGGAGTGCGCGTAGAAGGCGTGGGCCAGGCCGGGGAGCTCGCGCTCGAGGTGCGGGGTGAGCGCTTCGACGGTGCGGTCATCCGGTGTGATGCCCGTGCCGCCGGAGGTGAGGATGACGGAGGGGGCATCGGCGAAGGCGGTGGCCAAGGCGGAGTCGATTTCGGCGTCAGCGACGACGGTGGGATCCGGGGTAGCGAAGCCTTGCTCACGCAGGAGGTTCACCAAGATAGGGCCGGAACGGTCCTCGTACTCGCCGGCGGCGGCGCGGGTCGAGGCAACGATAACGAGTGCAGTGCGGGTCATGACAGCGGGAACACCTCCACGAGGTCGCCGGCTGAAAGTTGCGAGCCGGCGGGGATACGAATAAGGGCTGTTGCGCCGATGGCCTGGGACATCAGGTGGGAGCTGGTGCCGCCGAGGAAGGAAACCTGGGCTGTGCCGCCGGACATGCTGATAGTTCCGCGGCGAAATTGCTCGCGGTTGTTAAGGCCATCCGCGGGCTCAGCAAGACGTGCGTGAAAAGGAGCCGGCGCGTGGCCAAGCAGAGGAGCCAAGTAGAGACGGAAGCTCACCAGGGTGGAAATGGGGTTGCCGGGGAAGCAGACTACGGGGACGTCGCCAAGGTGGGACAGGCCCTGCGGGCCACCGGGCTGCTGCGCCACGTGGCCGAACCAACCGTCTTCTTCGAAGATTTGGCGGATGACCTCAAACTTGCCGTGGGAGATGCCACCGGAGGTCACGATGACATCGGGGCGGTGGGTAATGACTGCTTCGGCCAGATCGGCGCGCAGGGCAGCGGGATCATCATTGGTGCGCACGAAGCCGGCCACGTCGATGCCGTACTGCGTGGCCAGGGCGGCAAGCATGGGCGCATTGGAATCAGGGATGGTTGCCTCGCCGTCGCCTCCGATTTCAGCGCCGCCGGTGCAGATGAGGATGCGGGCGGGCGCGAAGGTCAAGACCTCGGTGAGACCTTGGGAAGCGAGGGTGGCGATGGAGGGGGCGTCGAGAAGCGCGTGCTCGTTGATGAGGGTTGTGCCTGCCTGGACGTCGGAGCCCGCGCGCCGGATGAACTGCTCGGGAGCTGCCGGCACGGTGACGGTAGCGCCTTCTTCCGGGAAGTGCGGGGGCTCGCAGTGCTCGACGGGCACGATGGTGGCGGTGCCCGCGGGAACTTTGGCGCCGGTCATAATGGGCAGGGCGGAGCCGTCCGTGAGCTCACCAGGAACGTCTCCCGCCGCGATGGTGCGGCCCACGGTGAAGGTTCCGCCGTCACACGTGGGCAGCGCGTAGCCGTCCATCTGCGAGTTATCAAAGGGCGGCAGGTCCGCCTCCGCGCGGTAGGTGGTCGCAGCGCGGCGTCCGAAGGCGCTGGTCAGCGGCGTCGAGACCGCTCGGGGCTGCGGAAGAGCCGCGTGAACGGCGGCGAGGTGCTCCTCATAAGTGCGCATCAAGTTCCTTCCTGTCACAGAGGCTGGCATAGTAGCAGCCATGGTTGATGTTCACTATTTTGCCGCAGCCCGCGCCGCCGCGGGGCGCGCGCAGGACACAGCGGACGCAGCGACACTGGGGGAGTTGCTCGACGTGTTGCGCCAGCGCCACACCGGCAGCACGGAGGCCGGCATGAGCTTTGCGCAAGTGCTGGAACGCTGCACATTCCTCGTTGATGGCGCGAGCGCTACGGAGGACGCAGTGCTTTCCGACGCCTCCCGCGTCGACGTCCTCCCGCCCTTCGCAGGGGGTTAGTTTCGGCTCCGCAAGGGACTGGTGAAGAAGTTCACCACGCCGGATACGATCGCGAGGACAATCGCGCCGATGATGGCGGCGCCTAGGCCGTCGATGACGAGTGAATCCATCAGCGCGCTGACAAGCAGCAGGACCGCACCGTTGATGACGAGCGTGAAGAGGCCCAGCGTTAGGCAGGTCAGCGGGGCGCCAAGGAAGCGGAGGATTGGTGTGACCACCTCATTGACGATGATGAAAACCGCCGCGATGAGCAGGAAATTCTGGGTGGTCGCGGGGACGATGTCGATTCCGGGGACAATCGCCACCACGGCCCAGAAGGCCACCGCGACGGCAATGACGTTGAGTGCAAAATTGATCAATGTCTTCACAACTGCACTCTAACGCGGAAACTAATTCTGTGCACCGAAGGCTGCGTCCCAAGCCTTGAGCAGCGTCTCGGTTTCCTCCGCCGTGGTGACGGTGACGCGCACGCCCTCGGGGAAGGCGCGGACGAGGACATCGTGCTGCGCTAGCTTTTCGGCGACCTCTTGCGGAGACCCAAGCGCGGCGATGTTCTCCGTGGCAAACCAGATGTGGTTGGCCTGGGACTCCGGCACGCCATAATCCGCGAAGTGTTTGACCAGGCGGTCGCGCTGTTCGACGGTCTCATCGGTGCGCTCCCGTAGCTCCTTCTGGGAGGCCAGCGAGGCCTGGGCACCCGCCTGCGCTACCGAGTTCACCGAGAAGGGGATGGCCACCTTGCTGAGAGCTGCGATGATTTCCTCATTGCCAAAGGCATAACCCAAGCGAATGCCGGCCAAGCCGTAGGCCTTGGAGAAGGTACGCAGGCCAATGACGTTGTCGTGCGTGTGAACGTAGTCCGTGGCCAGTGGAATGGCATCATTGCGGTTGTATTCAATGTAGGCCTCATCGAGTGCCACGATGATGTTGTCCGGAACCTTGGCCAGGAAGGCGTCGAACTCCTCCTTGGTGATGATGGAGCCAGTCGGGTTGTTCGGGTTGCACACGAAGATGAGGCGGGTCTTCTCCGTGATTGCTGCAGCCATGGCGTCTAGGTCCACGCGGTGGTCGGCGGTGAGCGGCACCTTGACCGGGGTGGCGCCCACGACTTGCGCAAAGATGGGGTAGGCCTCGAAAGAGCGCCAGGGGAAGATGACCTCATCGCCCGGCACGGAGGTGATTTCCACTAGCTCTTGGCAGATGGCGGAGGAGCCAGCACCAGTGGTGACCTGCTCCGGGGTGACACCGAGGTTCTCCGCCAGGGCCTTGCGGATTTCCACCGCGCCCATGTCTGGGTAGCGGTTGACGTGTGCCACGGCGGCTTCCATGGCCTTGAGCGCGCCCGGCAGCGGCTCTTGAGTTGCCTCGTTGGAGGAGAGTTTCAAGGCAGTCTCGGAATTCTTACCGGGAACATAGATGGGCAGGGACGAAAGATCTGGGCGAATCATGTTTTCCACCTTAGGCGTTGCGCGGGCCACGTGGCCCGAAGTCGAAGTCAGCGGTCTGCGGGCCAAAGGCTTGCAGGCCCTTAGGGGCATCGAGAGGATCGAGACGAACCTCGAGGAAGGCACCGCGCTCCGGGTGGGCGGCGATGTCCTCCAGGGCGTGGGCGAGCTCGCCCTCCGTGGCGGCGGTGTAGGACTCCATCGTGGTGTCCGCCATGAATGCCTTCGGCAGGGCGGTGTAGTCCCACTGTTGAATCTCGTTGTACTCGCGCTCCATACCTAGGATGAAGCGTTCGATGGTGTAGCCATCGTTGTTGACCAGCACGATGACGGGCTTGAGGTCCTGGCGCACGATGGTGGATAGTTCCTGGGCAGTGAGCTGGAAGGAGCCGTCACCGATGAAAAGCACGTGGCGGCGCTCCGGATTGGCCAGCTGCGAGCCGAGGACGCACGGCAAGGTGAAGCCGATGGATCCCCAGATAGTGGAGTTGATGTACTGCACGCCCTCGGGCATACGCTGCTGGCCCAAGCCAATGTTGGAGGTGCCGGCTTCGGCGATGACCACATCATCTTCCTGAATAAAACCCAGCATCTGCGGCCACATCCGCTCCTGGGTGAGTGGGGCGTCCGGGTTTGGCTCGAAGGGCTCGGGCTCGAAGGCAGTGCTTGGCGACGCCTCAGCTTCCGGAATGCGGTCCAGGAGGACGTCGAGAAGCTCCAGCGTTTGAATGCCCACGAAGAACTCGCCATCGGCGTTGAGGTGCTGATCGCCGAAGTTGTAAACGTGAGCATCAGCCAGGTTGTGCGTGAAGGAACCGGAGTTGACCTCGATGAAGCGCGGGTTCGTGGTGACCAGGAAGTCCGATTTTTCGATGCGCTCCTGCACGCCCGGCGCAGACGCCGCGCCGTTGTAGGTGCCGATGAACAGCGGGTGGCGCTCCGAGAGGATGGCCTTGCCGGAGGAGAGCTGGGAGTAGGGCAGCTGGGCCTTGTCGATGATGGCGCGGAATTTCTCCGTGAAACCGTGACGGTTGGTGTCCTGGTCAATGAGGATGATGGGATCCTTGGCCTTTGCGAGATGCTCCAGCACGTAGTCGGCGGCAGCGTTAAGACGCTCAGGATCGGAGGTTGCCAGTGCGGTGGAGAAAGGCTCATCAGGCACCTCGACGGTGAGGTGCGTGATGTCGGAGGGGATCTGGATGTGCACCGGGCGCTTCTCGCGCAGGCACGCATGCAAGGCACGGTCAAACTCCTCGACCACGTTCATCGGGGAAACGCGCGTGGCAACTTCCGTAAACGGTGCGATGGAGTCGAGCATGTTGGCAAAGTCGCCGTCGGCAAGCGAGTGGTGCAGGTTCCACCGGAACTCCGTGGCGTACTGCGGCGGCGCGCCAGCCAGTGACACCAGCGGGACGTGCTCGGCGCGCGCCCCCGCAATGCCGTTGAGAGCAGAGAGTTCGCCCACGCCGTAGGTGGTGAGCAGGCAGCCCACGCCCTTCTGGCGGGCATAGCCATCTGCCGCATACGCCGCGTTGAGCTCGTTGCAGGCGCCGACGAAGCGGATGCCGTCAGCAGCCTCGATTTGTTCAAGGAAGCTTAAGTTGAAGTCACCGGGTACGCCGATGATCTCCGTGATGCCGATGGCCTTGAGTCGGTCAATAATGAAATCACCAATGGTGGTTTGCATGATAGGAGGAAACCTTTCTATTTTTTACGTGCGTCGTGGCGCTTCTTGCCTGCCCAGATCAGTCCCAGGGCCATAATCCACAAGGGTAAGACAATAGCGCCGGTGCGGTAATCGGGCAGGAAGAACATCAGCACGATGACGAAGGCAAAGAAGCCTAAGCATAGGTAGTTCGCAAAGGGATACAGCGGTGCGCGGAAGGCGGCGTTGGGGTAGCGGCGACGGAACTTGAGATGCGCAATAGCAATGGCGGACCACGAAATGAGCTCCGCCCCCACAATGATGGCCAGCAAGATGATGAGGATCTTGCCCTCGAAGAGGAAGTTGAGCAGCACCGCCGAACCCATGAGCAGGGCGTTAAACAGCAGAGCGCGCACCGGCACGCCTTTGGCGTTGACCGAATCGAAGAAAGGCGGGGCCTGGCCGCCGCGGGAGAGATCCCGCAACATGCGCGCACCGGAGAAGGTCATGGTGTTGAACACTGATACGGCAGCCACCAGCACGATGAGGTTCAGGCCCGTGGCGGCGGCGCCAATGCCAAGGGTGCTCAGCGCGCGCACGAAAGGCGAAGTGGAAGTATCCAACTCATTCCAGGGAGCCAGCAGCACGATGATGCCGATGCCGCCGATGTAGAAGATAAGGATGCGCCAGATCACGTTGTTGATGGCCTTGGGCAGGGACTCGGAAGGATCCTGTGCTTCACCGGCAGCGGTGCCGATGGAGATGATGCCGCCGAAGGAGAAGATCACCGCGACGAGGGAGAAGATGACGCCGCTAGCGCCGTTGGGGAACATGCCGCCGTGCTCAGTGATGTTGCTTAAGCCCAGTGCAGGTTCTGGGGTCAGGCCCAAGACGATGGCGACGCCGACGATGATCATGAGGATCAGTGCGGCCACCTTGATGAGGGAAAGCCAAAACTCCGCTTCGGCGAAAGCCCCAACGTGCACCAAGTTAATAGCGGTGACGATGACAAGCGCAACGAGCGCGGTGAGCCAGTGTGGGATGCCGGGGAACCAGAAGTCCATAATGGTGCCGGCCGCGGTGAGCTCCACCATGCCCACGACGATGGTGGTAAACCACCAGTTCCAGCCGGTGACAAAGCCGGCGATGGGGCCGATGTACTCGCGGGCATACGCGCTGAAGGAACCCGCGACGGGATTCTCCACGGCCATCTCACCCAGCATGCGCATGATGAGGAAGATGATGAAACCACCGATGGCGTAGGCGGCGATAACGCCCGGCCCGGCCTCCTGGATGGAGGCACCGGAACCAAGGAAGAGGCCCGTGCCGATGCAGGAGCCGAAGGCGATCATCTGCAGGTGGCGTGATTTCATGCCGCGCTGCAGGCCGTCGTCTGCACCAGCGCTGGTACCGGTGTTCACGTCCTGTGCTCTGACGGAATTATTGGTTGTGGTCATGTAGACGCCCTTCATGAACGTATATGTGTGACGAGTGTCATTGAACTGTAGGAGATTATCGCCCACCACAGTTTTGTTTGTCACTAGACAATTTTCGTAAGTATCTTTGACATATGTCAAAAGTGTCTCCCCCGCAGCTGACGAACATTCAGGACATCGTCGACGATTGCGCCCAGATCCTGCAGCGCTCCGTTGAGGTGACTACCCCCACCATCGCCGTGATTGCTGCCAGCGCTCAGATCGGCGCCATCGACAACAATCGTGCCCGATCCATCCTTAACCGCACGCCACCGCCGGAGCCGATTCCGTGGATGCTGAGCTTCGGCATTCAGGAAGCGGTCCTGCCGGTGCGCCTGCCCGCCAACCCGCGCTACGACATGTTGCCTCGTTTGGTTATTCCGCTGCGTCACCAGGGGAGACTGGTGGGGTATCTGTGGGCTATTGATGAGCCCGCGCTGGGTGATGCCCCCGTGGTCAAGCTCGGCTCTCTTCTTACCCGCTTGGCTCGGCTTATCGACGAACACGATGCTCCACTGGCCGCCCATGCGCAACAGTTAGGTGACATGGCCCGCGAAGTCCTCGCGGGCGATCCTGCCGCGCTGGCGGCAGCCCGGGAACGTGACCTCCTACCCTCCGATGGCGAGTTGACCATACACCGCGTGCTGATAGAAGGTGATCAGCGCGCGCTCGCTGTGGAGCTTTCGCGTCCCTTGGTTCGCCGGCCTTTCTTGGTAGCGGACTCCCACGATTCCCTCGTTCTCATCGAATGCCGCCGCAGTGTGCTGGACACGGAAGCGCTGATGGAGGAGCTGCACAGCGCTGCCCTCGTGGTTGGCGCGGCCGTCGTGGCGCGTGGGTCGGCGCCCACTGCCCGGCAGGCGCGACTCATGGCGGATGTGGCCAGGTTGTGTGGCCACGAGGCTATGAGCTGGGATGAAGCTGGTGCTTGGCGGCTGCTGCGCGGGTGGGAGCTGACTCCAGAGACGGTAGAGGAGATAAGCCCGGATGCCGCTGTGCTTCTCGACGAGCCCCGCAACTCCTACTGGGAGACTCTCCTTACCTATTTTGAGCACTCTCGCAACGTGTCTGAAACCGCCGATGCTCTCTATATTCACCGCGCTACGCTGCACTACCGCCTAGACCGCGTGCGCGACATTCTCGGGCCCAGTGTACTGGATGACGGCTGGCGCTGCGCTGCACTGTATGTGGCCCTTAAGCTGCACGCGGCCCTTATAGGGAAAGAAAAGTGAAGCCCCATTTTGTTCCTAGGGGAAGCGCTCAGGTAGAGTGATGGACGATTCATTGCGAATCGCTGGAGACGTGCCAGAGCGGCCGAATGGGGCTCCCTGCTAAGGAGTTGACTTACTTGCGTAGGTCCGGAGGTTCAAATCCTCTCGTCTCCGCACATGTCATGAGTTGCGACCTGCTTGACAAGTGAGTCGCGGCATCGTTGACAAACCGGCATCTCAGCATGTTTTGTTCTGGGGTGCCGGTTTTGCGTTGAACCCCCCTAATGCGGTCAGATGCGCTTCATCCAGTTTTCCTGAAATACCCCGCCGCTTAAGGGAGCTGGATAGCCTAAAGGCCTTGCTCTCGGTAGGTCGAAGTGCGGATGGTACACAGGACTCTGCTAATCGGACCGTGCTGTTTAAGCAGGTAACCAACGGTATCAAGTGCCGAAGGTTACCCGGGTTGCCACTCTCTACCATGATGCTGGCTCCAAGTTCGTGTCGCTACCTAGCGAGCATATGTGGTTCCATTGCCTCGGAGTGCAGGCCCATTTAATGAAGCAGTGGTCCTGATCGCCCTAGATATGAGGCCAACGTATTGGGCATCCCTCTGGGCTGCAAAAGTGGGAACGGCTAAGCCCCATATGTTTGAGGAGCGATGAGCCTCCTGGTCGAAATCGCACGACCGATTCCAGATTTGTATACAAACCCGTTTTGAATCCCAAAGCTTTTGGTAGGTTAGGCGGTTGTAACAGTTATTTATCCTGAAGGGAGTGGAAATGGAAAGCCTGACTTTCGAAAACTTGAAAGCTGAAGATTTCGTATTGTTATGCGGCGGTTGCTGTACCGACGGATAATCCCAGAAAGAGTTGAGTATGTATCGTCTGAAATACGCTCATAGGCCACTCGCTGTTGGTAAGGACTCCTTGATCATTGGCGGAGTTTCCTACGGGAGCTCTAGGAAGGTAAGGGATTCCGATGGGAGAATCAAGGCGATCTTAACTCGGTTAGATGGAACTAGGACCCTTGAGCAGATCTATTTCGAGCTTGAGGGGTCCTTTCCGTCGCTAAGCTATCAATTTGTCGAGGAGCTCGTTTCCACACTTGCAGACTTTGGATTTCTTGAAGAGTCGGAGTATCCCTCCGAACTTGATACTAGGTTCGAACTATGGTCTAGAGCGCAAAACCTATATCAAGGGATGGATAACCAGTTGCGAGAGCATCCATGGTATGTGCAGGAGAAATTATCAAATAGCGCCGCTGCCATAGTAGGGCTTGGGGGAGTCGGGTCAGAAGTGGCCGTTCTTCTTGCCCGAGCTGGCATTGGAAAGCTCGTCCTTATTGACCCAGATACAGTTGAGCCGACAAATATTGTTCGCCAGCATTTCAAATTTACCAATATTGGAGATGCAAAGAGTAAGGCGTTAGCTAGTCAAATAGCGGAAATTGGACTTGAGACAGAGATAGACTGCTTGCAGAAAAGCTTATGTACAACGAGTGACTTCGAGCGTACGCTGAATTCGGTAGATACTTTCGCACTGTCAGCGGACTACCCTGAGAGAATAAGATTCACGGCGAATGACTTTGCATTACGTCATGAAATGCCGTGGGCGCACTGCGGGTACCAAGGTCCCGAGATTATCCTAGGTATTCACGATAGCTGTGGTGCCTGTTTTAGATGCATAAAAGACTATCAGACGATCGAGCGTGTCGACCGTGATCTGGACATCCGAGAGTACTCACGTCCTCTAAGGCAAGCGGGTAATTCCGTTTCTTCCTCAATTTCAGCAGCCTTTCTTGCGCACGGAATAATTAGTCTACTCACGGGAGTTCCTTGTATAAAAACAAACGTAGAGTATTGGTTTTCTATGCAATCAATGACGATAAACAAAGTTGAAGTACCTAACTTCGAAACTTGCGCCCATAAAGGAGCTGGTGTTGTCGCTTTGGAAAAATAGAGACTACAAATTGCTAATGTCGGGGCAAACAGTAAATGTAGTCGGTAATCAAATTACTACTTTCGCCCTATTCCTTGTAGTTCTTAATGTTACCAACTCTCCATCCGCTGCAAGTTTTTCGTCAGGATTGTTTGTCTTAAGTATGGTTGTTTTGGGGCTGCCAATCGGTCGCCTAGTGGACAGATACTCAAGACTAGTAATTCTTAAAATTTCCGCCATACTTGGCGTCGTTGGTTCCCTGTTATGCGTCTTTGCGGCCAATGGACATTATCCGATATCTCTTTTTGCAGTTTCGGCTTTCTTGCTAGGGGGTATCTCCTCGGCTTTTGGTACGGCAGAACGCGCATTTCTTAAAGAACTAATCCCCCCGAGTTTGCTAGCAAAAGCCATGGCTGTTAATCAAGGTCGATACTCGATCGGAACTTTAATTGGGCCACCAATTGCCGGTCTGCTTATCTCGCATTCGGCGCAAGCTCCTTTTTGGGTTGATGCAGCTTCATTCTGCTGGGTTCTAGCTTGCCTTTTGTTTATTCGTTTCCGGTCAAGCGAAACAG